>CAYHFE010000387.1:0-7756 GCA_964355375.1 uncultured Verrucomicrobiota bacterium
AAATGGGTCGAGAAACGCGGCGCTTCATTGTCTTCGTCGAGCTTCGTTCGGGAACTCGACACCCTTCGCTTGGATCAAGCAGCGGCTTCAACCGGGTGTGTCCGACACCATCAGCCGGATCCAGGACGCCAAGAAATGCCTTCAGACCACTTGTCGCAAACTGGAATTGCCCCAATTCACCCACCGCGATTTCCGGCATTTCTTCGCCACGACCTGTATTGAATCCGGCGTGGACATACCTACGATCAGCCGTTGGCTTGGACACAAGGACGGCGGCGCCCTGGCGATGCGGGTATAGGGTCATCTGCGCGTGAAACATAGCTTTGCCATGATCAAGAAGGTGAACTCTACGACCGACGCTGCGGCGCACTAATTTCAGGGCACCAGATCTCAGCGGAACGCGAATTCAGTAAAAAGTCCAATGAAGTCGCTGATTTAGCCCTGCTTGATGGGAAAAACGGCAGGAACTGGAGTTGATACCGAATTGCCTCCAACGCGTCCCCCCCCCCGATCGGAGCCACTTCCGGCCACTGAGAGGCCGCTTGCTTGCCATGGTCAGGGCTTCTAAAACCTGGGGCATGCCTCAGATGCAGCTGCCCATTTTCTCCGACGGCGTAACCCCGATTACCAACGACGTCGGTTACGAGAGAAAGGAGAACAGTGTGGTCTATTACTGCGGCACGATGCCGGTGTTTTCCCACTCGGTTGATGACCTGGATTCCTTCCGCATGATCGTCAGCCAACTCTACGTCAACGGCACGGTGTGCCAAGCCAACCTGACACGCGCCTTCCAGATTAAACCGCGGGCGCTCAAACGGTGGGTCAAACGATACCGTGCCGAGGGTGCCCGTGCTTTTTTTCAATCGCGCACTCGAGGCTGTAAGCCGAAGGACCTGACCCCGGAGGTGCGTGCCAGGGTGCAGAGTCGCTTGGATCAAGGGCAGAGCCTTTCGGAGATCCGAAAGGGCCGACTTCGGGATTGTACCGGGTGTTTCGCGGGGGCGGTTGGTACTACTACACCTGGGACTGCCGTTCTGCGCTGCGCTACGGCGACGCTCCGGACTTCAGGGACTACGATATTGGGTTCCGTCCGGTTCTGGCCCCAGGTCAGTGAGCTGCGGAACGGTGAGTGGAGCTGCCCGGAGCAGACGAGACGAAGAGAGGGACGAGCCAAACCTGACGACGAAGCGCAGTGGATCGAGCGGGTATCGAGCGGGGTCCGCCACCGGACAAAGCCCTCAAGATTCGTGAAACGAACTATGAAAACAAGGTTCCCCAGCTTCTCCCAATCTCGATGCTCAGTTTGATGATCACCGCGTGTTCACCGATGCGCTTCAGTTAGTACTCCGGTTCAAGACGCGTCTGGCCTGTTGTTCAGGAGTCGATCGCAGAAACTTCGTTCTCGTTGCCCGTCTATCGAAGTTGGCCGGACAAACCTGATGACATCATAGGAAGCGTCCGCTTCGAGGATCCGAATCAGTCTTGGGATGAAGACGTGATTGGCGACGCGGTATCCGAGGCGAAGAAAAGACGTGGAAACGCGATCATCATCCGTTATGGCTCAGAGTTTGGCGTTGGTGGAACCATCGGAGCCGCCGACGATCCTTCTGTCTGGAGCCAAAACCAAGGAACCGCACCGGCAACCCTAAAGGAAGGCGTGCTCACGATCGTCTCGACCCAAGGTCCTGCCGAAGTCACGTTCAGTGGTAGCTTCGATAAAGGACGATTGACGGGCAAGATGGGAATTGGAGCAACTTCCATCAATTGCGACGGCGTCGGATCCAAAGAGAAGATTTCGTTGTCGGGTCGGGGACAAGTCGCCGATGGGACCATCCAGGCGAACCTCGTCTTCTTGCGCTAAACCAGATCATCAGAAATCGAGTTCGTGGGAATGACGCCTGACACCATTGTCATAAAAATCCAAGGGAAAATATCGATTTGCCTCAGCTCCTTCCTCTGTTTTTCGCTGCGTTCAAAGTCGATTTTTACTGTTCCCGCATGATCTGGATCGCCCCATCCGAAAAGGACACCGCCAACGCCGCGCTGGAAAAACGCCTCGGGGACGCCGCCGACCAGTTCTGCGCCAACTCCGGCCTCAAATCCCAGGAATCCTCCGCGCCTGTCCTCGGCCTCATCTTCCTGCGCTTCGCCGAAGTCCGCTTTGCCGCCCAGCGCGCCAAGCTGGAGAAAGCCCGCGCTCCCCATCGCCCCTTCAGGTTCATCGTCCCAAAGCGAGCCGGCAAGGTGGGCGGCTCTTCCGGAGCTTCCTGATCCAGCATGCCCGTCGCCAGCCTGCGCAGTTCCTTATAGACGAGCGGGAGCAACCTTCGACGGCTTCGGGGTCGCCCGACTGGTAAGTGTCCAGAATGCGCATCACTTCACTCATTCTGGAAAGTTCAGCGACTCTCGACTTCTGCCGCAGTTTGGATTGAAACCCCATTTCAGACCGACTTGGGCAGTTCCCACGGCTTGCGGCGCGGACGATCCAGATATTCGTTGGCTTGCTGGTCGTCCGGGAAGATCTCTTTCACCGGATCCCAGCGCAGCTTGCGTCCGGCCCAGCGCGCGATGTTGGCCAAGTGGCAGACCGTGGTGGAGCGCTGGCCGATCTCGACATCGGCGCGCGGTTTCGCCCGGCTCTTGATGCAATTGTACCAGTCCTGGATATGATTGCCGCCTTTGTCCTTGGCCTTCCGCAGCGCGTTTTCGGCCAGTTCCTCGTTCGGCTCGGATTGGCACACGCCCCGGTTGATCGTGATCTTGCCCTTCTCGCCGATGAACACGGCGCCGCCATTGGGGCCATCGGCAAATTCCATAATGATGTCGCCCGGATACCGGAAGAACACCTTTGGCGCCATGCAGGTTTGTTCGCCGCGCGCCCGGCTCTCGGGTTTCGTGTAGGTGGGCGGATTGAACTTCGGGCCTTCCACCCAGACTTCGATCGGCCCGCTCTCGTCCATGCCGAGGGCGCTTTGGACCTGATCCAAACCATGGGCTCCCCAGCCCGTGACCTCGCCGCCGGAGTAGGGTCGAAATGAAATCCAGCCCGGATTCGCGCGCGGCAGATACAGATCTTGATTGAACGGCACGATCTGGTTCGGTCCGCACCACATATCCCAGTTTAATTCGTCCGGCACGGGCTGCGCCGGGAAATCGCCTTCCCAAGGACTAGGGTAATTGCAGGCGATGACGCGCTTGATTTTACCAATGGCCCCGCTGCGCACCAGTTCGCAACCGGCGATATTCTGGCGCTGCGATCGTTGCTGGCTGCCCGTCTGGAAGACCCGTTGGTACTTGCGCACCGCTTCCACCATCAAGCGTCCTTCGCGGATCGTCAGCGACATCGGCTTTTCGCCATAGATATCTTTCCCGGCTTGGGCGGCGTGAATGCAGACCAGCGCCCGCCAATGATCCGGCGTGGCCGTGATAATGGCGTCGATATCCTTCCGCTCCAGGAGGCGGCGGTAGTCCTGGTAGGCATCCGCTTTGTATCTCGCGGCCGCCTCGCGGGCTCGCTTCAGGTTGACGTCGGCGAAGCCGAGGATGCGCGTCTCCGGTAACAGCGCCGCGCCTCGGAGCAAATCTGAGGCTTGCCGTCCGATGGCGATGAAGCCAATGCCAATCTTGTCGTTGGCGCCGAGCTGTCCGTTGGCGGCCCGCACGCCGGAAGGTAGAAACTGGGGCAAGGCCACTCCGGCGGCGGTCAGCATGGCGCCCCGGCGGAGAAAATCTCGGCGTGAGATTTCTGAGCAATGAGCGGTGAGTGATTTCCTAGACATAGTTGATGCCCTTTCTTTGAGTTGGTTCAGGTCGATGGTAGCGAACGGCGGCTGCGGTGAAACAAAAAAAGACCCACTAAAACAGACCCGCGGGCACCGGCTTCGGAGCGCCTGGTGCAGCACCGTGGCATGGATCACTCACCGCAAATCGCGCCAGGCCTATTGGCTGTCACAGCCAGGGGGTCATTCATCCCAAAAACGGCAGCTGGCTTGCCTTCGAGTGACTCGCCGCACCCGTGAGCCGGACGTTTGTGGAACCGAGGCCGCCTCGGACTGTCCGGGTCACCCACTGGCCAAGACGAGGGAAGGTCCGGGCAGGGGACGCCCACCCAATTCGTTTTGTCATATTTTGCTGAAACTCACTCCTTGCGATCGAATCGGCGATCAGGGGCCTTGCCGACCACGCATTTGATCGAACCGGCGTATTTCGAGCCCGAGCACCTCCGTACCGGAAGGAAGTCAAAACGCGTCCATGAGGAGAACCGGGTCCGGAGTCCGGAGTGGCGGCTACCTCGGAACTGTCTCGGAGACGGGCTGCGCCATTGTCAGGACAACCACGGTATCGAGGGCCTGTCGCTTGGACGAGGGCACGCCGATCTCGAGGCCGGCCTGAGTCTGCGTCACCGTCGCACGACCGCCGGAAAGCACCGATGCCTTAAGAACTCTGGATTCAAGGGGAGGGAGCACGAGAGTTTCCTGTCCTCCCCAGTCCAGGACGTGAAGATAAACGGTTCGACCTTTGTAGGTGCTGACGCCCCAGGCCCCAGGCTTAAAGGGTCCCCCCCGAGTGCCATAAATGCTCCGGGCATGTTGTTTGATCCATTGGCCCAGTTCCTCCAAACGTTGGACCTGGCGCGGTTCGATTTCACCTCCGGGCATCGGGCCGACATTCAAGAGCAAGTTCCCGTCCCCGCCAACGGTGCGGACGAGGGTGTGAACACATTCCTTCAAGGACTTGAGCTGGTCATTTGGCTTCCAGGCCCACTGCTGGCAGATGGTGATGCAGGATTCCCACGGACGAGTGTTCTGGAACTTCCCGACCCGTTGCTCAGGGGTATCATAATCTCCGGCGAATGCCCCGGCAGCGGTCGTGCCCTCCATATCTCGCCTGCCTTTGCCGACGCGGTTATTCACCAAAATTGAATCCTGAAGACTTCGGCAATGGGAGTAAAGGTCAAGCCCGCGAGCAGGGGTCCAAGGCTCTTCCCATTCCCCGTCGAACCACATGATCCCGAGCGGGCCATAGTTCCGGATCAGTTCCGCCACTTGGCCTTTGAGATAGGCGTTGTATCGGTCCATATCGGGGGAAGGCTTGCGACTCTTGCCTCCAGGGCTGCCCAAAGGATAGTCGGGCTGGCGCCAGTCGCAGATGGAGTGGTAGGTGCAAAACACGACCCCTTGGGCCCGGCAGGCCGCGGCCAACTCCTTCACCACATCGCGGTGGAAAGGCGTATTCATGATGTTGTAATCGGTCAGTTTCGTGTCCCAGAGGCAGAACCCGTCATGGTGCTTGCTCGTCAGAACCAGGTATTTGGCGCCGATGGTCCGGGCGAGTTTTGCCCAAGCCCGCGCCTCGAAGTTCGTGGGATTAAACCGCCGATAAAGCAGATCGTATTCGGATTCGGGCACCCCGGCGCCCCGCGACCAGCCGATCTCGGTGCCGCGCAAGCTGACTGGTCCCCAATGCACGAAGAGGCCGAGTTTCGCGTTCCGAAACCATTGGAGGCTGCTCGGGTTTGTTGGCGGGGCGTTTTCCTGCGCTCGCGCGGTCATCGCTAGACTCACGAAACTGACCGCGCAAGAGAGCAGGAGCAGAGATGGGAGTGGGTGGCGGTTCACGGGCTCATTCTAAGACCAGTGGTCCTGCTCAGGCCAGGGAATTCGCCGCTCGCGCAAACACGGGAAACGTCAGCAGTTCTTGATCGGCACCTATCCGAACCTTCAGGGCGCGTCAACATCTTCCGCATCGGATTTCCTTGCGCCCTCTATGCGGATTCCGCGGGAGACTCCCCCGATCTTCCTGGTGCGTGCCAGCGGCGACCCGGTGGCCGGCGCCGAGAACAGCGTGGTGATGGACCTCGCCCTCAAGCGCGCGAAAGCAGCGACGGAACTGCATGTCTAGGCCCAGGGCAGCCACGGATTCGGCGTCCGGAAGAGCAGCCTACCCTGTTCGAC
Organism: uncultured Verrucomicrobiota bacterium; assembly: GCA_964355375.1. GTDB lineage: Bacteria > Verrucomicrobiota > Verrucomicrobiia > Limisphaerales > SIBE01 > CAYHFE01. Next base: position 5,955 of record CAYHFE010000387.1, read on the forward strand.
CTGGATCGATCGTTGTGTCGTCTGGCTGCAAACGTTACGCGATCCTTGGCACCACGAAGGGTTGTCGGTATTCCCGCTGCGAAAGCGCGTTCGCTTGGTCCGCGAAATCGTTGACGAACCGTTCCCGCTTCGGATCAAACGTGACCCAGGGGCCAAGCACCGCCGGCGTCGAGTCCAAGTTCACTTCGTTTTCGCGCAGGTACTCGCGGCAGCGCTCGAATGCATCCGAGAGTTCCCGGTTCGCCTGGATCGTTTCCCGGATGACCTCGGGCCGTGCCTGCTTGCCGAGTCGATGGGAGACGTTCGCCAGGTGGCAGCAGGCCGTGGAGTGATGTCCCTGCAATGCCTCCGCCGCCAAGTCGCCGGCTTTCCGGCTGCGAACGGCGGCCACGAAGTTGGACATGTGTAAGGTTTCCAATCCCTTCGAGCTACCGTCGTCGGGAAAATCTTTGATCTTTTTGCCCTGCTTATCGAAGAGGGCGCCGCCAGACGCATCACCGGCGAAGTAGCCGCCTTCGCAGTCAATCACGAGGCCGCGGTCTTGGTTCCGGAACTTGCCCATGGCGTCCGGACTCTTGGAGGCGCGCACGTTGCGGACCTCGCAGATGAGCGGGGCTGGTTGGTAATCCAACAACGCGATGTGCGTGTTGGCTGTCTCGCCGCAGTCGTTGAAGGCAAACCGTCCCCCAATGCTCATGGCGCGCGGAGGCGGCTGATTTTGACCCAAAGCCCATCGGGAAATGTCAATGACATGAATTCCATTATTGCCCATCTCGCCGTTGCCCGTAGCCCAGAACCAGTGCCATTCGTAGTGCAGTTGTTTGCGCAGGAGCGGCGTCTTCGGCGCGGGACCGCACCAAAGATCATAGTCCACGGTGTCGGGCCAGGGCGTCGCTGTGTTGACCGTGCCGATCCCGCCGCGCGCCCGGTACACGAGCGCATGCGCATAGCGAATGGGCCCGACTTGGCCGCTGCGCAGGTACTCGAACGCTTGGCGCAGGAGCGCGCTCGACCGATTCTGAGTGCCCACCTGGACCATGCGGCCGTGCTTCCGGGCCGCAGCCACCATTTGCTGTCCTTCCCAGAGGTTGTAGGAAAACGGCTTTTCCACATAAACGTCCTTGCCGGCTTGACAGGCCCAAACCGTCGCCAACGCATGCCAATGATTGGGCAAGGCGATCACGACGGCGTCGATGTCTTTGTCGTCGTAAACCCTGCGGAGATCGCGGTGAGTAGCGACCTTTTCGCCCCAGTCCTTGAACGGCTGAGCTTCGCGGTCGAGGTGCGCCTGGTCCACGTCGCACAGCGCAACGATCCTTGCGCCGGGGACCTCTCGCACCCGGGGAATGAGTTGATGCCCTCGTCCGCCGACACCCCCCACCACGGTGGTTGACCCGAGTCCGATCACGGCGACACGCACCGTGTCGTTGGGGCCTGGAGATCGGGACGAACCCTCGGCGCCGATCACTATTCTCGGCATCCCGAGCGCCAGTCCGGCCGTCATTGAATTGTTCAGAAATTTCCTGCGCGTGATGGTATTCATAGAAGTGCCCACGATTGATTGGTGACGTGCGGACGATACCGGGACCATGGAGCTTTGGCCAGCCCAAGCATTGTGGATTTCAATCCGCCAGCGGTTGCCCCGCCTGGCCCTGTCCTCATCCAGGGAAACGGACTCACCGTGAAATCCGGCGGGAAGATTCCGTGGTCGGCAGGCTCCGGAATTTCGGCGGCTCGGTCCACCACCACAGGGTGAAGTTGTGTTCATGCGCCTTGAGGAAGCTGACGAACGCATCAAAGTC
>CAYHFE010000388.1:0-1473 GCA_964355375.1 uncultured Verrucomicrobiota bacterium
CTGCACCCCGCCGCGATAGATGTGGTCCCAGATGCCGACGCTGAATTTCAGTCCCCGATCATGCGCCATTTGGATCAGTCGATTCAGCGCGGCCAAGTTGCGCTGCTGTTGCGCCGGAGTGATCCCCACCATCCGCACGTCCGGGAAGCCCTCCACGTCGAAAAAGTAAGGATAGCACGGAGCGAGGAAGCCGCCGTTTTCATAACCGAAAATGACGACCACCGCATTGAATCGGTTCCGGGCCAGCACGTCCAGATACTTGGCCCAGTAGGCTTCATCGTAGAACCGGCTTTCCCAATAGGCCCGGTGAAAGGTGTAAAGGGACAACGCTCGCTCCGGCGTGAACGGGCTCTCCTCCAGGTCGCGGATCTCGCTCAACGGTTGATCGGTTGACTTCGCCCAGTTCACGCGGTCCGCCACCTCGAGCAAGGCGTACATCAATCCGCGCGGGTCGCTTCCCGCCACCAACACGACGGTTTTGCCATCGCGATTGAACCTGTGGATGAGCAGCGATTCCGGTCCCGCTTTCAGAGTGAGCTTCAGATCCGACACGAGTCGGGCCGCTTCCCCTGCCCCGCCGGCGAGGCCGGCCACGAGCACCGTGTCGCCTTCGGCCTGCCGCAGCGAGGTTGACTCCGTCGCCGTGGCGCCTTTCTGTTGGAGCGCCAGCTTCAGCTTGTCCAATCCGTGCTGCACCGGCCGGGCGACCGCGCCGTCCGTGACCAACCCAATCTTCGTCGGCGCGGCGTTCGTCGTGAGTGGCGGGAGAGCGAGCAGGAGTGAACTCAAGACCAGACCGGCGCAAAATTGTTGCGCCAAGTGGAACGGGGGCTGGGTTTTCATGAGAGTCGTGTCGGAAATTATCGACCTGTGTTTGCCTTATCTGATGGTGCGAGTGTAGCGGAACGGCCGGGGCATTCAAGACGCAACCGGTCCGAAATCCTGCCTTGGAGTGCCCGGAGGGACTGCGACAGGCTTCCGGAAATCGACCTTCGCGAGTATCCCGTGCCGGAGGGTATGGGCCTCTGCCAAACCCCGGATCGGGTCGCCGATGACTGGCGCACCCCTGTCATGACGATCCCGCACTACTGTCGTGCGACATTGTTTGCCCTACTCAATTCGGCACTTCTATTCAAACCACTCGCCCTCGGCTCGAATTCGGTCCGCTGCCGTCCGGTCCAGCAAGAGCCTTCCGAGCCGATAGAAATGTGCAGAGACTCGATCTCGATCAGAGAGCTCCGTGCACGCGATCTCGAACACCTGGTAGTTCTCGTTCCTCAAATGCTGCCGGATTTGCCGGTCTTGTTCCTGCGTCTCTGGATTCCCGTGCACAGACTCGCCGACCGCACGCGATGAAACTGGAAACATTCTCCCCATGGCCAGTTCCGCAGTGGCGGCAGACAAACAGGGCGGCGGTCCGGCGCGGCACGTCCTCGTCCGCGTCTTCTTCGTCCGAAACCAGCCGGTCCACCA
>CAYHFE010000388.1:1573-7742 GCA_964355375.1 uncultured Verrucomicrobiota bacterium
GCAAAAGTCACCACCGCGCCGCCTACGCCGCGCACGAACACGTGCAACACCGGGCGCACCAGTGGCCGACCCGCCTGCCGGCTGGCCGCTCCCAGAGCCATCCACAAAAGAACTTCCGCCTCGCTCACGGTCCGCCCGGCCTCTTGTGCCAGCGCCGCCTGCAAACCGTCCAACCGCTGCGGACGCTGCAACATCTGCGCCGACCGGTAAATCAACTCATTCGCCGCCAAGTGCGCATACAACGGCTCGCGCCAGTCCGCCGGCAGTTCCAATCCCGTGGCCGACTGGATTGCCGCCGGCGCATTTGCTCCGTCATTCTCGCCCAGCGCCCGCAACACTTGTTCCAGCGCTTCGGCAGGCGGCAGCGACAGTGGCGCTGGCCAGGTGCGCGCCGTGGCCCAATCATCATCGCGATACCGCTCCATCACCACCTCCACACGCTCCGGTGGCACGGCAAAAAATCGCGCCGCAAAATCCCGTCCGGCATTCTCACCCCCATGGGCATCCACCATCGTAGCCGAGGCGGCAATGCACGTCGTCTGCGTCGCGTCGCGCCCACAAAACGCCCGCAGCCGCCGCACCAGACACGCCGTCTCCGCGCCTTGCGCGCCCCTGAACGTGTGCGCCTCATCGAACACCACAAACTCCAGTTGCGCCGCGTCGAACAACTCCACGTCCCGCTGCCGCGTCAGCAGCAGCTCGAGCTGCTTCCCGTTCGTCAGCAGGATGCGCGGCTGTTGGCCGGCGACGCGCATCTCCTCGCGTGAACATCGCTCTTCAGGCGGATGGATCGCCTGGTTGCCCGCCGCGCGCCGTTGCTCGCGCTCCTGTTCCCGCCGCCGGCACGCAGCCTCATACGCCGCGCGGGAAGCCTCATCCAGCCGCCGTCCCGTCACGTCTGCCGCTCGCTCCGGCGTCTTGCCCACATACATGCCGAAGGTGATTCCCGAACCCACCAGCAGCCCACGCAACCGTTCCAACTGGTCTTCCGCCAGCGCGTTCATCGGATAGATCAGCACCGCCACGATCCCGGCCGGGGCGTTCGCATCCCGCAATTGCAGGCAGCGGCTGATAATCGGGTAAAGAAACGCCTCCGTCTTGCCCGACCCCGTCCCGGTCGAGATCAACGTCGTCCGTCTGCCCGCAATCGCGCGAATGGCCGCTTCCTGATGCCCGAACACATGCGGAAACGCCGCGATGTTTTCCATCTGCGGATGCAGCACGCCTTCGTGGCACAGATCCGCCACCGCCGGCCCTTGCTCGAAGGGCCGGCTCAGGCTGATGTATGGCCCTCGCATCAATGGCGACTGCCGAGTCTCCGCCAGGTTCAACAACGCCCGCAACTGCGCGTGCAGCCGCCCATCGGCGAACGGATACGTCGTGAGCTGGTAGCGCAGGAAGTCCCGCACCACGCGTTCGGTAAAGACGATTGGGTTGAGCATCGCGTCACCTGGGTTGAGCCATTCGTGGACTTTGCGCGGGGAAGAAACCCCGGCGCGGGTCGTGCTCGCTCGTGCCCGCCGTCACCAGGAGACTATGGCTCATGGTCGGAATGCTGCTCGGAGGCACTCGGAGGCGTCAATGCCGACGGCTCGCCACTATCTCCCTCCGCCCCAACACGGCAATGTTTCGTGTTGAGCGACACACTGAATCTGCCTATCCTGCATTGGAAACCTTGATGAAAACGGCGCACATTCTCGATTTCAAACTTCGCCATCCGAGGCGCAACTTGCCTGCGAAAGTTGGCCGCAAGAGGGGGGAATCCAATTTCGTCTCGGCTTTCACCAAAGCCTACATTGCTTCCGTCGCGCCGCACGGCATTGGCGGCAGCGAGTTTGCATTGTCTGGATTCGGAATCGCGGATTTCGTCTGGCTCGCTTGGCGGCATTCCGCCCCGAGCGAAGACGCCTCCGCGCTGTCCATCGAGAAGATTAAATTCCGGCTGGCCTCGCCAAAGCTCACCGCATTCGAGATGAAACTGACCGACTGGCGGAAGGGACTCGCTCAAGCTTACCGCTACGGTTATTTTGCCGACGTTGCGATTGTCGTCCTGCCGACCGATGCCGTCAAAGCCGCAAAAATGGAATTGAAACTGTTCCGTGATTTGAGCGTCGGCCTGTGGAGCTTCGACAAGGCGACCGGGACAATCCGCAGACTCTTCACTCCACGCCACGCGAAACCACGCAACGCCCGAGCCAACGAAAAGGCGCTCGAATCACTTGGCCGCTTCCTCAAATTCAGCAAGTTTGGCAAATTGCCGGAGTCCATCCGCCAACGGTTGCAGATGTTCCGCGTTTGATTTTCCGTCGAGCCGAATCGAAAGTCCTTGAATTACTTCGTAGGCGTTCGTCGCTTTTGCCACGGCGTCCCGGCAATTTTTTAGCGATTGGATTTGGTCTGATGCCAGAAGGGTTTCATTCATTGCTTTCACCGCCTCCCAAGACTGAACGACTTCGATGTTTCGTTGTGGCTCGGAGCCGATTGCCGAATCGTAGAGGGCGTCCGCTGGGAGCTCGTTCTGGACGCTAGGCATCAGCTTCCGAAGCTGGTCGAATTCGTAGAAGGCGATGCGATTCAAGAGCGCGAGCGCAAGATAACGCTGAATTGGCAACCGTCCGCCGCCTGCCGACGGTGCGAAACGGTCGAGCGAGAACGACCGCAGATTCGACCACCAGCCCAGCGCGCCTGCTTTGCCGCCGGCCGCGCCCAAGAACGGCGTGAGCATATCGGAATAGCCGTTGATGACCTCGAAGCCGTTCACGGTCAAAGCGTGGTTGAGGAACATCCACGCTGCGATGACATCCGTGTTGTAGATGTCGGAACGTGCTTCCGTGTTACGCCCCGAAATGAGCACGTAAAACCCCTTTGGTGGGTCTTCCATTAGGGTAATCTCGTTGAGAAACTCGACCAACTCCTGTTTGTCGCCCAGAGCGTTGCGGGAAATGGCCAGCGTCGCATACAACGGACGTGCCTCCTTCAGCTTCCGATGCCCCTCTGCCGCCAGTCGAATGAAATTCTTCGCAATAACTGCTTCAATCGAGTTGAGGGAGTTCGGGATGAGAATGTTGGGGGCAATGACGCCCGTGACGTTCAAGTCAGTCTGGAATTTCAGCGCGGACCCCAGATCTTGCTGAATCTGGTTCTCACGTTCCAGTTGGGCACGCCTCCGTCCTTGGAAGTAAGCGCCGTAATCGTCGAGCAAATAGCCGAGTCGGGCTTCTTCCGTGCCATTCAGGAAAATGGCGTAGTATTGCGGGTCAACGAAGCGTTCGCCGCTCGGGTATTCGTCCGACAAAAAGTCCAGCTTGCCCCGCAGCGTTTCCAGGGACACGTCGCGCGGGCTATAGATGACACCGTCCAACAAGCCCCGGGTAAGGCCCTCTTTGATTTTCTCCCCTTCCTGTGCGCCATGTTGTGCAAATAGCTTCATAGGCCGCTCTCCATGCGTTTAATCAACAGATTCAGATTGGCGGGCCGCAACACAGGCTTCTTCTTGAGCATCTGGTCAATTGTCTGGCAAAAGTCGGCGGACAGGTCCGGTCGCAATCTTGTCAACGATTCGGCAGGCTGGTGCAACGCGCGGGAAATGGTTCGCATCAAATCATCCTTATTCTGCGCCAGCGGATGACGTTGCGCACCGTATTCAAACACGGTCATGGCGGCGGTGTAGAGATCGCACCGATAGTCAATCGTCTCGCGGAAATTCGGATTCATCATTTCCGGCGCGAGATAGCGATAAGTTGCCACTGGCATCCTCTCGCCGGGATTCGCCGTCAACGCCGTCTCCTGCACCGAGTAGGCGATGCCCAAGTCCAGCAGCACGAACTGGCGGGCCGCGTTGTTCAGCTTCATTACGTTCTTGGGCTTGATGTCCCGGTGGATGTAGCCATGTCCCCACAACTCCCGGATGGCCTTCAGCAGCGTGGCAAACAACAGCCGTAACTCGCTTTCCGGCGGCTTCGGCATCCCGGAGTTGAGCAGCTTCCAAAGGTCGTCGCCCTCAAGGAACTCCTCCGAGTAAGCCACGTAATCCGCATCGCCGATTTTCATGGCGGTCAACGGCAGCGAACCGAGTTTGACGATTTCCGGCCCGATGGAACGGGCGAGGGCCGCGATTTCGCGGCGCACCCGCCCGATGCTTTCCTGACGCAGCGAATCCGCATCCGGGTAGCCCGCATACGCCGGAATTAGAATCAGTTTGAACGCCTCGGCCTTGCCGTCGATGGCGATGCGATAGACGGCTTTGAACCCGCCCTTGTCGAGTGGGGCGAGACTTTGGATTTCTGGAAACGCTTTCCGAATCAAATCATCGCTGGGAGGCTTAAAACTCATACTCGCTCAATCTTCTTCAATCTTCTTGTTGCCGACAACACCCATGTGCAAGTCACGGCAAGCCTGTCCAAGCCTAACAGCGGGAGATGGGGAAAGTTGCTGTGTGGCATTCTGCGAACCCGGCGCGGTGGTTATGCGTGCGCGTGCAGCTCACTCAGCGCGGCTTCCAGATCACCGGGCGTCACGCTTTCGCGGTTCGTCAACACCGCCTTCTTGGCTGCGTTCTGCGCGCACTTCACGATGTCCGAGCACGGCATCCCATCGAGCCTCGTCGCCATTTGTGGCCACGGCATCCCGGGCTCCACGCGAATCGCCGAGAATGTCATTTTCAAAAGGCGGACAATCTCATTCATCCCCGGTTGCGGGATCAGGACCACCTCGTCAAAGCGCCTTAAGATGGCCCGGTCGAGGGACTCCTCGAGATTCGTCGCGGCGATAACCATCCCGTCGCCGCGGTAATCATCCAGCATCTGCAACAGCATGTTTACGATCCGCTGGGCCTCACCCACGTCGTTCCGGTTGCCCCGAGCGCGAGCAATGGTGTCGCACTCATCCAGGAACAGCGCGCAAGGTGTTTGGTTGGCCGAATCAAAAATCCGTCGCAGGTTCACCGAGGTTTCCCCGAAGTAAGAGGAAAGGAGCGTGTCGAAGCGCACCTTGTGCAGCGGCAGTCCTGTCGCCCATGCCAGCCGTTCGGCTCCCAGGCTTTTGCCGCACCCCGGCGGACCGTGCAGCAACACCCGGTTCCGCGCCCGCAGTCCGAACGCCTCCAGTCGTCTTCTCCCGGCATATTCCTTCTCCAGCCGCAGGAATCGCTTCTCCACGTCTTCGGCCAGGATCATCTGATGCCGCAGTTGCTCGTGCGGGATCACCTGCACCAGCGGCGATGAGTCCCGTCGGCTGGACGGCAGGGCCACCAGGGAACCCCCGGTTGACGGTAGCTGCTTCGCCGACCTCGCTTCGGCTTTCTTCCGCGCTTCCACCGCAATCGTTTGCAGGTCTTCCGCCAGCCTTTCGTGCCCCAGCCGCCGCTCCTCGCTGATGATCCGGTCACACAAAGCCTGCACGTCTCCATTTTGGCCGCCATGGATGGCCGCGAACAGGCGTTTTAGCAGGCTTGCATTCATACGTGTCTCGTTCCCGGCAGGCTATCCGGCCCAACCGGCATTGACAACAGGGTTCGGGACCCGGAGCCCGCCTTATTGATGGACCCCTTCCTCCCCATCGCCGCCTCTTTCTCGGCGCGATCTCGTTTCCAGACAATTTTGCTGCCCTTCGTTCTCTTCTGCTCTGGCCGCCAAACTATCCGTTCCTTCCGCTCGTGTCGCTCCAAAAAGTCCGGCGCGCCATCAGTGGCGCGCGCCCGGAGGCAAGCTTTGACTCGCGCCCTCAAACAGGGCATCTTTCTCGAGTTGTGAGCGCCGAACTACAGGAACTGGTTGCCAGCGCCGCCCGTGAACTCAGGGCGGCTGGAGCGCGCGAAGTCTATCTCTTCGGCTCCGCGGCACGGGACGGCCTGCGCCCCGGCTCCGACATCGATATCGCCGTGGCGGGCCTTCCCCCCGCCGTGTTTTACCGGGTCGGCGCCCGTCTTAGCGATCTGCTGGGCTGCACGGTGGACCTGGTGGACCTCGACATCTCCACTCCCTTCACCCGCCATCTGCGCCAGGATCATGAGCTCGTCCGGGTGGGATAGGTTCCGCCGACAACAGGCCACTGAGCGCGAGCAACTCCGCCGCCTGCTCGCCGGGATGCAGCCGCTGCTCCGACGTTGCGCCTCCGCTCCGCCCAACGAAATTGAACTCTCGGCGTGGCGGCGGCATTCTTCCCAGCTTTC
>CAYHFE010000389.1:0-7719 GCA_964355375.1 uncultured Verrucomicrobiota bacterium
GTCCGAAGGACGGGTGAGGGCTAATTGCGCTCAACTTGAAAGCAAAGTGGAATGAGATCAAATGCTCCCAGAACCCCTGCGGGAGCACTGTCCGGCGGCGGATGCACCATCCGTGAAACTCAATATCTGCGTCTCACCGGAGAGTCTGCCCGGCCAGCCGCGGCAACACCACCAGCGGCGGCACGGTGGTCTCAACCTTCACCGTGTCGAAAACCTGAATTTCGGACAGCAGCATGCCCCAACCCTTGCGGCCAGCACACTTCACCCGCACGAAGCGGGCGGCGAGGGGCTTTTCCAAGATGATCCGGAACGGATAGGCCAGGCGTCCCCCGGCGGGGAGGTCTTTGAAGAGGAGCGACTCATCGAGTTCCCACGGGATATAATCGGCGGGCGGCTCAAAGACCTGCGTGAATCCGGCTGCTCCGGCGGGGGTGAAGGTTTGGCCATCCGTTGAGGTTTCCACGGTCAGGTTGTCCGGATAGGAGAGATGAAAGCCGCCTTCCTGGCCCGCATGGAGGCGCACTGCCGCCACCGTCTGCGCGCTGCCCAAATCCACCGTAATGATCGGAGAAGCCTCTGCGGCGAACATGACAGAGGTCGGCATGTACTTGACGGACACGTAGGTGTCCGGCGGCGCAATCAGGCCGTCGGTGAGGTCGCCGCCGCCATCCGGGTTTCGCTCGTCCTGCTTGCCATCCAGGGTGTAGGTCTTGCCCCGCGCCAGGTTCCGGCCCCAACGATAGCGCACCCAGGGCGGTTTCGCCCCGGCTCCCACGTCCTGCCCGTCGGCGTAGCCGTATTTCACCCGATCGCCGTCGGGACCCTGGCCTTTAAGATTCAGACGAACCCATTTCATCGTCGGATCACGGAAGCCATCGATGTTGATGCAATATTCGTGAGCGGGCGACGTGATCAGCTCGGTATGTTGGCGCTCGACTTCACCAAAGTCGCGATGTTCGATCCAGCAGTAGGTCACTTCCAACGGAACAAAATGGGTGACGCGGGCCTGATGATGAATCGTCATGGTAACCGTCTGGATGCCCGGCCCAAAATAGTTTTTCGGGAACTGCGCGGTCTCGAATTCGTAGCGCAAGTAGGCGGTCCTGGCCCCGGCCGGGACGGAGCGTACCGGGGCGTTCACCATGAGATCATAAGGTCTCGCCCCGTTCGTCTTCTGGTAGTCGAGCTGATAGGACTGGTCGTCCCAGGAATGGAGCAGGGAGACGCGGTTCTTCGATTCCTTGACGCAAATGGTTCCGCCGTAAATGAGGTCGGTGATCGGCGTGGGGGTTTCGATCTTCCAGGTGGCTTGGCCGGGCACTCCCTTCTCGCCAGCCCGAAGGGTGGGCTTGTAGAAAGCCGGTTCTTGATCGAGATCGAGCCGTTTCTCCGAATAAACAGTTCGGGTATGATGGCCACCGACCACGGATGGCTGAAGCTGAATCGTCTCGACCTGGGGCCCGAGGCGGACCTGGAGTTTGTTGGGACCGCGAGCCAACCGGGGCAGCCCGGGCCGGTTGAGTTGGGTGATCGTATCGATCCGCAATGTGTCCAGGAGAGAGTGTGGACCGGCCAGGTCCACTCGCACGAGATATTCGGTGAGCCCCGCCACCGGCCCGAGCCACTCGGCCTCGCCCCCGGCATCCAGAGCCACATTCTCCCAGTTGATGCCCGCATCACGAGACAGGGATACTGACGCGCCGGTGCCGCGCAGCACGAGCTTGGCGGAGGTCACGACGTTGGCGGCAGAAACCTTGAAAACCACATGACCGGGGCCTTGGACTCCGTTCTTGGACCAGGTGACGCCGGATTCGGAATAGACCAGCGCCCGGGTGGCCGGATTGCGCAGATCCGGGGTGTAACGCCACAGGCCATTGGCGCGAAGGTTTTTGTTCACGTCCATATCTTTGCCGTTAACCGGACGGAACGCGCCCGGCCCGCCCTCTTCGCGAGGCTGAAAATATCGCGTGTAATGTTCGGACGGGCGAAGATTCAGCACGTAGCGGCGTCCCCATTGAGCGTAAAGATTGCCGTCGGTGACATCATTGGGTGGCTTGAACGAATCATAGCCGTTCGCCAGCGTCCGCTGAAACCGGACCGGTCCGTCCGAAGCACACCGCCAGCCGCGATGATCGTTGATGCCATCCACCGGATTTGTGCCGCACTCCGGAGCGAAGTTCTCCAGGTAGAACCGCGGATTTTCCTCGATCTCGCGGACCGACGCCACTTCGCCCCGGTCGTTGAAGCAATAGAAACTCATTGAGGCGTCGAACATGTGCCAGGTTTTCCCGTCATCCCACGAGCATTCACTAACGGTGTGATCGCCGAGCTGCACGTAGTGGGCCTGCCATCCCATGTTGAGCCAGAGGGCATTGTTCACGCCGGAAACGATGCCGCAGTTGCAGTGACCGTAGCTGTTGAAGAGCAGGATGGGATCAAGCACGAAGTGGCCATCCTCGATGGCATTGGAGGTCTGCTTGCGCAGCCGTTGCGACCAACGCCAGATGGCGATAGCCTGCTCCTGGGGCGTCGCATACTGGGAGGTGATGGAGCGCAGGTAATGTTCGATGTCCGTGAGGTCGGGAGTGCTGTCGGTGACGAGGGTGATGTTGTAGGCGGCGCCCGGACGTTGCTCGTTCAGGCCTGCCTCGGTCCGGGGCGACGGTTTTGAATCACCGGACAGAGACCGCGCGGTGGCCATGAGAACGAGGCTTGCCAGGACAAACCCACGCCACACCCGGGCGTTTTGCGAGGTCTTCATCCGGCAAGTATTGAAACCTCTCCTTTCCACGGCAAGACGGAAACACCGGCTGGAGGTGGCAGAAACTCCTTTATCACTGAAGAAGCAGTGCCCCAGTCATCGAACCGGGGCCGGTGTTCATCAGCCAATCGCCCGCTGCAGCAGATTCTGCGTGATGCGCTGCACGCGCTCGTCCGGGCCGTGGGGCCGGCTCCAATGCGACCACGGCAGCGTGTGGCCGGGCGGAGACGACAGGGCCTGCGCCCACCAGATCGTGGCGGCGTTGAAGACGAAGTTCTTCTTCGGTCCCGGATAGATCGTCGCCGTCCATTGCTGCGGGAGCGTGCCGCCAACCCACGCCGTCCCTCCCGCGACGACTTCCAGGCCGGGAATTTCCGTCGCGGGCTGGCCGTGATATTCCCAACCAATGAGGCCGGGGATGAAGTCGCCTTTCTTCAGGCCGGTGCCGTCGAAGATCCAGTGGTCCGGCTTCAGGCACGTCCAGTCGCCGCCGCCATTCACCGGCTCGACGTTGCGCGCGCCCATGAGCAGACCCTCGTCCGGACCGTGTTCAGGAAACGGACCATGATCCCTCTGTCGATTCTTCGCGTATTCCTGGTCGCCGCCGTAAGGGCCGCCCCGGAACATGATGCGGTTCGGCCGGCCATCCCAGCTCGCGCGCAGGGGCGTGACCCAGCAAACGGCGTTGCCGGAAAGGAAAAGCAGATTGACGCCGTGGTCGCGCATTGTCTCCACGCTGCGGAACTGCTGGATGTTCCAATACTCGTCGTGGCCCACGCTGAGGAAGGCCTTGCACCTGAGACCATGGTCGGGCGTGATCAGATCGCTGTTCGAGCAATAGCTCACGTCGTAGCCGTGCTGCTCCAGCCAGTAGGCGAGCGGAAACTCAAAGCAAAGAAACTCGCCCGACCCGACGGTGAGCGGGTCGTTGACGATCCCGGTGTATTGCGACTCGCGACCATAAGGGCGGTCGAAACTCACATCGGCCCACGGGCCTTGATTGCCCTTCGGGTGCGTGTAAATGGAAAAGTTGCTCGGCCAGCGGTTGTAGGCCTGCCAGGTGTTGTCGCTGCACTGAAAGAGAATGTCGGCCGGCCGCTCGTCGCGGACGATGAAGACGACGTAGCTCTGCCAATAGGGCTCCGCCTCGGCCCCCGGGATCGTCGTCATGCGCCCGACATAAACGCCGCTCGGCCAGTCACGGGGAATCGTCAGCCGCGTGGCTGGCTGCCAGCGGCACTCATGCAGATTCTTTTGGCCGGGCGAGGGCGTCGGCTGCGTCGTTGCGGCCAGCGGGCCGAGGTCGGTCATCTTGCGCGCGCCGCGCCCGCCGTAGTAACCCATGCGGAAGATCTCCAGGCGAAACTTCCGCGCCGGATTCGCCGAAACCATGATGTCAATGTCTTCGCCGGCCAGCACACTCTGCCGCGAACAGTAGCCCTCGATCCAAGGCGAGCGGAAGTTGTCCTGGTCCGTGCGCACGCGCGTGAGCTGCCAGTCGAGCGCGCCGGGCTTCTGATTCTCGCCGGAGATGAGCGTGGCCCGACCGGACTTCTTCGCCGCGGCTGCCGCGGTGTTCAGCGCGGGCGCGGCCAGCGCGGTGACGAGCGCCGTCGTTCCCGTGAGGAACTCGCGGCGATTAAGCTCAACGGTTTTTCTTTTTCGCTTTGCATGCATAGGAGTGTGAATTGTTGATTGGAGTAAACCACCGTCATTCCGTCTTGGCAACGACTGGACAGGACAATTGTGCTCCTGCTCTTGAGCGAATTGGCGTCACGATCTGAATTAACTCCAACGCACTCTTTGGCCGTAACAATTCAGTTGAGCTGGGGAGCGCGCGCGCCCTCGCGGGCGGTGGTCGGCGCCCTCGCCGACCACATTGGCACCTGTGAACAAGTCACCGTTCAGTCACTGAATGGGGTCCTCGTTCCGACCGATGGGGCACCGGTCGGCCCACCCGAGCGTGTGCTCCCCAGTCCTGACAGCATGCTTACGGCTCCGATCATGAATAACGAGCGAACAGATCTTCTCTCGGCCATTCGGTGATGGCAGCGGCGGCGCGATGCAACGCCGGGTCGATTTCGTGGTCGGGCAATTTTGAGGTGTCGGTTCGCTGGTTGAAAAGGACGGCCCAGCTCAAGCCATCCCAGCGCCGCACGAGATACGACCACGTGCCGGGCAGGCTGCCGTTGTGCCAGTAGTTGGCTCGTCCGGTTTGCTTCACTGGACGGACGTTCCAACCGCATCCGTAATGGGACGCCGCCATGGTTCCGTCGGGATTCCGTGACACCGGCGGATCCGGCGGCGAGTAGAGGCTCAAGACACTCTCGGGCTTGAGGACCGGGCTTTGCTGTGGATCATCCAGGGCCGCCGCAAACCGAGCCAGATCCACCGCCGAGGCGATCCAACCGCCATGGGCGTCCATGGACTCCAGGCAAAACCCGCCATAAGGCCACGGAACCCGCTCATCGGCCTTTGAGAAGAGGCTCTGCACCGTGGCGTTGTTGGGAGTGTAATATTGAACTTCGCCCTCGGCTCGCCGATCGGCCAAGGATTCACCCAGGCGCATGCGGCGGATGCCCATCGGGGCGAGAATCTTCTCCCGGACGAATTCGCCGTAGCTTTGTCCCGTGATTTTTTCAATGATCCGGCCCAGGAGACAGTATCCGAAATTGGAGTAGGCACAACGCTGGCCGGGGTCAAAATCGAGCGGTCGGCCCAGCATATAGCGAATGATGGAGTTGGGATCGGCCGGAGGGGTGGTGCCCACTGCTTCGGCAATCTGCGTGGATCGAAACATCGGATCGAAGCTTTTCTCCCGATCCCAACCGCCCGTGTGATGCAAGAGGTGCCGCACCGTTATCCGCTTCCAGCGATCGTCCGGTTTCTGTCCTTGGTTCAGCGCCGGTTCGAAATGAATCCGGTCCACGACGCGGTCATCGAGGTTCAGCCGTTTCTCCTCGACCAACTTCATGACCGCCACGCCGGTGATCGGCTTGGAGACGCTGGCGATGCGGAAGAGCGAGTCCGGCTGCGCGGGCGACCGCCGCTTGCGATCGGCCCAACCATAACCTCGGGCGTAAATCAAACGCCGATCTTTCACCACGGCCAAGGCACCGCCCGGGGTCTTGCGCGCTTTCATGAACCGCTCGATCTCGCGGTCGAAGCTAGCCAGCGGATGAGAATCCCTTTTGTCCAGAGCCCTTGACCATGCCGGAACTGACAGGATCAGGCCCGCTCCGGAAAAGCGGAGGAATTGGCGGCGCGTCAGGGAGCGAGCCAGGGATGATTCACGCATCGGCACAGTCTCTACCATCCGGCGGCGACCCAGGGCAAGCCGGGCAAACGTTCAACCCACCACGCTTGCTCGAATCCCCTCTCATTCGCACGACAATCCGCACAAATGTTGTTTTTGTGAGAAGAATGTTCACCACGGATTTCCCAGAGCGGCCCAGCCGCAACCAAACGGTTCAACCACAAAAACAAAGATTTCTTCCTATAGTGGTACGGATCTGCTCGGATGAGAAGGAGTTCTCAGGAGGATGGTCTTATCGGTGGAATCGGTGGTCGTCTCAGTCTCAGATTGGTTTGGTTGCGGCTACGCCCGCGCTGGGTCTATTCGTGTTCATTCGTGGTTTGGTTTTGAATTCTTGAGGCCAAGCTCTCAATCCACGTCGCATTCGCTGAGCAGCTTGCGGTAGGTTTCGCGGGCATGGGCGTAGTCCTTCTTGGCCTGATCCATTTCCGCCCCGCTGATGAAACGCTCCTTTTGGCTCCAGCACTGCTCGACACCCTTCAAGCACTACTCGGCGCTGCGTCGCGACGCCCGAATCGGTTTCTCATCCACCAAGACGAAGACGGGATTCGTGTGCGACGACGGGAGAATCCGCATCGCCACCCAACTGCTCCGATCCACCTTCAGGTCAAATGACACATCCTGAGTTTTGCCATCCGCCGGGATGTTCATTGTGGCGACCGGGTAACCATTGACAATGACTTCGACCGGCACTTCGCGCGTGCTGCCCAGCCGCGCCCGTTCCACATCCCAATACGGTTTCTGGCTGTAGGGCCGCTTTTGCAGCTCCGGATTGGCCTTTTCATTCAGCCAGGCGGCGACCTTGGCCGACAGATGGACCGCCCCAGGCTGCGCGAGCTTGAGCTCACTCCCATCCTCGCCCATGGCGACCTGATTGGATTTGAATTCGAGGAGATGGCTTTTGCCATCGCCCACGTAATTCCGGCCCTGGCGAATCCCCTCATACCATCGTTCGTAGTCGAGTTTTCCATCCAGTTTCACATAGGAACGGCCCAGGCCCACCCGCTCGCCATAGATACAGGGAAAATCGGTTTCACCGCTGATGCGCGTGCGAAAGCCAACGTTCAATGTTTGATACCACATATTCAATTCCCAGACGTAGGGAGTGTCCACCGTGGACAAGAAATCGACCGCGGGCACCAGTTGGCCATCCGGCCCGGGAACCCGGTGCGTCACGTCCATGATGTATTCGTTTGCGCCAATGCCACTGAAGGGGGGAACGACGTAATTCGGGAGCTCGGACGTGCTCACTTCCAAGCCCCAGCCGGAATGGGCCGGGCCGAGAGATGACAGCGGGCATGGACTTCCTGAAGCTGTTTGATCGAGACTTCGGTGTAAATGGCCGTGGTGTCGAGTTTCTCGTGCCCGAGCAACTGCTGAATGAAGCGGATGTCGGCCCCGTTCTCGAGCATGTGCGTGGCGCAACTGTGGCGGAGCACGTGACAGCAGCCGTGGCGCTTTAATCCGGCCTGCTTGAGCCAGCCGGCCACCATGCGCGAGAGGACATCGGGATTGAAGGCTTCGCCGTAACCGGTCAGGAACAAGGTTTGGGTGCGTGTGTCCAGACAGAGCCTCGGACGCACTTCCTTCAAGTAACGCTCCAGCCAGACAATGGCCCGCCCGACGACCGGAACCATTCGAT
>CAYHFE010000390.1:0-4016 GCA_964355375.1 uncultured Verrucomicrobiota bacterium
AATAAACTTGCCTTTCCTTTTGTCCACCAAATACTTTCCTTCCCAAGGAGGTCAAATATGGAAAAAGCAAAGGCGGAAAGCCGTGTCCGGGCTCTCATCATTCCCAACCCCAAGAGCAGATTGCTCGATCAAGTCCGGGAAGTGATCCGGCTCAAGCATTTCTCGCTGCGAACGGAAGACACCGAAGTTCAAGGAATCAAGCGTTTCATCTTTTTCCATGGCAGGCGGTCTTTTGGATTCAAATATTTCGCCATTCGGGTGTTTCGCGGTGTCAACCGCATTGCCAGGTTCATTGAGCACGCCGGTGTGGTCGGCAAGAGCCTCGACCACCGCCGGCGAGGGTGCGCTTGGCGTTTCGCTGAACGCGGTTCTTTGCCTTCAGGACCTTGGCGGGCAGGCCACGGTGCGGCCGAGAACGAGAAACTCCAACCAGGCTTGCGTGACCGGCCGCCGGTAAATCCTGGCCAGCGCCAGCGAGTACAACCGGATCTGGTCTTGGTACCCTCTGACCTTTCCCAACCATTCGTCATCGCCGATCGAGTCGGTCTTGAAATCCACGATCCAGATCTCCGTCGCCAGGATGACCGCCAGATCGACCATGCCCTGCACCACGACAAATTCATCGGCCGGCAGACTGGGCTGAACCGGCAGGCCCGCCTCGGCCAGATCGCGCGGCGAAAAACGCGCCGTGAAAGGCATCTCCCGGTGGACCGACGCGGCCTGATCGCGGATCTTGCGCCCAACCTCCGACTGCCAGAATCTGGCCACGGCCGCGAAATCCAAGGACGCTCCTTCTTCCGCCGATAACACCGAAGCGTGGCGGAGGCGCTCCGCCTCGTTCCGCAAGTCGAGCTCCGTTTCAGCCCGTTCCAGATCCAATCTCTGGAGAAAGGTGTGATGCGCAATGCCGATCTCGGCGGCGCTCAGACGCCGGACAGGGCCCGTGGACGCCGGGCGAATCCGCCAGTCAAAGTCCCGACTCTGAGGCAGAAACTCACTCGCCGTGGCGTCCTCGTCCGGCGGGCGGCGCCGCAATTCTGTGACCGTCGTTTTGGCGCGCTCGACCGTGGCGGCGCGGCCCGGATATTGCCAGGAGACCCGGGCGCGAATCGCCCTCAGCGCGGCGTCATCCCAGGAATGAATCCACGCCGACGCGGCCGACACCGGAGCCGGAGCTGGACGCATTCGGCTCAATTCGTTCTCCGTCCAGATTCGCCATCGGAGCAATCGAGTCGCCCCGTTTTGGGAGTCCGTCCAGTCCGTGGTGGCGGTGGCACGGGACAACCATTGCCGGATCCAGCCGAGGTAATCGCGCACGGAGAGCCACTCCAGCGGACTCGGTTCGGCGGTGACTGAGGGCCATTGCGGATCCCGTTTCGATCGGTCCGTTCCGGTCAGGATCAGGTGATCGCACGCGCGCGACACGGCCACGTAAAGCAGTCGCATCTCTTCGGCCAAGAGCTCGCGGCGCTGGCGCCGGCTTGCCAGCCAGTGGGGCAGACTTGGATAGTGCTGTTCGCCGCCGACGGCCGCGATTTTGGGACAGAGTCCATATTCGGCGTCGAGCAGAATGTCTTCACGCAAATCCTGGAAATTGAACTGCCCTCCGAGACCGGCGAGAGCGACGACGGGAAACTCCAAGCCTTTGCTGCGATGAATGCTCAGCAGACGAACCGCGTTTTCCGCCGGCAGAGCCGCCGGCTCGAAATCGACCGCCATTTCCTCCTGCACTTCCACGAAACGAAGGAAACGGAATAACCCTTGTCGTTGATAAGGGTCGTACTGCCGGGCGAGCGTGAGGAATCGTCGAATATTCGCCGCCCCCGCCTCTCCGCGCGGTTCCGCCAAAACCAGCTCCTCGTACTGCGTCTCCAGCAGCGCCGTCTCCAGGCAATGAGACAATGATGTCTGACGCATGAGTTCGCGCCACTGGGTCATTTGCCCGAGGAACCGGTCGATTTTTCCCCCAGCGCCCGGCTCGAGATCGGAGATTGCGGAACGGGGTTGAACGTCGCGTCGATACCGCTGCAAAGTCAGCCAGAAATTGCGCTCGCGGTTCGTCGAGCCGACCTCGGCCAATTCGTCCAGAGAAAGTCCCACGATCGGCGATCGCAACACGGCGAGGAGCGGGATGTCCTGCCGGGGATTATCGATGACTTTGAGCAGGCTGAGCAAATCCGCGATCTCGGTGCTCTCGAAGAAGCCGCTCCGCGTGGCATCCAGTGGCACGCCCGCGGCGTGAAACTCTTTGGCATAGGCCTCGGCGCGCCCGCCCGGCGAGCGCAGCAACACCACCATATCCCGCCATTCCACGGGCCGGAACTCCTTCGTCTCCTTGTCCCAGATCGGATGACGCCGTTCGTGCAATCCGCGCAGTTGGAGCGCGACCAGCCGGGCTTCCCGTTCAGTCACGGGCAAATCCGCGTCCCCGGCATCGTCCGAGGCCAGCTCTTCGTCCGAGTCGTCCTCCGAGTCGTCGCTCCGCACGATCAGGTGGAGTTCGACCGGTGGCGCACCTTCGACCCGGGCAAGAGCCTGTCGAAGGTCGGCCCGGCCGAAATTCAGCGGTTCATAACGCACTCCGCCCAATTCCTCACGCATCAGCCGGCCAAAGACGGAGTTGATGAACTCCAGAATCGCCTCGCGGCTGCGGAAGTTGTCCGACAGCACCACCCGTTGCCCTGTCTCGGTTCCGCGGCTCCAAGCGCGCTCGTATTCCTGAAAGATCGCGGGCTCAGCCAAACGAAATCGATAAATGCTCTGCTTGACGTCACCCACGAGAAACCGGTTGGCCGCGCTCCCCGACCGGCTGAGCGCGGTCAGAATCGCATCTTGCGCGGCGTTGATGTCCTGGTACTCATCCACGAAAACGTAGTGAAATTGCTCCTGCCATTTCCGCGCCGCCAAGCTGGGCCGGCCCTCGGACGGATCCACGAGGACCTGCAGGGCCAGTTGCTCCAAATCGGCGAAATCCACCGCGCCCAAGTCCCGCTTCGCCCGACGAAACTCGCGCGCGAACTCCTGCGCGAGCTGGAGCAGGGCCTCCATCTCGTGCCGCACCAACTCCCAATCCTCGGCCAACGGATCGAGGTCGGGCCGAGGCGTCAGCGACGAGAGAAACTCCGCTTCCTCAAAGACTGATTTCAGCGGAACGCGGGCCGCTTTCTTCGAACCGCGGGGCCAGAGCTCGTCGTCCGCCTGGGCGGCCGTGATCGCCTGCACCGCCCGCGCGGCCTCGAGCCAAGAGGGCGACGCCGGCAGTTCTCGCAGGGCCAGCAGGCCAGCCGCCGCGGCCGGGATAGACCGGTGTTCCTCAAACGCCGTTCGCCAGAGGACGCGCCGATCTTGGAAACCCCGCAGCAACCACTCTTCCCAATGATCCGGACGAGACTGGCGAAACCGGGCGATCTGCGCTTCCAGCCACTGCTCGGGAGACGGTCGCGATTGGGTGTAACGATGCAGCCTTAGGACCAAGGCGCGGATCCGGTCGTCCGTCCCGCGGCCCCGTCCACGAATCATCGATCGGACGCTTCGGGCCATCTCGGTCTCTCCGGTGTAGAGGCGGTCAAAAAGGCCGTCGAGGGTTTGCCCGATGAGCGGCTGGGTTTGGCGTTCATCCAAAACCGTCAGGTCCGGATCGATCTCCAGCTCAAAAAAATGTTCCCGAATGAGCCGCAGGCAAAAGGAATGCAGCGTCGAAATGGGCGCGGAGCTGAGCAGAGCGAGCTGCTTCTCCTCATGCTCTCGCTCGGCGCCAACCGGGTCGGCCGCGTCGGGCGCCAGGCGCTCCTGCAGCGATTGCTGAATGCGCCGGCGCATCTCCGCCGCGGCCGCGTCGGTGAAGGTCACCATCAGGATGTTTTCCAGCGAGCATCCCTCGTCGATCAAGGCCAGACAGCGGCGCACCAGCGTGCTCGTCTTGCCGGTTCCGGCGCCCGCCGCGACGAGCACATTGCCCCGCGCGGTCACGGCGGCATGTTGGGCTGGGGTGCTGGGGTTCATGGCGATTCCGCCGC
>CAYHFE010000390.1:4116-7697 GCA_964355375.1 uncultured Verrucomicrobiota bacterium
TCGAATCGGCAGACCGCGCGGTAATCACAGTAATCGCACGCCGTTTTGTTCTTGTGACGGAAGGGCGCCGCTTGCGTCTCCCCGGCGTAAATCCGATGGCCATGCTCCCGCAAGAACTCGCGCACCCGGCTCAGCAGAGCCAGGAAGTCCGCGGTCGGCATGGCTTCGTTGCCGACCTTGCTGAAGGCCCCGTCCTTGTTCACCTTGTAGCGAAACTGATCTCCCTTGGCCAACCCGCGATCATCGAACCAGCGCAGCCAGGCACCGTCAAACCGGCCACGATGTTGGTACCCGGCTGTTCGGGCCTGCGCCCGCTGGGCCTGTTCTTCGTCGCGCGTCCTGGCCGATCCGCCTCCACCCTTCAGGCCGACATAGAAGACGCCCCCGGGCGCCACCCGCGGCGTGTGCAATGTCTCGGTCAAATCCTCGAACTGCGCCAGCGCCCCGAGATACGCGAGCAACTGCAATTCCAGCCCGTGATCCAGAAGGACCGGATCGAGTTCCCGGGCGCTTGATTTGTAGTCGATGATGACCGCCAGAGGAGGGCTCGAATCCGCCGGTGGGCCAAGATCCACGCGATCGATGCGACCTCGCAGCAGCAGCGTGTGTCCGCCCTCCAAATTCAGACGCCAGGCCGGCAAGCGGCTCTCTTTCAAACCGAAGCTCACTTCGACGGCCTGCGGGTCGAATCGGTACTGCCGCGTCCAGCCAACCAGCGTTTCGACCAATTTCTCCAAGGCCTCAATCAGGGTCCCGCCCGCGAATCGGCGCGACGCGGCCGCCACCAACAGGCCCTCTCGGAACACCGGCAGCAAGGCTTCGCCAATCTCCCGGATCCGCCGTCTCGCCTCCGCCGGAGTGACGTCGCGCCAGCGTTTTCCCTCCGCCTGCAGCCGGCGATGAAACTCCTCCAGCGCTTCGTGCTGGAAGCTGCCCTTCTCGCGGTAATCGACCTCGAACTCGGACCGCTCTTCCGCCCGCAGCCCGCGCGCGACGAAGAACTTGAACGGACAAGCCGCAAATTCCTCGAGCGCGCTGACGGACGTGGCCAGGTCCCGGCCATAGAGCGCCTCCACCCGCGCCGGCGACAGACTCATCCCGGCGCGCGCGGCCCCCACCTCGCTCCACTTGATCAATGCGGGTTGAAGCTCAGGCCACGTCTCCAGTGCCGACACCGCCGGACTGGCCGTCCCCGTCGTCTCCGCCTTGGCGCGGAGCAAGGGCACGATCAGTTCGCGGGCGTGCTCCACCGCTCCGCCTCCGTCCGGACCGGCGATCCTCTCGGTCGGAAGATCCGGAAACAGCCGCTGCAGTTGGTCGATGAAGGGCGATGGATTCAGGGTCTTGTCGCGGACATCGCGCCGGGCATAGGTCAAGACCAAATGCCGCCGGGCGCGAGTGCAAGCGATGTAGCCATAGAACCGTTCGAGGCCGATCTGCTGCCAGCGATCCGGTCCCAGAGCCGTGCCGAAGGCGGCGAGAGTTTCGCGGTCCCCTGGACTAAACAATCCGGACAACCCGGGCGCGGCCGGGAAAACGTTTTCATTCAGGCCCAGGACGAGGGCGAGCTGGAGATCGGGATTGCGCGAACGATCGATCGCGCCGACCAGCACCTGGTCCAGAGCGGGCGGAATCACCCCCACGCTGAGCGCGCTCAACCCGGCCTCCAGGATGGGCAGCCAATCGCGCACCGCCATGGCTTCGTCACGAAACGCCAGGGCGAGGTTGTCCAGCCATTGCTGGGTCTGTTGCCAGACCGTCTGGTGCACCGCCCACGCGGGCTGACGAAAGGCGAGGTCGGACAAACCGGCCGCCGAATTGGCGCACCAGCGCTCCAGCGTCCGCTCCACTTGCAGGGAACGAAACAACTCCCGGTAGGCTTCGGCAAGCTGTTCTCCGTTCGGACGCAGATTGGCCAGACCGTCGGCCGGCCGATTTGAAGGGAGCGCTCGATCGCCCAGCGCTCCGGCAAACCGCAAGAACGGGGGCACGAGCTCGGACCGGAGCCGATCGGCGTTCCGAACGTCTCCGCAAATGACGAACGGCTCGCGCCAGGCCCGCCCCTCCCAGCCGCGGGCCAGCGCTTCGTTCTCCAGCCAATCCATCTCAGCGTCTCCAATCCCGGTCAACCCGGTTTTCAGAACCCCAAACCAGTCATCCCGTCTCCAATCAAAGGCCACCGTCCGCAGGGCAAACCGCGCCAGTTCCGCCAGCGGGTGGTGCGCGACCGGTTCCCGGCGATCGAGAAAAAACTCAATGCCATAGCGGGGAAACACCCGGCCGATGGCGTCCGCGTAACCATCCAGCGACCGGAGCAAAATCGCCACGTCACGAAACCGACCCTCCTCCTCGCGGACATAACGGAGAATCCGGCGGGCCGCCACGACCACTTCCGCTTCCGGGTTGGCGCACTCGACCAGGCGGATCGCCGCACCGGACGGACTCTCGGACGCTGCCCTCGTTTCCGCGTCCCCATCCGCGATCGGGCCAGTCCAGGGCGCCGCATCAGACCAATGCCTTTCCAAGTGCCGCAACATCGGAGATGACGCAAATCGTCCCCGCGCCTCGTTTCGACTCAAGGTCTCGACCTCGAAGGAAATCCCGGGCAGGACCGCGAATTCCTCGCGACATTTCAAATAGGTGGCGCTGACGAGTGACCACGGCGAGTGCCAGGGGAGCGGCGCGCCAGGCTCGCGCTCCAGACAAAATGCCAGCGTCGTTCGTTCGGCGCATTGCAGGGCCACGCCCAAGAGCCGCCGCTCCTGGGGTGTCATTTGAGCGAAGCCATCCAGCCAAAGCCCGCCCAGAAGAAGTGGCGGAGAGCAACCCTTCAGGACGGGACAAGAAGCGCGGTCCTCGTCCGGCCCGTTGGCATCCAACTCCGGCGCATTCACCCCCGCTTCACTCGCCGCCATCCGCAGCGCGTCGGTCGCCCGGTCGAGCAAGACATCCGCGTCCTGGAGCTGAAGCTGTTTCAGCGTATCGAGGTAGGACTGGAGCAAAAGGGCCACGTCGCGCAGTTTGGCGTCGAGTTGACCGGCCGCGGAAACCCGTGAGGCCAGCGCCGCCAGCCGACGTGGCGTGAGGCGATGCTGCTGGAGCTCGCGCAAGAACCGGCTGAGTTGCTCGGCGAAACCGGGCAGCCGCGCGCTCGCGCGAAAGACCTGAAGTTCAGGGCGCTTTTTGGCCAGGATCGCCCGCAACAGCATGATCCGTCCCTCCTCGTCCAGCAGCCGTGGCGGAACCGCCGCAAACTCGGAGAGGAGGAAATCCGCGAGACGTTCAAACGAAAGAATTTGCAGGCGGGTGTATCCGGGAAGATCGGGATCCGACAACAATTGCCGTTCCAATTGAAAGGTGGCTTGTTTCGGGGCCAGGAACACGAGCGGCGGCCCCTCCGGCGCCGTTCGGAGCGCGGCGCGGATTTCCTCCAGGCAACGGTAGGTCTTGCCGCTGCCTGCCGGTCCCAAGAGGAAACGCACGTGCATGGCGATGTTTTAAGCTCCATCCGCCAACCCGCCAAGGAACAAAGAACCAAAAAATGATCGGTCGTTTTCGGCGTGACCGGATGAGGCCGATGC
>CAYHFE010000391.1:0-7679 GCA_964355375.1 uncultured Verrucomicrobiota bacterium
GCGGGTCGTTTCCTACGGCGAGACGCTTTATGTGCATGGCCCGGGGCGGCTCACCGTTTTTGACGGCACTCGGTTCGGCGCGCGCAGCGTTTGGAACTGGCCGGTGGAAAAGGTTTGGGACTGGGGCGAATTGCCGTCGTTGAACACGCGCGATGTTTTGAGCCTGGGCAGCCGGTTATACATCGCCACGGATCGCGGGCTGGGCGTCCTGCGCGGCATGTCGCTCACGGAACTGCACGGCGAACAAGGCTTGTGTTACGAAGACACGACCTGCCTGGCTCGCGGTTTTGGCGGTGACCTGTGGATCGGCACGACGCGCGGCGCGATTCGCCACACGGGCGGTCAGTTTCATTACTTCGCCGGCCAGCGCTGGTTGCCCGACGACCGGGTGAACGCGATGGCGAGCACCGACCATGCGGTGTTCATCGCGACCGATCAGGGCCTGGGCATCATCGAATACGAGCCCTACACGTTGCTGAAGAAGGCGGCGTTTTATGAGCGGCACCTGGAGGAATGGGGACAGAAGCGCTTGGGACTGGTTCACATACTGGGGTGGGACGACAAGTTCAAGGAATTCGTCCGTGAAGTCAGCGACAACGACGGCGGTTATTCGTGCGACTATCTCGCGGCCCAAACCTATCGGTACGCCGTCACGAAGGATCCCGAAGCCCGTCGCGAAGCCGTGAACACCTTCCACACCATCCGCTGGCTCGAAGCGATGACGGGGATCGAAGGTTTTCCCGCCCGCGGCGTCTGGGCGAAGAACGAGCGCGGTCATCAGGCCCAACACGGCTCCGGCGAAGCCGCCGCCGAGTGGCACGACACGAAGGACGGTTTGTTCGAGTGGAAGGGCGACACGTCGAGCGACGAGCTTTGCGCGCACTTTTACGCCATCGCCATCTTTCTGGAACTGGCGGCGCAGGGCGAAGAAATCCAACAGGCCAAAACTTTTCTATCCCGCGTGGCCGGACATCTGATGGAGCACGGCTGGCAATTGATTGACCTGGATGGCAAGCCGACGCGCTGGGGCCGTTGGAGCCCGGAGTATTTCAATGCGGCCGGCGAAGGCAACGCGGCGCGCGGATTGAACGCCCTCGAAATCCTCTCGTTCATCAAGACCGCCGAAGTGCTGACCGGCGAGCCGAAGTTCGCGCAGGGCTATCAGGAACTGGTGAAGCTTGGCTACCCGGAATACACCTTGCGGCAGAAGTGTACGTTTCCGCCCGGGGACGTCTTGCAGTTTCTCGAACACCTCTCCTTTCTCTGTTACCCGAACCTGTTGCAATACGAAACCGACCCGAAGCTGCGCTCAATCTACCGCCGCAGTCTCGATCGCAGTTGGGAAATCGAGCGCATCGAGGAAGTCCCCTGGTTCAACTTCATCTATGGCGCGCTGACCGGCAACGACTGCGAAGTGGAACCCGCCGTGGCTCATCTGCGCGAATGGCCGCTCGATCTGGTGATCTATTCGTACCAGAATTCGCACCGGACCGATCTGCAAACGCCGCCCGGTTACGTCGCCTACTCCGGCGGCACGCGGGCGTTTTCGCCGCGTGAACGGGAGCCGATGCTGTGGGACAACTGGACGATGAAAGCCGACGGCGGCACGGGTGGGAACGACGTGGTGCAACCGTCCGCCTGGCTGCTGGCGTATTGGATGGGCCGCTATCACGGGTTCATTGCAGCGCCGCGCGTCCGTGATCCGGCTCTCCTGACCGTCGAGCGAAACCGCAATCGGATTCTGGGAGCAAAACCTTATGCCGGGCCGCCACGACCGATTGATGGGAATTTGCATTCTAAAGCTGGAACGAGAATCGATGTTCCGGGCGCTTTGGGGAATGGACCCCCCCTTCCAAACCCATGAGAAAGTCAGTCCGCGCTCTCAGCTCACCCATCTGCGCACCGAATCCATCCTCCTCTTTGCCATCGACCCGAATTCGGGCGCAGTGAATGGCAAGACAAGCCCAAGGGATCGATCCGCCACAACTCGGTCGCCATCGCAGGAAAACAATTGTATCTGATCGATCGTCCCATTGTCGAAGCGGATCATGTCATCCATTTCACGCGTTACGGCAAGGCGGCGCCCACACTCACGCACAGTGATGTGCCTGACAGCACTCTTAGAGCGTTGGATGTCAGCACCGGCAAAACCGTGTGGAAGAATGAAGAGAACACTTGGGCACTCAGATCTCTTCCGCTCGTTTAGCTTGCTCCCCAAAACACTTGCGCCTAAGCTCGCTTCAACAACATCCGACTTCTACCATGAACACAAACACACCGGCCAAGACACGAAACCAACTCTTCAACGGGCAGGAGAACAACATCACTCGACGGCATTTTCTGGCGGGGACCGGCGCGGCCGCAGCCTCGTTTGCCGTGTTGAACCCGAAGCTCGTCGGCGCCGCTGAGGCCAAGTCCAAGATCACCGTCGGTCTCATTGGCTGCGGCGGACGGGGGCAATGGATCGCCGGCGAATTCGCCAAGCACGGGGGTTACCAAGTCGTGGCGGTGGCCGACTATTTCCAGGACAAGACGGACAGTGCCGGCCAGAAGCTCGGCGTGCCTGAGGCCAAACGATTCACCGGCCTGAACGGTTACCGCAAGTTGCTCGAGCAGAAACTGGACGCGGTCATGATCGAAAGCCCGCCCTACTTCCATCCCGAACAAGCGGCCGCGGCGGTCGAGGCCGGCAAGCACGTCTATCTGGCCAAGCCCATCGCCGTAGATGTGCCCGGGTGCCAGAGCGTCGCCGAGAGCGGCCGGAAAGCCACGAGCAAGAAGCTGGCTTTCCTGGTCGATTTTCAGACCCGGGCCACGCCGGCCTTTCAGGAGGTCGCCAAACGCATCCACGCCGGCGAGATTGGCGTCATCAAGACCGCCGAAGCCGCCTATCAATGCAGCCTGTACTTCGCCGAGATGGACGCCACGTTCCGCAAGAGCGCGAAGGACGCCGCCGCCCGCCTGCGCGCCTGGGCCATCGACCGCGTGCTCTCCGGCGACATCATTACCGAGCAGAACATCCACGCCCTGGACGTGGCCACGTGGTTCGTAAATGCTGACCCCGTCAAGGCGGTGGGCACCGGGGGACGGGCGCGCGATTATCTGGGGGACTGCTGGGACCATTTCTCGGTCATCTATACTTTCCCGCAGGAGGTCATTGTCACTTTTTGCTCCAAACAATTTGGCGCTTTCTACGACGATATTATGTGCCGTGTCTATGGCACCAGCGGTTTTGCCGAAGCCCATTACGGCGGCAAAGCTTCGGTGCGCGGCCGCGAGGACGCTTTCCAAGGCGCATGGACTGACGGCGTCGCCGCGAACATCGCCACCTTCCACAAGAGCATCACCGAAGGGCGTTGGGAAAATCCGACGGTAGCCCCCAGCGTGCGGAGCAACCTGACGACGATTCTCGGCCGCCTCGCCGCCTACCGAAAGGGCGAAGCGACCTGGGCCGAGATGATCAAGGCCAACGAGAAATGGGAGTTTGACACGCGCGGATTGAAGGCCTGACGCGATCTCATTTCTGGCCTTCACTAAGCACAACGACTTACTATCGTTTTGCACTGGACAGGAGATGAAATCCCTCCTCACCGGTCTCGTGGTTTTCGGCGCGTGCTCAAAGGGGCCAATTCTGCTCTGGATTTCCGTGGCATTTCCGGTTGACTGCGCGAATGAAATCACTCACGGAATACCTCTGGTTTGAGGTCCCCAGCCGGCGCGGGTTCGTCAACATTACTTCGACCGTTGAGAGCCTAGTCCAAAAGAGCGGAATTCAAGATGGCCTTTGCCTCGTTAATGCGATGCACATCAGTGCCAGCGTGTTCATCAACGACAACGAGCAAGGTCTTCTCCACGATTACGACGTCTGGCTCGAAAAGCTTGCTCCGCACGCGCCAACCGCCCAGTACCAGCACAATCGCACCGGCGAAGACAACGCCGACGCACATCTCAAACGGCAAGTGATGGGCCGAGAAGTGGTCATCGCCATCACCAAAGGGAGGTTGGACTTCGGACCTTGGGAGCAGATCTTCTACGGCGAGTTCGATGGTCGAAGACGCAAGCGGGTTCTGGTGAAGATCATCGGTGAGTAGTTCTGCCTAGGCCCTCGCCACGAATCCTCTCCATCAGCGCACGTCATCCTTCTGAAGATAATTCGCGGTCCTAGATCAACCGAAACTGCTACCAAAATAGGACATTTTGATTGGATTGACGCGTGTACTCGATCGAAAGCTTCAAGGCTAGTCTCGGCGTAAGGCTCGCGACATTTCTCCATCCCGACAAAAGTGAGAGCGAGGTAACCAGTCTTCTGACGAAGTTAGGCCAGATCGCGTCCGGGAATCGCGGAGGGCGTCCAGCTAATGGAGGTTCAGGTCGGAAAAAGTCACGGAGGGAATCAAAAATACAAGTCGCGTTGAAATTGCATGCGGAAGGACTCAGCTATCGGAAGATTGGGGCGATTCTACGGGTTCCGTGGAGTACCATACGCGATTGGATCAAGCGCGGAGTAACGATGTCGAAGGCTCAAAAACCGCACACCCCGCGGCGGCCAGCCATCCTTAAATAAGGTGTTAATATGCACTTTATTCCGCAAACTAGTTCTGTTCGGAGCAGCGGTCGGCAACCGTTAATGTCCTAACGTACTTACTCAACTTTAAGGTGAGGATCCGTCGCCGATAAAAGGAACCGAATCATTAAGGCCGTTCGAGGAGGGAAAGCGGTGCAGCCAACGGCCGCATGAAGATCTAATCTTCTTGCACCCAAATCAGCGAACCAGCCAAGTTCCTTGATCCGCCAACCTCGTTTCCGCGCAGGTCAACGAGCTTGATCCTTGCACTGTCGGGATTGCGAGCGGAAGCGACACGAGCCCAAGCTTCCCACAGGGTCTGCGCATCCTGCAAGCGGATTTGTTTGTGGCGAATGTGCCAAAGGTTTTCGACTGTCAGCGTTGCCTCCCAAATGCTATTCCCGATTCGCCGCACGGAGACCTCCCTGATCGACTTAACCCCCGCCGTCTTGAGTAACGTGGTGTAAGCATCCCGACGGTCTTTCTCGAGCTTCTGGCCTTCCTCACGTCGTGCGCTGGCGGCCTCCGCCTCGCGTTGCACCTCTTTTTCGCGTTCACGCTCGGCTTCCAACTGTGCCAAAAGTCGCTCCTTTCTGAGAATCACGACCGCTTCGACTTCCGCCTTCGCAAGTTCGGCGATCCTGCTATCCAATCCTTCATATCCCGATTTCAATTGCGCCGGTAGCGAACCAGTCTCCCGTAGCTCTCGAAAGGCTTCATCTGGGATTTTAGCCAACGTTTCACGAATCCGAATAGGATCGGTGCCCCGTTGAATCAGCCTGTCGAGTTCCCTCGCCCCGGCCAGGGCGACCACTCGGTCCGACGGTTTGAGTTTTCGTCCGATGTTAACGGCAGCCGTGATCCTATCCTTGGCTGCATCGATGCTTCCGGCTCTAAGGGCACGCCTAGCCTCGTTCAGCAGTGGTACCATTTTTGCCGTGACCTCCACGTCTTCTGCGGCAATCCGGGTTTCCCGAACTGGAGAACCGCCACCGCCAGTCCTCCTCGACCCCACCAGAAGACCGACAATAGGGACAATAACAAAGATTATGATCACTAAAAGACAGCCACTGAGACGGCCCATCCCCTTCCTTTTCCCTGGCGCGCCACACTGAGGACACGAAACCGCTTTAGTGCTGATCGAAGAACCACATTCTCCACATTTCCGAAGTGCCATGCTAGGAGTAGTTATGGTACGGCATAGATCACACTACCGCTAGTGGGGTGTAAGAATCAATACCGAATGAAGAAGCTCGTTGCGTGGGGGCGCACGCCGAAATTCTTCACATCAAGCGGCCAAGGCCAGAGCGTCGTTACGGGCGGCGTGATCGTTCGCACGGGATTTCCAGAATTGCTGAGCAGCAATACTCATTTCATTCCGGAGCACGGCGATGTCGTCCCGACCAACCGCAACACGTCCGCACGACATCAGGCGGTTTGGCATGTCCACGCGCTACGGCTGGTGCGTTGCGCACAGCCGCGCTCCGCGACTTTAGAATCGCTGACCGCGAAGCCCGCGTTCCGGATGCGGCACCTCAAGGACGCAGCTTCCCGCCATGGAGGCTCTATACGGGGTGCCGCGCCTCAAACCCCTCCCGGCGAAGGATGGACCCAAGGAGCCCGGTAGGAGCGCGCCAGGAGCTTGTTGGCCTCTTCGTCGCCCACCACGCGGCCTTTGGCCTCGTCCCACGCCAGGCTCCGCTGCAATTGCAGGGAAAGATTCGCGAGCACGCACATAGCGGTGGACGCGGCCCCTTCGGCGATATCCGCCCGGGGACGACCCCGGTTGGCGCTGCATTGCAGCAGGTCTTTCATGTGTTCGCGGACCGCCGGCGCGACGTGATACTCGATTCCTTTCTCGGTCTTGTCTTCCGGATACTTGTCGCTATCGACCGGGTACTTGGCGGTGGGGTCATTCCATTCGCGATGGATCGGGGTGCCGCCACCCAGCGGGGTGAAGTCGAACCCGAAGACGCTGGCTTTGAGCGTGCCCTTTTCTCCGTAGAAATTCGCGCCCCACCAGTATTTCGGATCCGGTGTCTCGCCAAAGTGGCGATGCTGCCAGGAGACTTGCAGGTCGCCGTAGTCGAAGGTGGCCGTCTGCATGTCGGGAATGTTGGGTTTGCCTTCCTTGTGGAAATAGTTGCCGCCGGTTGAGGAAATCCGCTTGGGCCAGCCCAGGTCCATCATCCAGCGCACCATGTCAATCATGTGAATTCCCATATCCCCAATGGTGCCGTTGCCGTATTCCATGAAGTTGCGCCAGCTCCTCGGATGGGTGGTCCGGTTGAACGGGCGCATCGGCGCCGGGCCGGTCCACATCTCGTAGTCGAGCGTTTCCGGCGGCGCTTCGTCGGGCGGATTGCTGAGGCCGCGCCGCCCGTAGCAATAGGTTTCGACCAGACCGATCCGGCCGAGGCGGCCTTCCTTGATCAGCTCGCGCGCCTCGAACAAGTGGGGCGTGCTGCGCCGCTGCGTGCCCACCTGGACCACCCGCTGGTGCTTGCGCGCCGCGGCCAGCATGGCCTGGCATTCGACCACGTCCACGCCAATCGGCTTCTGCACATACACGTCGGCTCCAGACTGCACCGCCGCGATCATCGGCAACGCGTGCCAGTGATCGGGCGTGGCGATCAGCACAATGTCCAGGTCCTTCTCCTTGAGCATGGCGCGGTAATCGCCGTAGGTGCGCGGCTGCTTCTTCGAAAGCTGGCGTCCGGCCACAATCTCCGCCGCCTCGGCCAGCATCTTCGTGTCCACGTCGCAGAGCGAGACCACCTCGACCGGGGCGACCTGGATCAGGCGGAGCAAATCAACCTTGCCATACCATCCGCTCCCGATGAGCCCGACCCGTTTTTTCTGGTCGGCCAGTTCAGCGGCAAAACTTGGGTATTTCTTCAGCGAGATCGCGGCGAATCCGAGGCCGCTCGTTTGGAGGAATTGTCGGCGGTTCATTTTTGGTCCTTTTGATGTTTTTACTTTTAGCGGACGATAATTAGAGTTCCTATCGAGACTACCAGACCAATCAGGGGCTGGTCAAAGGTGATAGTGCCTCAATTCCGCAGTTCTCATTTTGACAAGTATGTAGTCCCGGCTTCAGCCGGTCGCCACGTGA
>CAYHFE010000392.1:0-7672 GCA_964355375.1 uncultured Verrucomicrobiota bacterium
GGAGGCGTCGGCAATGGAGGCGGCACGGGCTTTTCCGCGCTCTTCCGTGCTTCCACTTCTCCCCAAATGGCGGCGAAGTACTTCCGGAGAGCGCGGTCCGTGGCAATCCGCTTTTCCAGGGCCAGGCTGGCGTTGAGCAGACCTTCGAGATCCATGGCGGCGCGGGCTAACGTCCCAACCTGGACCGGGACGGTGGCGAGTAGGCCCGGATTTCCGACGTGCGGTAGCGCAGGGCGTCGGTCAACTTCGGGCAACGGGCGATTTCTTCCGGGCTGAGGCGGACGAGTTCGAGGATCGTCCGGGCGGCTTCAATCGAGTGGATCACTGAAACCACCAGGTAGCGGCTTCCGCCAAAATCGATCTTCTCGCCGGTCTTGGGGATCAGATTCAAGTTAACGACCGCCTCCTGGCCTTCGGGCAGTTTCAGATGGACTTTCATGCGTTGAGTTTGCCTTCTCTTATGTTCGGTCGCTGGGCCGGGGTGGTTGAGGGCGATTTTTTGGAGATTCTTTGCCCGGGCTGTCGCCTTTGAGCATATTCAGAAGGAGCGCGAATTGATGGGCCACCGTCAGCAATCCGCCCATCAAGATCAGCCCCACCCCGGCAATCACTCCACTGAGCTTCTGTATGACCAGTCGGGAATCCGGCTCCCTCCCTTCCGCGGACGTTGGCGCATAGAGCATCGCATAGACCAGAACGAGCACGCCGACGATGATCCAGAGACGGATCGCCGAGCTGGGGTTGGAGAAGATGGCTTTGACGGCGGCGAAGGGGCGGCGCCCCGTGACCGCGGGCTGAGGTTTGGACTCGGCCTTGAACGGAGGCGGGGGAGGAAACTCCTCCGTTCTCGAGACCGGCGGCGTCTTGGCTTTGGCTGGATGGGAAAGCGGCGGTTCGTAGGCCGGCGCTTTCGGTTGCTGAAGCTTCGGAGCGGAAATCTTGAGCGTCAGCTCGGACAAGGGCTGCCACTTATCCATTTCCTCAAACCGGGCAAAGAGCGTTTGGGAATTGATCTTGCGCGCCGCCCACAGGTCATAGATCTGACCAATGCTGAAAGGACCTTCCACCTTGCCATTCAGTCGGAGATAGTAGATGCCTTCGTTCATCGGCGCTGAGCATGCTAGGCGGGTTGATCCATGATGGCGAGCTCGATTCTCTCTCTAGGCAACTGGCGGTGGGGTAAGCTTCTGCCGCCCCCGGACTTCTCTGCCGGCCATGATTCCGGGGCTCGCCGGAGTCTCGTCCCACTCCTGAGACTTTTTCGACCCGCGAGCTCGTTCATTCCACCGGTTTCCGCGGCAGGCGTTCATCCATGGTTGCGGCTTGATAAAGGAACGCCGCCATGATGGTCGCCGCTTGCTTCATGTCGTCGGCTTGAATGCGATCGAAAACGTCCTCGTTGGAGTGATGTGTGCGGGTGTTGTAATCGAGCGGATCTTGAATGAATTGGAAGCCGGGCAGGCCGATGGCATCAAACGAGAGGTGGTCGGTGCCCCCGGTATTGCCGAGCGAAAGAGTCTCGGCGCCGAGATCGCCAAAGGGTTGCAGCCAGCGGCGGAAGAGCGGGCGCACCGCCTCATTGCCTTGGAGATGAACGCCGCGAATTTTCCCGGTGCCGTTGTCGAGGTTGAAGTAGGTCGAGAACCGTTCGTATTCCGGTTCGCGGACGAGCTGGCGGGTCGTGCGCGCGCTGGCGGAGACGGGACGGTTGGTCGATCCATCCGGCTGAAGGCCGCTGGTCGAGGGAGCGGCGACTGTATTCGTGATGTTGGTATAGTATCCGAAATGCCGGGTCACGTAACCCTTCGAGCCGAGCAGTCCTTGCTCTTCGGCGCTCCACAAGCCGATGCGAATGGTGCGGCGCGGCTGCAGCTTCAGGGCTTGCAGAATGCGCACGGCTTCCATGGCCGCGGCCACGCCCGCGCCGTTGTCCGTCGCACCCGTGCCGGCATGCCAGGAATCAATATGCGCCCCGATCATCACGATCTCACTCCTCAGGTCGCCGCCCGGGATTTCAGCGATCGTATTGTAGGCGTCCAGGTCATCTTGGTGATACCGCGCGCGCAGATCGACCGCCATTCTCAGCGTTTCGCCTTGCTGAATCATGCGCGCGAGCCGGTTGTAATCTTCGACCGCGAGCGTCATCTGAGGAGGCAGGGCCGGCGCGTTTGTGGCCCAAGGCGAGGGCCGCGCCGGATTGGCGGGCGCATTGGTGCCGCGATCCGCGGGTGCGGGGACGGAGGCGGCGCTGACAAAGAAGGTTCCGCCATCGCCCATTGAGCTGGGGGTGACGATCAAAGCCGCTCCTTCCTGCGTGAGGAACGAGAGGAGCCGTCCCTGGAAAACAAACCCGCCGCCCGGAACACCCGGACCGCCGCTCCGACGGCCTGGACCCGCGGCGCTGGGAGGGTTGGTCGAAGGGTTGGCCGCTCCAGATCGGGCGGGCGGCGGATTCGGGTCGCCGGCGTTGGCCAGTCGGAGAAGGTTGGTCTCGGTCAGGCGTACGGCCAAAGGTTCAAACCGAGCGGGCACGTCGCGGGTCGGACCGGCCAGGACAATCGTGGCCTTGAGTTTCCCTTTGTATTTCTCGAGGTCGGCTTCGGATCGGGCTTCGACTAAACGCACGTCGGCGACCAAGGGTTGGTCCCATCCCGGCGACCACGCTTTGGGCGCGCCGATCAAAGGAATGGCGTAGGGCTGGACAATTTGCGCGGAGAAGCTCTGGAGCGACCAGCCGCGTCCAAAATAACCCCACGGTTCAATCTGCGCGTTGGTGAGTCCCCAACTCGTCAACTTGTCGCGCGTCCACTCATGAGCTCGTTTCAGATGGGGCGATCCGGTCAGCCGGGGGCCGATGACATCGGTGAGGTAGCTCAGCGTGGCCATGACTTGCGATCGATTCAGCCCTTCCTCGCGGATCCGCCCGATGGGGTCCGCGGCGCCCGACGAGGCAGTCGTCTCCGTTCGATTGGTGGCAGGGGCCTCCGGAGAAGGTGAACCGGGTGACGCATTCAGTTGCGCCGAGTTAGTCCGAGCGGCCCGACGCCAGCCCTCCACGATTTCCTTCAAGGCCTGAATCTGTTTTTCGACGTTCTCGAGAATCTTATCGTCGGGCCCGGTCTGGCCGTGGACGCAAATTCCGCTGGAGAAAGCCGCTAGTCCGATGAGCAGTGCCGTCCAAAAAGCGAGCTGCTTGTTGGAGAGACGCCTTTCGCTTGACCCAAGCCTGGCGACCAGGAACCCAGAGAGGGCGCGCCCGCGTCTTGGAGTGCGCCGGCCCTCCGGCGCTTTGGCCGGGTGCGGGGAAAGCGGCCGAGGTCTGCCGCACTCCAAAACCTGGCGGAGTCGTCCGGCCCCCCTCTCAAAAATCAGCAGCCCGGTTAAGGAACGGTTCAACGAGAGGGGTTTCATAAGGATCATCCTGTTCTCTTTCATCGGCGTCGGAAAGTAAAGACGGAGATGTCTTCGGGATGTTTTTCTGGAGATGTCTTTGGGCCGTCGCTTGAATCAGGGACTCGGCCAAGAGATCCGGCTGAGGGTTGAACGATTTCTGCCGACGCCAAGCTCGCCTCGAGACGGTGGATTCGTTGGTCGAGCGATTGGAGTGGGCGGCGCCCTTCGAGCGGGTCCACCGACTGCGCGAGCGCGGGGCGCTCCACTTGCGTTAGTCTTTCCAGTTCCTCGCGCAACCGCTCCGCGCCGTCGGGCGTCATGTAATTTTTTGTTCCCGGCGGCAGAAGCGGTGACGGTCGCCCCGGCGCGGGCCAATCTGGAAAATCATCCGACTCGCGAGTGAAGGCTTTGCTCATGGCGCTCGGCAACCTCTCTGAGTCAGTCGGGCAACGCGTCGGCGCCGGCGGCCGGTTGGCCCGGTGCGAACTCGACTCGGAAGTCTCCGACGCCCGGGTCGCGAAAGAGCGGCGGCACTCCGTAGGCGCCTTCGGTTTCGGCGACGGGCAGCCGAGGCCGGCTTTGGTCCGGGTGATCCGCGCAGAACCACCAATTGCCCGCAAACCGAAACGTTTCCGGGGCAGTTTCCGAGCCCACATTCACGCCCCCTTCAGCCCAGCCGGAGGAGTGGAAAACGATCAGGTTGTGGAGAAACAAGCCGCGTCGGCTCGGCACGAACCCGGGCGAACGCGTCTCCTGCAAAATGCGCAAAGCCCATCGGGTGGGATGAATGATCGTATTAAATCGCACAACGGCGCCATCCACTCCGACAAAGGCCACGGGCGTTCCACCGCCGATAAAGGTGTTCCCTTCCACTCGGATATCTCGGGCTTCGGCCCGTTCGCCGATCTCGGTCAGCGGCGGGCGGAAGAAGGGAAGATCCGTGCTCCCGCCCAGGTTGACGGCTCGTCCTCCCGCATTCTCGAAGCGGTTTTGTCGAATGAGTATCCGACTTGAGCCCCCTTTCGCCTGCACGCCGGTGGAACCTTGAGTGTCCGTGTGACGGAACTGGTTTTTCGCGATCACGCCCCGATGGCACCCCACGAGATCGAGGGCCGAGCCGCCGCCCGTGCCCCAGCGTTCGATCCGGCATTCCTCGACGCGGAAATCGACCACGCCCGAGAGTTTGATACCGTCGTTGTTACCTTTGTCGCCGATGTCTTGAATGGCCAGGCGGCGCAGCACCACATGATGGCTCGGTTCCGTGCACTTCCCTCCGTCATCGATATTCAGTCCGTTGATCCGAGCGTGCTCCAACCGCAGGTCGGCGATCTCCAGAAAGGCGACCTGCGAGAAGTGCAGACATTCGCTCGAGCCGCGGAAAACAGGCGGTCGGTCGGGATCTTCGGCGGCGATCACGATTGGTTTGCCGGGTTCGCCGCGGACGTTGCGAAAGTAATTCCCGCCGGCGTAGATTCCCGGTGCGAGCAAAATCCGCGTGCCGGGACTGGCCTGCGAAACCGCCGAGCGGAACTCGTCGGTGGAGCGGACCTTCACCACCGGGTCTGGCCGTTCCTGGGCACTCGCGGAGGGGATGGATAGTCTCCGTTCGCTGGGGGCTTGCCTGAGGGCGATGAACTTGTCTCCCGTTGGGGCGAGACGCGTGTCGAGCCCTGGAATATCAGCCGACAGGAGAGTCACGGCTCGACAGTGTCTCGCCCCACCCAGGTTCGTGGAAAGCGCGCCGAGGGCCAATCCCCAGACTGCGAGGCCCGTCCAAGGGCGTGTGTTATGGCGTCGAAAAAAGGCGGTGCGCATAGGTTCAAGTCTCAAGAAGAGACTCGATGGGCGATTCCGATCTTCAACTGGAATGACGACTTTTTTGCGCCGGGTCGCGGTTCCCTGGTTTATCGAGTTGAAATGTTCGAGTTCTAGCCGAGAATCTCGGGCCGATGCTCACCCAAAGTTACATTGTCGCCACCGCCGGACATGTGGATCATGGCAAGAGCGCCCTGGTCAAAGCGCTGACCGGAATGGATCCGGATCGCTTGCCCGAGGAGAAGGCGCGGGGCATCACCATCGACCTCGGTTTTGCCCATCTGGAGATCTCGATCCTCAGCCCTCAACCTTTAACCCTTAACCTCGGCATCGTGGATGTGCCCGGGCACGAGGATTTCGTGAAGAACATGGTCGCGGGAGTCGGTTCGATCGATCTGGCGCTCTTCGCGGTCGCGGCGGACGATGGCTGGATGCCGCAGTCTGAGGAACACTTGCAGATCCTCGCCTACCTGGGTGTCACCCGGGCGGTGGTGGCTCTGACCAAAGCAGACTTGATCCCATCGGATTCCGGGCCGGCGGCTGTCGTGGATCAGGTGCGGCAGAAGCTCAGGGGAAGCCCCTTCGCCGAGGCGCCCATCGTCCCGGTGTCGGTGGTCACGGGCACAGGTCTGGATGATCTGAAAGAGGCGCTCGGGCGGGTGCTGGCGGAAACCCCGGTTTCTCCAGATCTCGGGAAACCGCGCTTGCCCGTCGATCGCGTGTTCATCTTGCGCGGCATCGGCACCGTGGTCACCGGCACGCTCAGCGGCGGCACGTTCCAGGCCGGACAACGCGTCACCCTTCAGCCTTCCGGCACGGCGACCCGCATTCGCACGATGCAATCGCACCATCGCGAGGTGGAGCGCGTCGGTCCCGGGACCCGCACGGCCCTGAGTTTGCCGGATGTGGGCGGAAACGAGGAAGCGGGTCCGGGAACCGTGCGCCGGGGCGACGTGATTACGTTACCCGAGTTCGGTCCGCCTTCGGACACGCTCGATGTTCTTCTGCACAAATCGGCGCGCTTCGGCGAAACGAAGACCGGGCTGGCGCGCCCGCTCAAAGACGGCACGGTCGTCCGCGTGCATCATGGCAGCGGTCACTTCACGGCCCGGGTTCGCTTGCTCTCCGGCCCGGAGAGCGTGTCTGACCATTGGGCGGAACGGGCGGCCAGCCCGCCCTCGGCCGCAACGTGCCGCCGAGATGCGCGGCCGGCTGGGAGCCCGCCGCAACAAGCCAGTGGCCATCCCGAACTGATATTTCAATCAGGCTCCGAGATTGGCCCGGGCCAGTGCGGACTGGCGCAGCTCCGATCGGAATCACCAGTCTTTGCGTTCGCGGGGGACCGTTTCATCATTCGGGATTGGGCCGAGCAATGGACCTTGGCCGGCGGGGTGATCCTCGATCCCGACTCGACCCGGAGCGAGTTGCGCAGTCCGGCGCGTCGCGACTTTCTCGAGTGGCGCGCGCGAGCTCCGGAGAACGTCTCTGCTTACGTTGGATCGGCCTTGAAGTGCTTTCGCGCGGTTCGCCGAACGGGGCTTCTGCTGAAATCGCGCTTTGGCGCCAAGGAGATTGAGGAGGCCTTGGCCGGCGTCCTCAACCGGGGCGAGGCGATACCGGCTGGCGACTGGATAATCGATGCGGAATCATGGCGAATCGTGCGGAAAAGCGCGAGCGAGGCGATCGAGAATGAACATCGGGTCCGGCCCCAGCATCTGGGCCTTTCCTTAAGCGAATTGCGGCAAGGGGTCGAAGAACTCCTGCCGTCGCCGGACTTGTTTGACGCGCTGGTTTCGGATCTTGGTCGAAGCGGCTTTTGCCAGATCGGGACCGCCATTCGACACTCGACCCATCGGCCAGCGTTGCCCGACCGGCTTCAGGCGGCCGGCCAGAAAATTCGAGCCCTGCTTTGCGCCAAACCGTTCGAGCCACCCTCACGGAAAGAGCTGGTGTCAGATGCTCTGGGGCAGCAGGCCTTGCGATTTCTTCTCGAAACGGGCGAAGCCGTGGATTTGGGGGGCGAGGTGGTGCTGCTTTCGGAGGCCTATGGCCAGATGGTCGGCGTCATCAAGAGTTTCCTGCGCCAGCACGGATCCGGCACGGTGAGTGATCTGCGCCAAGCGGTGGGGAGCAGCCGCCGGATTGTCGTGCCGCTGCTGGAGAGGTTGGATCGGGAGAGAGTGACGCGACGCGACGGCGACAAGCGGGTTCTTCGATAGACAGGCCCAATGCGGTTGCCTTGCATGGTCCTCGCGTCTGCAACGATGGAAACCTGGACCGAAAATCGGAGTGGAGCCGGTCCGACTTGTGGGTAGCGGACACCTCCAAAAATTGGACGTGAATCGGGGCCATGAACCTGAAATGCGTAAACCATTGGAAATCAACGAGCGCATTTTGCGGTTCATGGAAAGCGGACACCTCCAAAAATTGGACGTGAATCGGGGCCATGAACCAAACGGTGCCC
>CAYHFE010000393.1:0-7671 GCA_964355375.1 uncultured Verrucomicrobiota bacterium
TGGCGACCGGCTGAAGCCGGGACTACATACTTGTCAAAATGAGAACTGCTGGAACAGGGAGTGCTTGCTCGCCAAGAAGGGGTTGGTCAGTTGATCATGGAAAGTGCACGCGCAACACTCCAGCGAACCACCCGACCTTCACAGGACCTTCAACCGCTCGAATCGGGGCCGGCCCCACGGTGTGTCGCTCAAGGGAAACTTCGCCGCCCCGCGTTTCGCGGACACTCCTTGCTTCCCGGAAGCGCCATGATACATTCGCCCCGCTCTCTCTCCTGAGCTTCTCCCCGCGCCGGGATGTGCGCCGGGAGACGTCGGCCGCAGGAACAAACAATCGATGCCCAGCAAAGGTCAGATTATGAAGTCAGATCAAAGCCGTGGAACCCTCGCGTCCCTTCTCTGGTGGACCGTCTTCTCCCTCGTCTCCGGCAGCGTAAGCTGGTCCGGTCTCGACTTGGCGAAAGCGGCGTCAAACGTCGTCCTCTGGGATACGGCGTCGCCGCTGGCCAACCCGGACAACATCGGAGACCGAACTCGGTGGAAGCTCGTGCCAACCGATCTGCTCTCGCTCGAAGCCGATCCGCCGAAGGCCTCGTCCGATCCGGGTTACTACGGGCGGGAATACACCTTCAAAGGCGACGCCGTGGTCGAGAACGAACGCCTGGTCGCAGTCTTCTTCTCCGCCCAAGGCAAAGTCGTCATCTTCTCCAAACCCAGTCGAATCGACTCGGGCACCAGCGCCACCGGAAAACCGAGCCCGGGGCGCAAGGCCCTCGAGTTCGCCCCATCGTCCTCCCAGGTCAGTTCCCCGAATCCCAGCCGCTGCACCCTGCTTCGAAACGGAGGCGACGAAGTCGCTCTGGATGTTTCCTTTTCCGCGCCGAGCTCCGGCGGCCCGTCGGCGAGGTTCTCTTTCGACAAGACGGAAATCATCGCGATCAAACCGTCCGCGACGATCAAGGAATTTCGTCTGTCCGGCGCCATCGAGTATGGAGTGGTGCCGAGTTTCATCGGGGATGACCTCGTGTTTGGGGCCGCAGAATATCCTTCCGCCGAAGCGGTTCACCTTCCGTCCGAGAATCTTTTCCTCGGCTTGATGAAGGGGGAAAGCCAAGTGGTCGTGCTGACGTGGCCGGCGGGACATCAACGATTGCGACTCGCCCCCGGTCCCGAGCCGGCATCGCCCGGGAAACGCCTCTTCGCGGCCGTCGATTTTGTGAATGACGGCAAGAACCTTTACCTGGCCGTGCTGGAGACGGCCGGGCTTTGGCATCGGGAAGAATTGAAAGCGTCGTTTCTGGAGAAAGACGTCGCCATCGCGTGGAAGCGGCCTTTTCCGGCCAAATGGACCAGCCAATTGCTCGAAGCGGGAGTCAAAACGACGTTCGCGTTTCGAGAGTCGAAAGGCCAGATTTGGCGCGGAGTGCCCGGATCCTATAGCTACCCGGTCTGGTTCGACGGGGAGACCGCCTACTATCGCTTGAGCAAGAAGGTTCTGCCGAAGGGCGAGTCGATCGTTTATTTTCGGGAAGGGGACGGGACGCCGGGCTCGATCTCCACGCCCGTGGATATTCTGAAGGCGACGCTGGGTCGGGACACGTCAGAAGCCATGCTGGACCTTCCCGGCCGCAAATTGCGCACGCACCATCGCCGCGACGGCGAGGGCGTGCGACGGTCCTGCACCTGCGGCTGCACCGAAGTCATCCAAGCTATTTTCGAAGCGGGAGAGGAAGTGGAGCAGAAGCCGCACATCGTGGCGGCGTTGGACGACATGGTCTATTTCGTGGAGCGGCATGTGGAGAGAATTGATGAGTACCAGCACTTTGCCGAAGGGACGCTTCAACTTCTCCGCGCCACCCGCAGCTCCCATCCCGAACTCCAGCCGTTCCTGGACCGCTTGGAGCCGATCGCCCAGCAGATTCCGCAGGAGTATGAGGTGCAGAAAGGGAACATGAAATCGCTCCAGCATGCCCAGGACCTGGTCGGCCAGACTCTCGCTCTGACCGCGAAAAAAGACGCCCGCAACCGCGCCGCTTACCTGGAGCTTTTCAAAGCGTGGCGGGCCATGGGGGGAGCTCAGGATTACGTTCTCGCCCAATGCCACACACTCGCCCGAAAATTGTTCCAGGAAGCCGGCTACGCCTCCGCCCGTCAAGCCGGCGCCCTCGAGGTGGGGGCTGAGGTTCGCCAACGCTGCCGGCAATGCCTCAGAAATCCCGACGGCTATGAGATTTGGGCGAATTACTAGCAACCATGAAGTCCTTCGTTTTGGCAACGCTGATGGCCGGCTCGGCTCTGGGCGTCTGGTCCGGCTGTGAACGCCAACCCTCCACGGACGCGCCCCCCGCGCCCAGCGCCGGGGTGACGAATCAATCCACGCCGCTGGGACCCGTGACCAGCGCCCAGGCTGAGATGGTTCCGATTCCGGGCGGACGCTTCATCATGGGCGAAAAGGAAGAGATCGATGCCACGCCTCATGAATTGGCCATCAGTCCGTTTCTCATGGACAAATATCCGGTGACCCAGGCGCAGTTCCAGAAGATCATGGGGACCAATCCTTCCCGGTGGAAGGTGGAGCAGAATCCCGTGGAACAAATCCGCTGGTCGGACGCCGTGAAGTTCTGCAACCAACGCTCCGAGCTGGAAGGCTTGAAACCGTGTTACGATCTGCCAACGTGGGTCTGCAACTTCGAGGCCGAGGGATACCGGCTTCCCACCGAAGCGGAATGGGAATACGCCTGTCGCGCCGGAACGACGACCGCCTACCACTTCGGAGACAGTCCGACCAAACTGGGCGACTACGCCTGGTATGAGAAGAACTCAGGAGGGCATCCTCGGCCGGTCGGTCAGAAGAAGCCGAATCCATGGGGGCTCTACGACATGAATGGCAATGTCTGGCAATGGTGCCACGATCTCTACAAAGTGGATTACTACCAGGAGTCGCCCAAAGAAGACCCGCGCGGCCCCAAAACCGGCGAAACCCGGGTGGTGCGCGGCGGCGCGTTTCGCTTCAGCGAAGAGACCTGCCGCCCCGCCTATCGCTACAACGAAAATCCGGGCTATGCGGACGTCTGTTTCGGATACGACATTTACGGATTCCGCTGCGTGAGACGAGCTCCCGCGACGTCCGCAAAGTAGTCAGCCTTCCGCTCGGGGGTCGCACACGCTGACCGGAAAACAATTCCGTCCATCGTGCTTGGGCGGAATTGGCCGGCCCCTGATGCGCCCGGCCCTATCTCGGCTTGGCCGCGCGCGCCCTCACCGCGCCACATTGATATTCAATTGTCCGAACGGATTGTGGCCGAAACTCTCGGTCGGCGCTGCAATGGTGTTGGGCGGAATCGGACGCGACGGTTCCCTCGCCTTGAGCTTGGGTTCAAAGCCGGCGTCGGTCGTCGGCTGAAAATCCGTCTCGGTGGTTCGCGGATTCTTCGCGCGCTTGTTCCGAGGCAAGGGACTGAACATGACATTGACGCCTCGACCGATCAGCTTGGGCGGCGCGTCCGGGTTCGCGAAGAGCCCGAGTTCTTTGATGAATTTCTCCACCACCTGGAAACCGAATTCCTGGTGCGCCATTTCCCGCCCGCGAAAGCGCAGCGTGACCTTGACCTTCATCTCTTCGCAAAGGAAATCGATGGCGTGCCCCAGCTTGACCCCAAAGTCATGCGGATCAATGGTCGCGCTGAGCTGGATCTCTTTGACCTTGTTCGCATGCTGATGTTTTTTGGATTCCTTGTCCTTCTTCGCCTGCTCATAGCGGTACTTGCCGAAATCCACCAACCGGCAAACGGGCGGGCTCGCATTGGGGGCAATCTCCACCAAGTCCACGCCGTGACCGCGGGCCATGTTAATCGCGTCTCCCAGACTGAGAACGCCAAGCTGTTGTCCATCCGTGCCGATCACGCGCACCTCACGGGCGCGGATCTTGCCGTTGACCTTGACGAATGAACCCGACGAAGAAGAACTACGAGGAAAGAAAGGGCGGCTCAAGACACCCTCTTCGGTTGAAGTTTATCCATGCTTTGTAGATGGCGACTGACTCTCTACTGTCTCTCGATCTTGGTCGTTACTTAGCTTCTCGAAATCCATTCTGCAAGCAAAATCTCGACGGCAAAATCTCGCCCTGCCAGCAGTTCTCATTTTGACTCAGGACACTGTCCGTTCCCCGCATGTAG
Organism: uncultured Verrucomicrobiota bacterium; assembly: GCA_964355375.1. GTDB lineage: Bacteria > Verrucomicrobiota > Verrucomicrobiia > Limisphaerales > SIBE01 > CAYHFE01. The sequence continues at coordinate 4,173 of CAYHFE010000393.1, forward strand.
TCCCGGCTTCAGCCGGTTTTCATGTGGCGACCGGCTGAAGCCGGGACTACATACTTGTCAAAATGAGAACTGCTGCTCGCCTGCGACCGGCTCTTGCTCTCACCCCCACGCCTTGGCAAACTGTGGTTCAATGCGCGAAGCGATCCGAGCGTGGACAGAGGAACTCGAGACATTTGTCTTGGAAGTGATTTTCGAGCAGCGTCGGGGCAAACTAGCCGCCCTCGCTCGCGCGACCCTCTTTGCTTTTTCCAAGATCTTCCACTTGGCGGTGAAGACTCGCCATTTCCTCTACAACGTGCGCATCCTTCGCGACTCGACGCTCGGCGTGCAGGTGATCGCGATCGGCAATCTGACCGTCGGCGGCACGGGCAAAACCCCCGTCGTGGAGAAGTTCGCCCGTGAATTGCGCGACCAAGGCCGCACCGTGGCCATCCTCTCCCGCGGCTACCGTTCCAAACCCGCCCCGCTCAGCCAGCGGATCCTGAACAAATTGCTCCTGCGGGAAGACATCACCCCGCCGCGGGTGGTCTCGGACGGCAAATCCCTGCTCCTCGACTCCGACACCGCGGGCGATGAGCCCTATATGCTCGCCTCCAACTTGAAGGACGTTGTCGTCCTCGTCGATAAAGACCGCGTCAAGAGCGGCCGTTACGCGATTGAGAAGTTCGGCTGCGACACCTTGCTGCTCGATGACGGATTTCAATACTGGAAATTGCGCGGGCGGCGGCGGGACATTGTCCTGATTGATTGCCAGCAGCCTTTCGGGAATGAGAAACTCCTCCCGCGCGGCACCTTGCGCGAACCCCCCTCACACCTGGCGCGGGCCAGCACCATCTTCATCACGAAGAGCGACGGAAACACGGACGCGCTGCGCCGGAGAATCGCTCAATACAATGCCACCGCCGGCATCATCGAGTGCGTCCATCATCCCCTGTATTTCGAGGATGTCTTCACCGGCGAGCGGCAGGGGCTCGATTTTCTCAAGCACAAGCGGGTCGCCGCGCTCAGCGGCATCGCCCAGCCCGAGAGCTTTGAGAAGAGCCTGATCAACCTCGGCAGCGAACTGGTCTATAACAAACGCTTCGCCGATCACCACCGCTTCTCCCAACAGGAAATCCTCAACGTCATCAACCGCAGCAAAAAGCGCCAAGCCCAGATCATCGTCACCACCCAAAAAGACGCCGTGCGGTTTCCCAAGATCGACCGCCGCGATCTGCCCATGTACTTCATGCGCGTCGAAATTAAAATCCTCCGGGGGGCCAAAGACTTCCAAGACTGCGTGCGCCAGATTTGTTTCCGCTGAGCGATGGATACCGCCCTCTATCTCCTGGCTCTCGGTGTCATTGGCGTCCTCCGATGCCTGCCGCTGCGCTGGGTCGCGCGCCTGGGCCGGATCGGTGGAGAAATCGCGTTCTGGTGCGACGCCCGTCATCGCCGCGTGGCTTTGCGCAACTTGACCGCCTGTTTCGGCGACGAGCGGACCGCCGCCGAACTGCGGGCCATCGCGCGCGAGAATTTCCGTCGCCTGGGCGAGAACTATGCTTCCGCGGTTAAGACGGCCTTTCTCAGCAGCGACGCCCTCCGACCGCACGTGGAGTTCAAGAACCTCGAGAGAATCCTTCCCCTCCACCCCGGCGAACCAGCCGAAAATTGGGTCATCGCCATCGGCCACTTCGGCAATTTTGAGCTTTATGCTCGATTCCATCTGGCGACCACCATCTTCCGCTCCGTCACGACCTATCGCGGATTGCGCCAACCCGCGCTGAGCGGGCTTCTGAAATCGATTCGCGCCCGGTCGGGCTGTGAGTTTTTCGAGCGGCGCACCGAAGCCAACGCCCTCAAAGCCGCCATGAATGGACCCGGGGCCGTGCTCCTCGGATTGCTCGCCGACCAGCATGCCGGCGACCGCGGTCTGCGCCTGCCTTTTCTCGGACGCGATGGCTCGTGCAGCACCGCGCCCGCACTCTTCGCTCTGCGCTACCGCTGCCGCCTCCAGACGGCCATCTGCTACCGGGTCGGCCTGGCCAAATGGAACATCGAAGTCGGCGATGAGATTGCCACCCACGAGCACGGCCAGGCCCGGTCCATCGAAGCCATCACCCAGGATGTGAATCGCGCCTTCGAAGCCGCCGTCCGCCGCGACCCGGCCAACTGGTTCTGGGTGCATGAACGCTGGAAACCCGCCAAGCGGCGCGCCCCTCGCCCCGCCCTGACGGCTGGCCCGATGCCATGACGTCCTCCTCGGCCCACCGCGACAAGGCTCCGGCAAAAATCCTGGTGCGCGGAGTGAATTGGCTCGGAGACGCGATCATGAGCACGCCCGCGTTGTTGCGACTCCGTCAAGCTCAGCCCGACGCTGAAATCACTCTGCTCACTCCGGCCAAGCTCGCCGATCTTTGGCCGGAGCACCCGGCTCTCGACGCCGTCCTCACCTTCACGAAAGGCGAATCTCTGTGGAGCCTCGCGCGGCGATTGCGCGAGGGCCGTTTCCAAATCGGCCTGGTCTTGCCGAACTCCACGCGTTCGGCTCTGGAAATCTGCCTCGCCCGAATCCCTCGCCGCATCGGCTGCGCCGGGCGGGGGCGCCGCTGGCTTCTGACCGAGCGCGTGCCGGCTCGACCCGGCGCGGTCCCCATGAAGAAGCGCTCGCGGAACCAGATTCAGCGATTGATGTGCGCGCCCCCCGCATGCCCGACGATCGCGCTGCCTCTTTCCGCTCATCACCTTTATCACTATCTGCACCTGGCCAGCCATCTGGGCGCCCGCCCCGAACCGACGGCGCCACACATCGTTATTCGACCGGACGAAATCCAAGCCTTCCTGCTCCGCTGGCAACTGCACAACTCCGCCGCGCGCCCGCTGCTGGGCTTGAATCCCGGCGCGGAATACGGACCAGCCAAACGCTGGCCCGCGGAACGTTTCATCGCCGCGGCGGTGGAAATTCAAAGGCGGACGCAGTGCCGCTGGATCGTCCTCGGAGGCCCGAGCGATGCCGTCGTCGCGCAACAGATCACACAAGGAATTATTGAAGGAGGCGCCAGGGAAAGTCGCGCCCTCCCCGAATCCGGTTCCTCCGGCGCCCTGAACCTGGCCGGAAAAACAACGTTGCGCGAGTTGGGCGCGGCGCTCCAAGTCTGCCGCGTCGTCTTGACCAATGACACGGGCCCCATGCACCTGGCGGCGGCGGTGGGGACGCCGGTCGTGGCGCCGTTTGGCAGCACCTCCGCGGAACTGACGGGACCGGGACTGCCCGGCGATCATCGCCACGCTCTTCTCAAGGCCAACGTCCCCTGCTCCCCCTGTTTCCTCCGGGAATGCCCCATCGACTTTCGTTGCATGACCGCGATCGGCGTGGCCCGCGTGGTCGAGGCGGTGACCAAGATCCTCCAGGAGAGATCCTGACCTTCTTGCCGCGAACCCTCGTGACACCAAAGGATGCTGGCCGGCTTCCCATGAACCGTGTGATCCACAAACCGTTGATAATGAAAGAGGGTTTGAA
>CAYHFE010000394.1:0-7637 GCA_964355375.1 uncultured Verrucomicrobiota bacterium
GGGTGAGTGTTTGCCTGGATGAGACTGGAATTACCTTTGCATGTTTCATCGTTTGCCTTTCGTTGGTCTTTTCTCGCCTTGGCTCCCTCCCGGCTCGCGCCCCGGCTAGAGCACAATCTCATTCCTCGTGAAATCAAATTTCACCACTTTGTCCTTGAGCAGGCTGAGCATCGCCATATTGAGCGCCGCCTGAACGTGCAAGCCGAACGCGACGTCGCTGACCGGCTTCTCCCGTGTCCGCACGCATTTGATGAAATCCTGCCAGTGCGCCGCGGTAGTATCGCCCTTCTGCATCGGGAACATCCGGCGCTCACCTTGGCGGGGGATGACGGTGACGCTGTCGATGCCGACGTTCCATTCCCCGGGATTCTGCAGCGTCAACGTGCCCTCATCGCCATGGATCGCCGGCTCGGTCACATAATCGTTGGCCAGGGTTGAAACGATCACCACGGAGAGCTTCTCGGGATAATCGAGGCACATATTGAACGTGTCGGGGACTTCGCGATCGTAGGTGGTGTATTTGAAAATCCCGCCGGACGCCACGGCGCGGGCCGGAAATTTCAGCCCGATGGCGCTGGCAAAGGGGGTGAACAAGTGCGGCAGCAGGTCCGTGCATGGGCCCCCGGCGTAGTCCAAATACTTTCGCCAACTGAAAAATCGCTGCACGCTGAACGGCACCTTAGGGGCGTCTCCGAGAAACGCTTCCCAATCGAGGTCCGGTCCCGGCCGGGCCTCCGGGTCCGCGATCGGCATGCGCTCACCCCAATCGCCCCGGCGAAAGAAGCCGGCGTTGACCAATTGCACCCGGCCGATGGCGCCCTGTCGCACGAGTTCCTTCACCTTCTGCCACGCCGGGCTGGAGTTGCCCTGGTTGCCAATCTGGACCACTCGCTTCAGCTTCACCGTCTCCTCGCAAAATTGCCGGCTGAGATTGAACTGCGTCCAGTGCCCCATCGGCTTCTCGCAATAGACATCCTTGCCCGCGCGGATGGCATCAATCGCTTGGGGCACGTGCAAGCGGTCGGGCGTGGCGATGCAGACCACGTCCACGTCCGGATTGGCCAGGAGTTCCGCGTGCTTCATCGTTGCTCTGGCGCCGGTCGATTTCGCGGCTTCGTCCAGCCGAAAACGGAAGACGTCGTTCACCGCGACGATTCCGAGGTTGGCACCGGACTCGATCAGCCGCTGGACGGTCGAGACATGACTCCGTCCGCGCCCCCCCACGCCGATGAAGCCAACTCCGATCCGGTCGTTGGCGCCAACGACACGGCCACGCGAGACAAAAGGGAAAGCCGCGGCCACCGCGGCCACCGCGGTCGTGCGGGCGCCGGCACCGAGAAATTCCCGGCGAGTGAGGTCATGAGAGGAAGGTGGCGTCGTCGAGGTTTTCATAAGACTCTTTCCGGATCACCAAACCTTGAGCTTGAGCTCGCCTTGGCCGAGATTCTCGAACGGCCCGGCGGTTGGTTGTTGGTGCTTCTGCCAGCGAACAAATTGTGGGCGTAAGCCCCGCCCTCAGACATGTCCAACAGGTTGACGGCGGACAGGAACAGGTTGTTGTTTTGACTCCGCCCGGTCGAGGCAACGCCAAAACGGGAGCACGCAGAACGCTCGGCATGTTCCAGTCCCAGCGGCGCGGCGCGGCGCAACTTCGCGGGCAAGGCCAACGCGAGAAGCGTCCGGGCCGAAGTCGGCTCCATGGTTCGAATCAAGTCGGCGTGTGGTCAGGGGACAATCCCGGATTCAATCAAAGAGAAGGCATACACCAACTGCTTCCCCGCCGTCAACGGGACATTCACAAATGAACGCTATGATCACGAAATTCGGTTGGTTGCGGAAAGGGGTCAGTCAATGGTAATGACAACTTGGAAACAGGGGAATTGTTCCTGAACGACATTAATCGACGGTAGGACATCGCACCATGGGCGACTCCTTTCCGATATATTGCGAGGGTGGCAGAGGAATGAGAGGACGGCCAAGAGGCACGGGGCCGGGAATCCCGAAAGAGAGGTTTTCGGGGAAACATTCCAGCTTCGAAAAGGGGTCAGTCCCACACTTTGATAATGAACTGTCAAAGTGTGGGACTGTTCCCTGCTATGGCAGTGAGGCGGAGCCCTCTGCCTTTTTACAGGCTCCGGGCAGGACCAGCATCGTCGAAAAACGCCTGAGGCTCGGCTATCCCTAACCTCGCGGTTCATGGTATGAGGCGCCTTCGATGGATTGATTGGCCAAGGGAGCCGTTCAGCCCGGCAATCGCCGGATGCGGTGGGTCGGGGTCGGTTGGCCCGGGCGAAAACATTCCAGATGTTCAACCGCAGCCCGCAGACCGCGGACGTTTTTGACCGCCGCCGCCAAGCCCTCGCGGACAGCAGCCTCGAGGACGTCGGGCGGGGCTTCGGCGCGCAGGTTGATGATCAATTGGCCGCTCTGGACCGGGTCTTCCAAGTGGTAGGATAACTCCGGAACAAAATCATTGCGCACCAAGTTGACGCCGGCGATTTCGCCCGAGAGGCTCGCCTCGGGATTGAACGTCATTTTCAAGTGGGCCACCTCGGCCTTCTGGGCTTGCAGGCGTTTCTGAATCGCGCCCGCCACGTGCTGGAGGACCTTCTTGGAATCGAAGACGTTTTCGGTCGAAAGCTGCACCGTGCCATTCAGCCATCCGAGCAACGCTTCGCCCTCGGCATAGACTTGGTAATCCACGTCCATGGCGGTGCGCGGGGATTGCGTGGCCTTGGTGATGCGGTCGAACCAAGCGTCGAGATTGATGTCGTGGCGCGCCGACACAGCCAGCATCTCGGGGCGCGGGTATTGGGCTCCGATGGCCTGCTGCAGCGACTCGAGTTGCGCGCGCTCGAGCAAGTCGCATTTGTTGATCACCACCAGGTCCGCCTCCTCGATCTGTTTATGGTAGATGTAGAGCACTTTCTCGGAAAAGCTGCCGCCTTGGGCCAAACCGAAAACGCGCAGAGCCCGAATCGGGTCCACGAGCACGCTGATGGGCGCGACGGTGAACTGATCGCCGTAAAGGCGGCGGAGCGGATACGTGACGGTCGCGGCCAGGTCCGTGCAACTGCCGACCGGTTCCGCGACGAAGACCTCGGGCCGAGTGGCGGCGGTCAGGCGCTTGGACGCCTCGACCAAGGAATTGAAGCGGCAACAGAAGCAGCCGCCGGCAATCTCCTCCGTGGCAAAACCCTGCGAACGGAGCATGGCCGTGTCCACGAGGTTGCGCCCCTGGTCATTCGTGATCAGGCCAACGCGCCATCCCTGGTCGCTGAGACGGCGGGCCAGCTTGGCGACCGCGGTCGTTTTGCCCGCGCCCAGGAAACCGCCGATCATGATGTAGCGCGCTTTCTTGGCGGAAGCCGCCCGCACCACTGTCGGCGCTTGGCTTCGGGAAACGGATTTCGAGCTCATGGGATAGGGGTCAGTCTGAGCCTACCAGGTATCGGCAGGCAAGGATTCAAAGACGCGCCTGTTCGAATGGCGTGTGACTTGTCCCGGCGAACGAGGTTGGCTCTCGAGGCTTGTCGTGGCTTTGACTAAACGATTTCGTCTGGCTCCATTCCAGACAGATCGTGCCAAAGGCCGAAGCCGCCAAACCGTCCGACCTTTACACCTGCCGGGCTGAAGTGCTCCGGGTCGTGGACGGCGACACCCTTTGGATGAAAATCTACCTGAGACCGCGGCATTGGCTGAAGGAGAAGCTGCGGCTGCGCGGCATCGATGGCCCCGAAATGGACACGGCTGAAGGCCGAGCGCCGAGGAGATTTGTCGAAGCGCTCATGAACCGAACGGGGTCCGTCACGACCACCACCACGAAGCCCGACAAATGGGATGGGTATATCAGACGTTTTTCTGGAAACGAATACCGGCGAAGAACTCTTTCTGAACAATCTGCTGCTGGAAGAATGAGAATGGCCTGGCGTTTCAACGCTGGATCGCACGCCAAAAAGATCCCAAGTCCCGGAGAGACGGCTGATATTCATTCTCGCAAATAGCGGTCATCGCACTCGATTCGATCTTTCTTCAAATGCGAACAGAGGTTGGATCTGGAGGACTCTTCAACCGTCCCTTCAAGACTTGCGCGATTCGGATGTTTCCCCGCGTTGAAACGCCGGGCTATTCTCAGGATGTCCCTCCGAGACCAAGCGTTGGCGCAGTTTCCGAATGGCATCAGACCCTTGCAGAGTTTCTTTGAGGGTCAATGTTTCCTCTCTAAGACATGCCCGAGGAAGGCTGGCTCGGTGAATCGCTACAACTCAAAAGCGCGATGGAAAATCGCTTCCAAGGTCTGTCTTGGCGGATCTCTTCTCCCTTACCCTCCCCGTTCTCCAACCTCACCCCGGCGAGACCAGAATCCCCGAACCACCTGACGAAACCACAGAAATATGTCAAAAGTCAGGACTGACCCCTTTATGGCCCGAGCTACAAGAGCGCTGCCAGCACAATCCCCAAATCCCTTTCCAAGCCCTCGTCAAGCACCGCTCCAAATGAAAAGACCGTGCAGTGTGGCCAGGCGTGAAACCGCACCGCGCGGCCCACCGGTCATTTTGCTGAGGCTTGGGCAGCGTTGCGCACGCAGCGAAACCCATAGACGTCATAGCCCAGACAGACATCGGGCAATCCCGGCGAGTCGTTCAATCGGTAAAACGACGTGCATTTCTCCGGCGTGGCCGACCAGTGCCCGCCACGGATGACGCGCTTGACCCCTTGCTCGGGACCCCGCGGATCGCTCGCCGGGCTGACTTGGTAGTAGTCGGCCTGGTAGAAATCATTGCACCATTCGGCGACATTGCCGTGCAGGTCATAAAGGCCCCAGGCGTTGGGCGATTTTGATCCGACGGGATGGGTCTTTTGGCCGGCGTTGCTCTTGAACCAGCCGTTGGATTTCAGCGCTTCGGGTCCGTCGCCGAACGAGTAGGCCCTCTGCGAACCAGCCCGGCAGGCGTATTCCCACTCCGCTTCGGTCGGCAACCGGTAGCCGTTGGCCGAGAAATCGCACTGCCAGGTCGTCTCGTCGTAGCACGGCTTCAGGTCCTCGGCGAGCGACCGCGCGTTGCAGTATTTCGCGGCTTGCGTCCAGCGCACTTGTTCGACGGGGTTGTTTTCCGCCTCGAACTTCGAAATGTTCACACCCAGCAACGCTTCGTAAGATTTCTGCGTGACCTCATATCTGTCCATGTCGAAGGCGCTGACCGAGACGGTGTGCGCCGGCGAAGCATCGGCGCTTGGCGCTGCGCCCATGATGAAGGATCCCGCCGGAACCACGACCATTTCCGCCCCGCTGGATGTCTGGAGGGTCTTGAGGGTTGGAGTTGTCTTTGGCGCTTCGGACGATGACTTCTGGCACGACATGCCGAAGCCCGCGGCGACGAGGAGGAGGAGACAGGTGAAGGGGTGGTGAGTCACGGCTTAGTCGGTCTGGGCGCTTTCGTGCACGAAAGCAAATTGGAGCATCTCCATGGTTCGCCGGCGCACCTCACGGGCGAAGTGGAAAGCCGCATCATCCTGAGCCTCAGCCATGCGATAGCCGGCCCGCTGGCGCAACCGCTTGGTGAACATCCGGAATTCACCGAGGCAACTGTCCTGATTGCCGCCGATGGTCCGCGTGTCACGGCCGAGTTGTTTGGTTTTCTCGTCCTTGTTCCCCTCCGGGCTGTCAATCAGCGCGGCCACTTTGTCGATCAAGACGCGCGCCGCGGCCGGCGTTCGCTCGTCGAGCTTCCGGCGTTCATAGATCTTGTCGAAGGTGGCCAGAATGCCGTCGAACTCCTCGGCCAGCGGCGCCACTTGCGGCTGTTCCGCTTGGGCTTTCGCCAGGAACTCGCGGGTCTTTCTCTGCCAATCCTGATATTCCTTCATGCGGCTGCGGATATTGATGACAAACTGGTTCATCTCCTCCAATCGCCCCAAGAGAAACGCTTTGTTCGCCTTTTCCTCCCCAGCGTCGAACACCTTCTCGTAATCGGCGGTGACCGCACAGGTGGCTGGCCATCGGTCGCGTGCCACCTTCTTGATCTCGAGGTTCCCGAGCAGCGAAGCCTCCGGAGTTTCCTTGAGCGCTTCCCGCAAAATGTCAAGCGCGCCGAAGGTTCCAGGCGGAGTGCCCCGGACGGCTTGGGAGGGATAGATCACGACAAACTGGCTGTCGTCGTATTTGCATCCGAGCGAGCCTTCAAACTGGGTCTTGCGCAGAAAGCAGGACCCGCCTTCCATGTAGGTCGGATACGCAAACGAACCGCGCGCCGAAGTCCAGACGGTCCGGGCCTTGTTCGCCTCGATCCCGAAGCTCTCGTATCGGTCTTTGCCTTCCCGGAGAAGGCACTTCCAGGAATCAATCAGACTGTCCGTCCGCGGGTAGTCCGCCCGCCACAGCGCGCGAAACGGCACTTTCCAGTCGAGCATCACATCCTTGACCGGGTTGAGTTCAGCAACCTTCTTCTGATGCCAGATTCCCGTCGCTGCGAGAACGGCCACCGAGACGGAATAGTTTTTGGGGCAGGCGACTTCGGTCTCCGTGATCGCCCGGCCATCGCCGCCGTCACCCAGAGTCAAACGCACCGCTTGTTCAGCAGAGCGCCAGACACAGGCCACAATGGCGTTGCCCCCGGTGGTCAAGTGGAGCAGCAAGTTTTCGCTCGGCAGACGCAGCCGGGACTGCGCGACCGTGGCCGGATTGATGACCATATCACCGGCAAAGATGTCCGGCACCACGGCATAGCGGCTGGTCGCTTCCAGCCGCAGGCGCTCCATGCCTTCACCCGGCTGCACCTCGACGAGCGGCTGGTTCTCCCGAAGCAAGTAGCGGGTCGTCATGTTCTTGCCTGACATGCTGATGGAGTCCACCTCAACCAACGCCCTGGCTGGAGTATCCTCGACCATTCGGAACGCCGTGATGGCTCTGGCTTTGTCACTCTCGCCGATGGCCGGCAAAAGGACCGGTCCTTTAATCGTCTCGACACCAAGCCGGTAGTGGCACTCGGCGCCGGGCGCGCCCTTGCGAATGAGCAGCGTCAGGTAGTTGTTGCCGACGCTGACCTCGTCGCTGGATGTCCGAGTCAAACACCTGCCGATGGCGGCACCCTTTCCCGGCGCAATCTTTGCGGAAGTTCCGGAGTCGCCTTTGGTTGGCTCATTGCGGTCCGCGGCGAAGCACGGCGCGCAGGAGAGCGCGCTTTGCAGGGTGAAGAACAACGTCACGATGCCGACAGTCCGTAGCATATCAATTTCGGTTGCAGTCTTTGGGAGGAATCAGCATTGGCACGATGGGTCCGAAGGTAAGCCAAGGCGGACGAATTGGCCAAGGAAATCGAATCACTCCCAAACAATGAAGTTTCCCATCCTACTTCTGTTGGCATCCACACTTTGGCCGGGTTTCAACGCCTGTCTGGCACTGGCTCAGGAAGCCAAGGACCGCAACGAGCGCGCGCTGGCGATTCCCATCAAAGAGCCGCTCCGACAGTCCCGGAATCCGAGATACTTCCAGGACGCGAGCGGCACTCCGCTCATCCTGTGCGGATCGCAGACGTGGAACACGCTGCAGGATTGGGACAGCAACGGGGCCGTCCGACCGTTGGACTTTGATGCGTTCGTCAGCTTCCTCAAGGCGCATGAACACAACTTCACCCTGT
>CAYHFE010000395.1:0-7625 GCA_964355375.1 uncultured Verrucomicrobiota bacterium
GCACACCTTCTTCCAAGACGATGGGTCGGAGGTGCTCTTCATTCCGTTGGCGTTGGGGGACTGGAAAGGCGGCCAGCAAGTGAACGATACCATCGACGTGGCGACAGCCTTTGACAAAATGATCAAACGGCTTTTCCCCTTGGACTCAGTGACGGCCAGGAACTATCGGTCCTGGACGTTCACGACCGCGATCACTGTGGCCAGCATCGATCCACCCACCACCATGAGCGGTAAGATCGATCAGGCGCGATGGTATCTCTACTTCTCGGACTTGGAGGACTTCCGGCGTTCGTTCGGATCGCCTCCGGGAGTGGTGGTAGGCATAGCGCCGCTGGGGTTCCTGCCGGATCCGGGCTTGTCTCTTGGCGGCACGAGACTTCTCTGCGCAATCGTGGAAAACTCCGCGAACGTGCGAGGCAACCTAGCGGCGCATGAAGTCGCCCATCTCCTGGCCTTCCCGGCCGGACCGGGGGAGCATACCCCCCAACCGTACGGCTATGGCTGCCTCGATTCACAGCGCGACCAGTACATCGAGTTCACGGAGGACCGCCGCAACCCGCAGGGGTGCCTGATGTATGCGGACATTGCCGACGTCACGTCGGACCAACGGACTTGGATCACCGCTTGGGCCTACAACCGCCTGATGAACTACTTCGCCCAGCCCCGCGTTGGCCTCTTGGCCGGAGGCGCCGTTTCGTGGCCACCGATAGCCAGGAAGCAGCCTGACGCTGTCTCTCGGAGCTTGTCGATCAGCGGGGTGATCCTCCGGCAAGCGGGGACTGAGGAGGTTCTGTTCAACGCGCCCAAGCTGCTGGATGCTCCCCCTGTTCCGGACTCTGGCTCGGCGGGCAATTATTTGATCGAGTTCAGCGCGTCCGACGGCGCGGTGCTCAAGAGTCTCGCCTTCGCTCCGTCGTTCGAACCTGGACCTGAGAACACGGACTACGGCGTCTTTCGGTTCGAACTGCCCTACAACCCTGCCGGGCGAAGCATCACCGTCAAGAAGTCGGGATCGAAGTTGGCGACTCTGTCCGGGAGCACCCACGCGCCGGTCATCAGCATCACGGCTCCCGCCGGGGGAGTGCTCAGCGGCCTGATTGCGCTCCGCTGGCAGGCCACCGATGCCGATGGCGACCGCCTGACTTATCGCGTGCTCTACAGCGTGGACAACGGCCCCCGCTGGAGACCCCTCGGTTCCGTGGCCGACCAGCAACAGTTGGCAGTGGAATCGACTCAACTGGCCAATGGGTCTCAGTGTCGCTTCAAAGTCATCGCCAATGACGGCTTCAACAATACTGAGGCCCTGTCGGCCGTTTTCTCCGTCGCCAATCCTGTCCAGGTACTTGGCGCCTCACCGCGGAACAACGCCTTGGCCGTGGGAGTCGATGACCCTGTCACCGTCTATTTCCGCGATGATATGGATGCGGCGACCTTGCGTCCCGAAACGTTCCGCCTGGAACTCGGGGGAAGCCCTGTGACTGGGTCCGTAAGCTATCGCAGCCAGACGCGAGTAGCGACATTCCAGCCAGCGGCGCCTTTGCAACGGGGCACGACCTACACCGCGGTTTTGACCACCGGTGTGAGCGATGCGCAAAGTCATCCGCTCGCGGCGGCCCATCGCTGGTCGTTCCGGACGGAGAACGATTTCTGCGGTTCGATCTCCCCCACGGGAACCACCTTTGAGGCGGGTGGAGGAACCGGGACCATTACTGTGACCGCGCCCGGGAGCTGCACCTGGACGGTGCTCAACCATCTTCCCTGGGTCACGATGGACTCTCCGCTGACGGGCGCGGGCAACGGCACGATCAATTACTCGGTGGCAGCCAATCCTTCCTCCTCAGCGCGAGCGGGGCTTATCGAGATCATGGGCCAGACGCTCTCCGTGGACCAGAAAGGCAGCACGGGTTGCACCTATGCGATTTTCCCCACCAGCCGGACGCACAGTGCTGCGGCTGAAATCGGCAGCGTTGCCGTCAACACGGGGGCCAACTGCACCTGGACTGTCGTCAACGATCTGCCCTGGATCACGATCCATTCGGCAAGGAGCGGGACGGGGTCTGCAACCATGAGCTACACCGTCGCAGCCAATGCAGGCACCGCGCGGAGCGCCACGATCACCGTGGGCGGACCGGTCTTCACCGTAACTCAGTCCGGTGCGGGAACGAGCGGAACAGTGACGGAGCTGTTCAGCGACCAATTCGACGGCTCCAACCTCGACACCCGCAAGTGGATCGCGAAAACGTCGAACGGCAGTGGTTGGAACGATGGCGCCGGGAACGTTATCAGGCAGACGAACGGCGTGTTGCGGCTCTCTCAGGATTCCTCGGATCGCGGCGGAGCGGTTTGGTCGCAACCGATCAGCGTGTCCCGGACCGGGTTGCTCACGCTGACCCGGCGGGTCAAGGTGCATGCGGAAGCCAATTTCCGAAACACCTCCGGCTTGCTGCAAAACGCGGCCCCGCTGGCCTACTACCGATATTTCTACAAGTACGCGAATGTCACGGACGGCGTTCATTTCACGCCCACTCTGCCCGAAGTCGTAGCGCTCGTTCGAGACGCCTGGTTTGACGAAGTGTTCACCTTCGATCCGGCCACGGGCGCTGTGACCTACTCGATCAACGGCGGCACGCCGATCCGACAGAAGTTCAGTCCGTTAACCGAAACCAGCGTGCAACTGATTTTTGATGCCTACGGTTGGGACACCGGACACTGGCTGGAGATCGATTGGGTGAAGCTGGAGCAAGTCGGCGGTTCCGGACCAGCGCCGGTCCCCACCGCGCTGAAGGGCGAGGTTTATGACGGCCAAGGCGGCCCGTGGACGTTAGGAAAAAGTCCTTACCTCGTCAGCGGCGACATCACGGTTCCGAAAGGCAAAACGCTCACGATTGAGCCGGGCGTGAAGGTTCGCTTCAACGGCACCTTCGGCTTGGACGTCTTTGGGACATTGCTCGCGCCAGGCACGAGCTCGGCGAACATCGTCTTCACGTCCGGCCAGGCCACGCCCAACCCGGGCGACTGGAAGTCCGTTTATTTCGAGCCAGGCAGCGGCAACTCGGTGATGAGTTATTGCCTGGTGGAGTATGGCGGAAAAGATTCCTCCTGGGGTCTGGCCAATGTTTGCGTGGACGCGGTCCCGACCGTGACGCTGGACCATCTCGTGATTCGGCGCAGTTCCGGGGATGGATTGCACATCCAGGCGAAGGCCGCGCCCCGGATCAGCCAATGCATCATTGCCGAGAGCGCCTACGACGGCGTTTATTGCCAGAACGCTTCACCGATCTTCACGCAATGCCTCATTCGCAACAACGCGGATGACGGGATCGACCTCGAAGGTTCCTCTCCGCGCTTCGAAGGCTGCGTGATTGCGGCCAACGGCCTGGGCATCCGGTCGCGGAGCAAGTCCGCGCCGGTGGTGGTGGCCAGTGAAATCTGGGGCCACAAACAGTTCGGCATCCGCAACGAAGACTCCAGCACCTGCGTCCTCGCCCGCAACAATTGGTGGGGCGACGCTTCGGGTCCGTTCGATGATATCGCGGAAGTCGGCGCCGGGTGTCAAGGTTTCAACCCGGAAGGCCGAGGGGATGGAGTGACGAGCGGGGTGGACTATGCGAATTGGATGACGAACTCGCCGTCGGGTCCCGGACCGGTTCACTGGTGGACTTTCCGTGACCTGGCGGATCAGCTTCTTCGCGATGAGTCGCCCTACCGAAACGAGGGCAGGCTCCATGGTCCGGTCGCGACCGACGGCAAGAGTTGCGGACAAGCGCTGCGTTTTGATGGCGTCGATGACTACGCCGAGATTCCGCATCCCGGATACCTCAAACAAGGCACCGTTTCTGGATGGGTCCGCTTTGTTTCGATTCCCACTCCCCTGCCCTCTTCCGGTGCTGAGTTCTTCGCTATTTCCTACCGGCCCATCGGGCAGAAGTACGACGGCTTGACCCTGGGGCTGGGCGTCCAGTCTCGAACCTTGCTCTTCGACATCTACTCCGGCGGATCCAAGAGCGTGGACAGCGGTGTGACGCCAAAAACCAACCAGTGGTATCACTTCGCCGCGGTGTGGAGTTCCGCAGGCATGGATTTCTTCCTCGATGGCGAACCCAAGGGGCACCACGCCTACACGGGCGGAATTCCGTCCGACACCAAATACGCCTACCTCGGCGCGAACACCTGGGGCGGTCACGCGTCGGCGAATCTGGACGAAATTCGAATCTACAATCGCGCGCTGACGCGGACGGAGATTCGGCAAGAGATGAATCTCTGTTCCCCGGACGTGGCGCCGTCGGCGAGTGTGTTGCCGGTCAGTTGGCTGACGCAATACGGTTTGGCGTTGGATGGAACGGCCGATTACCTCGATTCCGACCAGGACGGGATGAGTAACTGGCAAGAGCATCAAGCGGGCACGCATCCGAAAGACCGCGCGTCGGCGCTGCGCCTCGTGGCGCCTCCAGGCGGCGTGTTTCCGGCGACTGGAAAAGGGTTTGTCCTCGAGTGGCAAAGCGTGGCGGGCGTACTTTACAGCGTGGAGCGGGCGGAGAGTCTGAACCCGTCGCCGGGTTTCCTAACCATCCGCTCCAACATTGTGGGCCAGACACCGACCACTCGCCTCACCGACGATTCCGCACGGGGTTCATGGACTTACTTCTACCGCGTCCGAGTTGCTCCACCGCGGTGATCAGGCCGCCGAAGACTGAGAGCCTGTCTGCAAATCCACTCTCTATGAAAAACTTGATCGCGTCTCTGGTGATGCTCCTGGTGTCGCCGCGAGAAATCTCTCACTCGGTTGAGGCCGCAGCGGGCGCTGCGCCCGTCGCGCCGGCGCGGAGAGGGCGCGGCCCGACGAACACGAACGATGTCTTCTGCCCGCTCGGTCCCGATTCCCAACCGATGGACGGTGCGCCGAAAGGGAACTTCAGCGCGCCCAAGGTCATCCCGAACCACGTCTTCCCCCATACCCAGCCCGCCTATTCTGCGCTGCTCTTGTCGGCGGCGATTCTTGGCGCCGTGGACCCAGCCCAGCCTGCAAACGCAACGGTGAACGCCTTGCCCACCCCCGGCACCGCCCGGGCGTCGCGCCGGCTCGCCGCGGACCTCGGCCTCTTTGAAGACCACGGCGACGTCGGCGCCACGAAGCGCGCTGGTTCCGTCGAATTCGACGCCGGCCGCCGCGCCTACGCCATCGCGGGAGGCGGCGCGAACATGTGGTTCACCAACGACGCCTTGCACTACCTCTGGAAGAAAGTGACCGGCGACGTCACGCTCGCCGCGGACATCGTCTTCGAGGGCCAGGGCGGCGATCCGCATCGCAAGGCGTGTCTGCTCGTCCGCCAGAGTCTGGAGGCCGACTCGGCCTACGCCGACGCCGCGTTGCACGGCGATGGCCTGACCTCGCTGCAGTACCGCGCGGCTCAGAACGAGCGCACCTACGAGATCCAGTCCGGCGTCACCGGGCCGAAGCGCCTCCGCATCGAGAAGCGCGGGCGTTACGTCTCCCTCTCGATCGCGGACGAGAGCGGGGAACTGCGTCCGGCCGGCGGGTCGTTCCGGCTCGATCTCACCGAGCCGTTCTACATCGGCCTCGGGGTCTGCGCCCACAACAATGAGGTGCTCGAGAAAGCGGTGTTCTCCAACGTGGAACTCACCACCGGTTCGCCCGCCCAGGGCCAGCCCAGGCTCATCAGCACCCTGGAGACGGTGCCGCTCGCGTCGAAGGATCGCCGTGTTGTCTGGACCACGCCCAACCTGATCGAAGCGCCCAACTGGTCGCATGACGGCGCGTCGCTCCTCTTTAACAGCCGGGGCCATCTCCATCGCATCCCAGTCGCGGGCGGTAAGCCGCAGTCTATCGACACGGGCTTCGCCACCCGCTGCACCAGCAACCACGGCATTTCGCCCGACGGCGCGACACTCGTCATCAGCGACCCGTCGCAAGGCGACCGCAAGTCGCGCCTCTACACGTTGCCCATCACCGGCGGCACGCCGAAGCTCATCACCGAGGCCGCCCCGTCGTACTGGCACGGCTGGTCGCCGGACGGCCGGACGCTGGCGTATTCCGCGGAGCGCAACGGCGAGTTCGACATCTACACCATCCCGGTCGGCGGTGGTGCGGAGACCCGTCTCACGAGTTGTGTCGGCACGGTCTGGTGCAACCTCTGATTGGACATTCGACTGATCAGGCGACATCCCATTTTGACGAGCTACTGGAGCTGAGGCCTCCATCGGTGTGGGGACGGGGCCTGGGTCTCCTGGGAGCATGTTTGCAAAGTAGGAGCCGACGCCGTAAGAATTCACGAGGATGCAAAAGATCATCGTGCTGCTCGGGCCGAACGCGTCGGGTAAGAGCGACCTAGGAATTCGACTCGCGAGGACATTTGGTGGCGAGATCGTTTCAGCAGATTCACGGCAAGTTTACCGCGGTTTGGATATTGGCGCAGGCAAAGTAAGTGCGGATCATGCTGGTGGCGTGCGACACCACCTTATCGACGTGGCAGAACTGCGAGACCGCTTTTCTGCCGCCGATTACCAAAGGATGGCCTACCAGGCCATCGACGAGATTTTGGATCGAGGATGCCTGCCGTTTGTCGTTGGCGGAACCGGACTGTACATCGGTGCGGTTGTGGACGGCTATCTGCTGGTCAATGCCCCCCCGAATCCCGAGTTGCGTTCTCGATTAGAACATCACTCCCAGACGGAACTGGCTGAGATGCTCTTGCAGCGCGATCCGGAAGCAGGCCGTTGGATTGATTTGCGAAACGGTCGGAGACTGATCCGGGCCATTGAAATCGTATCAGCCGGGTACAGTTACTCTGAGACGCGGCGGAAGAGCCCAAAGTACTCTGTGCTACAGCTCGGGCTTACTTGGGACTGGCCGATCTTGGAAGAGCGGATCAATCGGCGTTTGGCGAATCGGTTAGCTCACGGCATGATTGAAGAAGCGGTCAAGCTGAAAGAGATGGGAGTTCCGAATGCCAGGTTGTTGGAACTCGGGCTGGAGTATCGGTATCTAGCACGATACCTGAACGGCGAGATCGCCTCGCGTGAGGAGCTTTACGAGCAACTTCGCATTGCGATCCGACAGTTTGCCAGAAGGCAGCTCACTTGGTTCAAGAGAGATCGACGCATCTTCTGGCTCGACTCTAAAGGCAACTACTTCGAACAGGCCTGCGGACTGATTCGAGACTGGCTACTCTCCTGAAGGAATGGTCAGATTGAGTATTGGTCGAGAGTTGGAAACGGGTTGGGTCTTGACTGAACCAAGGTAAGCTCCGGCTTGGCCGGGCAGACTCCCGGAGTTTGAAAGCTCCGGTTTCTGTGGGTCAGACACCTCCGAGTCCAATTGAAGATATTTACAGGGTGTTAAGCTGAAGTCAGTCATTTTTCGGACCAACCTTCACCTGCGGCCGACGCAGCGAGGCAGTCAAGATCCGGAACGGGTTGAGCGAAGCGGGTAGTGATTTCTCCATCCTTCCCCATTCTCTGGAACTGAATGAATCTCCTCGACCCAGAATGTCATCTACCCTTTTGTCCTCATTCGGGGATCCGCCCCGGCCCGTCTTGTGACCGTCTTTTGGCCAGGGCTGACGCATGAAGCGGGAAAGCCAATGAGCACAGGCTTTTTCGAGGGA
>CAYHFE010000396.1:0-7599 GCA_964355375.1 uncultured Verrucomicrobiota bacterium
TGGCGGAAGGGGTGGGAGTCGAACCCACGGTAGGATTACTCCTACGCCTGATTTCGAGTCAGGTGCCTTAAACCACTCAGCCACCCTTCCATCGCCTTGCTCTAAACGACTTGCGTCAGTTTCGCCGGTCTGCAATTGCAGATCTGACACGCCAATCTGATGTCGATCCAATCAAAGAGAGCGAAATTCAGACAAACTCAGAGTGGCCAACGACACCGTTCGCGAACCTTGAGTAAAAGTCATCGGGCGTTTTTTTCTCACGGCTCAGGGTCCAGGGCAAGCTGATTCGACGTTCCCCGAAAGGCGACTGTGCTTTTGGTCGCAAAACTGAGATTGGGCAATATTGAGAAAGAGGAGCGCCAGAGGGCCGGACTTCAAACCCTTGAATAGATTGTTTCCGAGGTCGGATTTGATTCCACCGCCTTTCATCCCGACTTCAAGATTCTGGCGGTGCCGACGATGTGCGAGACGCGCTCGAACGGGCTCGGTGGCCAGCCCGGGCGGCGGGAATCCGCCACCTCGATGCGGGGAATACCCGCGAGGCCGACGGCCTACCCACCTTCAATGTTGATGCCCATCGGCTCCGGTCTTGCCGCCCGATTCAACAAACGCGAACAGATCGAGAATCTGGTCTTTGGTGAGTTGGCTGAGCAGTCCAACCGGCATCAATGACGACGCCTGGGGTTGGCGAGTAGCGATGTTCGCGGGTTTCAGAGCCTGGATCAGCGTGTCGGCCGGTCCGGAGTGGATGGTCACGCCGGCGGCATCTTCCTTGATAATCAGGCCAGACACGCTCTCGCCATCTTTGAGCTCGAAAGCGACATTACGATACCGATCAGCGATGACCTTGGATGGTTCCAGAATCTCGCGCAAGACTCCCAGGCGATCCCCCTTCCAGCGCAGGAGGACATCCGTGAGCTCGGGACCGAACCCGTAACCCAAAGGGCCGAGCTTGTGACACTGCGCGCAGGCCAGCGCCGTGAACAGTTGCCGTCCAGCCTCCAGGTTTCGCCCCGGGCCCAACTTCTCCAAGTCGCCCGCCAGATCTTCGACTTGCCATTCCGTGGTTGGCGGAGGCTCCGCTTCGGGGTGGCTCGCCAGATAAGCATCCACGTCATTCACGACCACCAGCGCGCCAAACATCCGTCGCCAATGCCCGGGAAAGGTGCAGACGTAGAGATAGTCGCCCGGCTCGGACGGGGCGGTGAAACTCAGTTTCTCCTTTTCTCCGAACTGCAGAAGCCGGGTGGCATGGAGAACCTTGGGGGAATCGGGCACATAGGTCAGGCCCCGGGCATCGGGTTCTGGGGGCATTTTCTCGGCCGCGAGACCAATGTCTTCGAGCGATCCCGGCACTCCGATCACCAGATTGTGGGGCATGGCGTCGTCATTTTGAAAGACGATTTCCACGGGCTTCCCCGCTTCGATCACGATCCGTTTGGTGTCGTAGAGCGATTGTTCAATGAGCGTCCGGATGAAGACGACTTTCACGCCTAATTCGCGAAGTCTATTGGATGCGGCCCGCGACTCCTCCGGCGGGAGAAGCGATGCCAGGTCCCCGGCGAATTGGATCGCGCTGATGAACTCGTCCTGGGTGCGCTCTGACACCGGCACCGACTGGAGAAACTGAATCAGGCTGGCGGTGAGCGGACCGGCCAGGTCCTTGGGCCAAGTCCGCTTGGGCACTCGCAGCAGACTGGCGACGACGGGTCCGGGTTCGACCCCGGATCGGACCAAAGCGGCCAGTTTGCCGAACACCTCGGCTTCGACGCCCGGCACGAACGCCACCGCGGCAATCGCGGCCCGCCGGAGTTCGACTGGCTCTGCCTGATCCACCAGCGGCCCAAGCCTGGGGTACAATTCGCGGAGCAAGCGGGCCTCGCGGAGGAATTGCGCTGACTGAACCAGGTCCGCCAACTGAGATGAGCCGACCGCTTCGGCACTCTTCCATTCCTTTTCGACTGAACCGGCGGCCGTGACCAGCGCCGCGTAGCCGATCTGGCGGGTCAGGGCGAGTTGGGCCTCGGTCGCGAGACGTTTCAGGAGCGCGCGTTTGGCGGACAATTCTTCCGGCGTGCGCAGGAGGAGGAGGGTTGACAATTCCCGCACCAGGAGCGTGTTCTCCTCGCCCTTCTTATCCAATTCGCCCAAACCGCCCAGCAATTCCGTGAGTGGATCCGTGCCCCGGACCGTGGCCAGACCGGCCATCGCCTCGACGCGAAATTTCTTCTCGAGCCCTTTTCTTTGCAGCAACGCCACGTAAACGAATTCGCTGCGCGAGGCCTCGGTCAGTTCCTTGTTCGACAGGCGCCCCAAAACATAGGCGGCGGCCACCGGACTTTTCGGGAGTAGCAAAGTCCTCTTGGGCGTGTCATTCGTCGGCGCTGCATCCTCGCCGGAAAGCGCTCTCAAACTCGGGAGCAGAAGGGCCAGGCCGATGAACATCCACTTCCGTCCCGCGAGCGCTGGCAGGGCGCGGCTCGATCGGTTGGATCGGTTGGGGCGAGGTCGAAAGTCCATCGTGTTCGGGATTGTATCCAGATTCTCGATTCTGTCACACGTCTTCATGGAGAGGGAGGCATTGGTCTCTCGATACGCGGCGGGAGCTTGTTCGATTGGCCATTTCAATTTCATTGGCGGTGGGGCACGCAGCCGATCTCCGAAGTCCTGCCCCAACTCCAACGACTGTTCGTAAACAATCCGGTTTCCAATCGGCCCAACCGCAATGTTCCCCGGCAGATGCAATCAGCTGGGCGCTCTCTCCATAAACCTGTGGTGGGGTGAGGCTCTGTCGAACTCTGAACCTTCCTGCCTGCCAAGATTTCAGGGCTCGACGGAGTCTCGCCCCACCGTTGGATGGGTTCATGGTTCCGATGCCTGCGCCAAGCGAAAGGGGACTCACCATGATCGGTGTGATTTCAAAAAAGGTGTCTTTTGAATGCTCTTCCTTATCCAAATGGAAGTGCGGCTCGTCCCGGCGCAACCAGGAGGGGAGACAAACCCGATCACAGGCGAGGAAGCTCGCTCTTATCCCTGTTCCTCGGTCCACAGTTCTGCTGCCGGGAAACCCTCGTCAGGAGTTCGGAGACTGCCGACTCATCGATCCACAACGTGCAACGGAGTCGGGATCAGCGATTCAGCACATCCTTGCGAGTGCTTTCGGCAATGGCCAGCACTTGGTCAATCAATTCCTTTTTCACGCCGAGATCAACCAGAGTGGCCTGCAAGTTCTCGGCCACGGCGTTGAAGTGGGTGTCATTCAGACCCGGTAGATGGGCATGGGCCGCACGCATGTCCTTGCCGGTGTAATGGGCCGGACCGCCGAAAGCCACAGTCAGAAAAGCCTTCTGCTTGCCCTTCTGTTGGATCATATCCACCCCTTGGAAATAGTGTTGGATGCGTTCGTCCGCCAGCACTCTGGTGTAAAAGATTTCGACAGCGGCATTGACCGCCTCCTTGCCGCCCAGTTGTTCGTAGAGACTTTGACTCATAGATAATCGCTTAAGGTTTGAGGATAATGTTGTCGGAGATCGTGGTCTGACAACCAATTCTGCGTCAAGCCAAAGATCGCACGGGCAGCGATTCTGACGCTGGGGGAAGCGTGGCGGCCCGTTGGCGAGCGGAGGGCGAATTGATTCAGACGGACGCGCCGGACCTTGTGAGCGGCGATTGCGGGAGGGACGCGATCCGGCAAGGCTCGCTCGGCGGGCAGGTGCGACAAGTTCAGTGGACGGAGCATTTCAACCAGGTTTGAGTTTTGCCTGGCTCAATGGGGGTCGATTTGGTTTCCCATGCCTCGGCTTGATGGCTAGGCTCGCTCCCCAAAAGAACCAATGTATGAATGGCCACAAACGCATTCGCACCGATGGCGGCCAAAGTTTTGGGCACAATCCCTTTGAAGCCCTCTCCAGCGCCGGACTCCCGTCCGCCCCCGAACCTGGGCCGGCGGCATCCGCGCCACCCACCGCCGTTGAAGCGAAATCAACCAGGAAAAATCGCGGCCGTGTGGACATCATCCGGCAGACGGCCGGGCGTGGCGGCAAGACCGTGACGGTGGTCACGGGCTTTGTCGGCATCGGTCTGGCCGAGAAGGGGCAATTGGCCAAGGCGATGCAGAAAGCCTGCGGCACCGGCGGCACCGTCAAGGACGGTCAAATCGAGATTCAGGGCGACAAACGGATGGAAGTCGCGCGCATTCTGACCGAGGCGAATTTCCGACCGGTTTTCGCGGGCGGGTAAATCCGGCTGGCGGTCAAGAGCGTGGGAAATCTGAACAGATGAAGAAGCCTCAAGGTTCCCGTTCACCCGCTCCCTCTTCTGTCTTCGCCGCAGCTCAGGTGAGGAGCCCGTTGGCCATTCACCTCCGAGCTCGAAGTGAGAAGTTGAAGGTTGTGCGCTCGATGTTCCATTCCGGGTCCGCGGCCTGAAGTTCCCGCTCGCTTGTCACCGCCGGCCGTGACATCCTGCGCCTATGCCGTATAGCCCGAAGAGACCCGAAGAGACGGAACCCAAACGGGGAGGGGTGGAAGACAGGCAGGCCTGGGACATTCAACTCCTGGATGGGCCCGGCCATGCGGAATTCTTTGGCTGCGACAATGCCGCGACAGTTTCACTTGTGGTGCTGAACCCATGAATACGGCTAAGACCGGCCCGCTCTTGGACTGGCTGCTTCGGAAGCATCCCGACACGCCGAAGAGCCGCGCCAAGCAATGGATTTTGGCAGGTCGGGTCAGTGTCAATGGCGTCGTCATCCGCAAGCCCCATCAGCCCATCGCGGACCCGGGCGATACACTGACTCTGGGCGATCGCCATGCCACCACTCTGGACTGCGGCTCGGGTTGGCAGATTCATCCGCGCGTTTCGTTGCTTTACCTCGATTCCGCGTTTGCCATCGTCAACAAGGGGCCCGGTCTCATCTCGGTGCCGGCGCCGAATTGCACTCTATCGGCGCTCAGCATCCTGGCCGATTTCTTGGTCGGAAAACTGAAAGCCTGGGACCGGGGCATCGCCGGAAAGTCACTGCCGCCCGTCTATCGCCGGCTCGATCCCATGCCGGTTCATCGCCTGGACCAATATACCAGCGGCGTCTTCTGCATTGCCACCAGCTCCGCCGCGCGTCACCATCTCATCGAGCAATTGAAGGCGCACACTATGAAGCGGGAATATGTGGCCTGGGTTGAAGGGCGTTCGAGCACGCCCAAGGGCACTTGGCGGCACTGGCTGCAACTGAGCTCAGACGAACTGCGTCAACAAGTTCTTCCCGAAATGCCCTCGAGGGATGGTGAGCCCGAAGTCCGCGAGGCCATCACGCACTTCGAAGTCATCGCCGAGTATCCGCTCGCCGATGGCAAAGGCTTCGTCAGCCAATTGCGGCTCCGGCTGGACACCGGTCGAAAACATCAAATTCGTGTCCAGGCGGCCCATTCCGGTCTCCCCTTGATCGGTGACCGCACCTATAACCCGGCCTATCGCGGACTGGGCCCGGCCGAGCCTGCAATCGGTTTCTCGCGACAGGCCTTGCACGCCGAAGTCCTCACTCTCGAGCATCCGGACCAGCCCGGTTCGAACATGACCTGGACCGCCGAATTGCCCAAAGACCTTCGCCAACTCGACGCGTCGCTGCGCTCCGGTCGGTTCTAACACCTTCGGTAGAGTTCTGAGCGGTGGCGCAAACAGGTCTCCACTGTGCGCAACCCTCGTCTTACTCGATCACTACCAAAGCCAAAAAACCTGGTTGCCCTCAAACGAGAGCAACCAGGTCTCACAGGTTATTGGAATATGAACCCGGCTCAACGCTTCTTCGCTACCTCAATATTTCCCAGCTCTGGCCCTTTTCGATGAAGTGACGGGAGCTTTGAACGCTGGCTTGGTCTTTGGCGCAATACTCGCTTTCGGGCCCTTGGCAACGGAGCCCGCGTTCACCGGACTATATTTGCCATTCACGACTTTGAATGTGGGACTATCGCCGTAAAGCACGTGATTGAGCGAGTTGACCGGGTTCTTTGTTTCGAAATGATATCCGATCTTTTCGACCGCCGACACGATCTCCTTTTTAGAGAGCGCTTGGGTCGAAGTCACTTGAAGGATCGCCACGCGAAGCGGCATCGGGTTGCGTCCTGAGGTGCGCATCTTGGATGGTTGCGGTTGCGGTTGCGGTTGCGGGGCAGCGGGCTTGGCCGGCGCCACTGGATTAGCATGATCCAAAGCGGCATTGATATCCGCCAAACGCGCGGTGATCTCCTCTCTTTCCTGGAGAAGGGCATTTCTTGATGAGACGTACTGTTGTAGTGAATCTGTCATATTTGTCATAGTCAGGTATTTATACCAGAGAGCCGGTGGACATGGCAAGACCCAGATTTGTCTCCATGCTCTTATCTCTTATCAAGCGCTGGCCCCTTTTCAAGAAGGCGTATGATACTCATCAGAATGCTACTTCGTTACCACGGCAAAGGGTGGCTCGTTACACCACTTTCGGCGGGCCTTCGGCATGGGACTGACCGCGAGGTCGAGGTGCATGTTCTTGAATGAGTCCGTGAGGGTAGGCCGGGGTTCAGTCTGCGATGCGACGGCGCGGAGGCGATTCACCGGGATGATGCGCCCATTGGCCCCTACACTCCCGTGCCGGCCGCTTTCAGTTCCGCGTCCCAAGGCGAACGGTAGGGCCGGATCAGCATCCTCGATGCCTCCGCGTCGCCGATGATCTCTTCTTTGTCCGCGTCCCAGCGAATCTTCCTTCCGGTCTTGAGAGAGATATTGGACAGGTGGCAAACAGTGGCCACACGATGGCCACTCTCCAGATCGGAGTTCGGCTCTTTTCTGGACTTGATGCAGTCCAGGAAATTCCGGGTGTGCTGGACGTACTGGTTATTCGCGTCGCCCGACGTGTCTTTGGCCGGAGGGGTCCAGGTTTGGCCGCGCGGTTCTTCGACCGGTTGCGGTCCGCCGACCGGATGGCCTCCGATGATGCGAGCCACGACGTTGATGGGATTTTCTTTGCGGTCGCCGACGATTTCATAGCCGTCGCGCCCGAGCGACATCGTTCCTTTGTTACCATGAAAATCGACTCCACCCATGCCAACCTTGGAGAAACCGGCGGCGCATTCCCGGAACTGGCAGACGGTGTTGAACCCCGGGTACTCGATCAGCGCGTCCTGCAGGTCGGGCACTTCGCCATTGTCTTTGAGGAAGCGCCGGCCGCCCGCGCTGGTCACGGCTGTGGGGCCTTTGACGCCGGCGATCCAGTGGACGGTATCGAGGGAGTGCGCACCCAGGTTGGTCATCTGGCCGCCGGAGTAATCCCAGAACCAGCGGAAATGGTAGAGAGCCCGATTCGGGTTGTAGGCGCGCTGGGGAGCGGGACCGAGCCACAGGTTGTAATCGAGATTCGACGGCGGATTGCCATCCGGTGGATTCCCAAAACCGGGCGAGACATTGCGAAAGAAGTTGCACTGGACAGAGACCAGTTCGCCGAGCGCACCGGCCCGGATCGAGTCGCGCGCCTTTTGATAATGCGGTCCGGAACGTTGCTGGGTTCCGACCTGGACAACACGGTGGTAGCGCCGCGCCGCATCGACCATCCATCGTCCTTCCCGCACGAAC
>CAYHFE010000397.1:0-7573 GCA_964355375.1 uncultured Verrucomicrobiota bacterium
CCGGTTTGGGTGGGGGGCGACGGAGCAATCCGTTCTCTATCCACATCCAGCTCAATCGAATGGTTACTTAAAAGGCGCGGGTTCTTTCTGGGCCGTTCGCTTTCCGCCTTTCATTTTTCCCACCCGTTCTTAAATTCGCGTCATGATTCAACGCTATTCGCGCCCCGAGATGCGGGCGATTTGGACGGACGAAAACAAGCTCAAGATCTGGCTGCAGATCGAGCTTTTAGCCAGTGAAGCGCTGGTCCGGGAGCGGGTGGTTCCAGCCCGCGATTTCGCCCGAATCCAAGCTGGCTGCGAGGCTTGGCTGGCCGATCTTCCGGGACTCGTCCTGCGCCAGCGCGAACTGGAAAAAACCCTCAATCACGACGTCATCGGTTTCACCACCGCGGTCGCGGAGAAGATCAACCACGTGGCCAGTCGATGGTTCCATTTCGGTCTCACGAGCAGCGACGTGGGCGATACCGCCTACGCGGTGCAGATGACTCAGAGCGCGGATCTCTTGCTCCGCGACGTGGAGGAATTGCGCGAGGCGATCGCCCGTCGTGCCCGGGAGCACAAATTCACGCCCTGCATCGGCCGGAGCCATGGCATTCATGCCGAGCCGACGACTTTTGGCCTCAAGCTCGCCCTCATGTATGACGAGTTCGGCCGCGCCCGCCGTCGCCTGGCTTCATCCATGGATTCCGCCGCGGTCGGCAAGGTTTCGGGCGCGGTCGGCACGAGCGCGCACTTGTCGCCGCGGGTCGAGGAGTTCGTCTGCCGGCGACTGGGTCTTCGGCCCGCGCCCATCGCCACCCAAGTGGTTCAACGCGACATTCACGCGGAATTCCAAACGACCCTCGCGCTCGTCGGCGCCAGCATCGAGCGTTGGGCCGTGGAATTTCGTCATCTTCAACGGACCGAAGTCCTCGAAGCCGAGGAACCGTTCACCAAGGGCCAGAAGGGGAGCAGCGCCATGCCGCACAAGCGCAACCCGATCACCTGGGAACGACTCACCGGGCTGTCGCGCGTGCTTCGAGGCAATGCCCTCGCGGCCCTGGAGAATGTCGCCCTTTGGCACGAGCGCGACATCAGCCATAGCAGCGTCGAGCGCATCATCTTTCCCGATTCCTGCACCCTGCTCGATTACATGTTCGGCCTGCTCGTCCGGCTCATGAACGGCCTGGCCGTCTATCCGGAGAACATGAAAAAGAACCTGGGGCTCAGCCTGGGCATGTGGAACAGCCAAACCGTCCTCCTCGCCCTCATTCGCAAAGGTCGGACCCGGGAAGAGGCCTACCAATTGGTCCAGGACGCGGCGATGAGGACCTGGGACGTGAAGCACGCGGGCCGGGACGACGCCGATTTTGTCGAACAGCTCCGAGCCGATCCGATCGTGGCCAAGCATTTCAAAAAGGGCGAGCTCGAGAAACTCTGTTCCCTGGAGTTCCATTTCAAGGACGTCAATCGCCGATTCAAGAAACTGGGGTTGTAAAGAGCCGGGGAGCTGGCCATGACTAAGTCAGTCTGGCCGATGTCGGAGCAGGTCGGCTTTGAAGTCGCCCAGGCTGGGCCAATGGAGGCGTTGGTCGAGATTGACCTCGGCCACCACGACGGTTCCCCAGCGCTCGGCTCGGGCCAAGGTCCGGCCATCGTGATCCCAGATGGCGCTCAGCATCCAATCGCGGGATACGTCTTCGTAGGTGCTGCTGACGAGATAGACGTGGTTCTCGCAGGCGCGCGCGCTGGCCAGGACCGGATTGCAGCCCCAGACCGGCCAGGCGATGATTTCCGCGCCGGCATTGCTCAAGCGGCGAGCCACTTCCGGGAAGAAGCCATCGTAGCAGACCATCATGCCGAGCTTGCCGAAACGGGTGTCGAAGACCGGATAATCCTGTCCGGGCGCGATCCCCGCCGCCACTTCGTCGCGGGGCAGGCAAACTTTGCGATATTTTCCCGCGACTTGGCCGTCGGGCCCGAGGAGCACGGCCACGTTGTAAACAAGATGCTGATCGCGTTCGACCAACCCCGCGACGATGTAGAGATGGTGTTGGAGCGCGAGCGCGCCGAAGTAATCCGTCGCAGGCCCGGGGATGGGCTCGGCCACGTCCGCCAACTTCAATCCGGTGCCGTAAAAGGTGAGCGTCTCGGGCAGCACGATCAAATCGGCGCGTTGCTGGGCCGCGCTCGCGATGAGCGGGGCAAAGAGGCGGCATTTCTCCGCCGGCGTCTGGCCGCCTTGCGGCCGAAAATGGACGGCGGCCAAGCGCACCGTTCGTCCTGCGGGCGCGGGGATTTCCGTCAGCGCGACATCGCTCCACTCGATGCGGCCGCGCGGCGCCCATTGCAGGTGCAGTTCGACAATGGCGCGGGCCGCCTTCGAGGGGGCGCGGTAGATGTCCGAAACCTCCGTCCAACCGGTTGGGTCGGCGCTTTTATCCGTCGGATACTCGGCTTCGGCTGCGGGAGTGTAGCCATGGAGCACGTTGGTGGCGTAACGCGAGGCCACGGAGGACGCCGCATCCCGCAGCACCCGATTTCCCTGATCGTCTTGCCAGAGCACGCGGACGACGGCGCTGCGTCGGGGCGAGTCAATGCCGTCGCAGCGGCGGAAGGCGGCAAAGCGATAAAACTGTCCGCCGGTGACGGGATACGTCTTGGTCCAGGAGCCGTCGAGACCTGGGCGGGCGTCGTGTTGGATGATCAGCGCGCCTCGGTGACTGCGGCCCCCGTCGGCGCGGTAGGAAAACTCGGGTCGGATTTCGGGGCGCGGCGCGAGACTGGTCCATCCGGCGGGCGCGGAATCGGCTGCCTCGATCGAGCCAGCGGCGCTTCCAACCAGGAGAAGACAGCAGATCGAACCCCAAAGCGCGTCTCGGGAATGGCAAGGGCGATGGGCCGGCGTGGTCGTGCGAGATGGGTGATTCACGCTCCGGAGTGTGCGCTTCTCCCCGGGAGAACGCAATCCCGGGGGCGTAGGTTGCGCATCTGCGATGGGGACAGGTTCAAACCGCTCCCTCTCCTCGGTGCTCTCTCCACTCGTTCCTCGCGGGGAGAGGAGGCAAGAGGCTGCGCCGCCGTTGTCCTCGTTCGCCGATGCGCTCGAGCGTGGGCTGTTTCAGGGTGTGGGCGGAATTCGGGGCGGCCCGCCGCGGCCGTGGTAGGCGATGAGAAAGACCGTGAGCACGACGGCCATCGCTCCGGCGAGTCCGCCCCAGAAGAGGGACCAGCGCGGGCCCGTGGATGGCGCGCAGACAGCGAACCACCAGCCGGTGCCGAGGTATCCGATGAGGTTGCCGGCGCCGTTGTTCATCAAGGTCAGGAGCGATTGCGCGCGCCCCCGCCAGGCGGGGTCCACGCGTTGGTCCACATAGATTTGGGCGGTAATGAAGACGAGCGCGAAGGAAGCGCCGTGCAGGGTGACGCCCGCGAGCAGCCAAGCCGGACCATTGATCGCGCTCAGGCCGTAGCGCAGGACGCCGAAAGCGAGCCCCAAGGTGAAGATCCATTTCAACCGCCATTTCACCAAAAGCGCACCCAGGCAAAACATGGAAATCACCTCGGTCACTTGGCCGAGACTCATCCAGGCGCTGGTTCGGGGCAGACCGAGTTCCCGCAGGTGCGTGGGCGCATACGGATAGAATGCAGCCAGCGGAATGGTCGCGAGAGCCGTGGTGATGAAGACCACTCGATGGTCGGGATTTTTCAGGAGTTTGAGCGCATCCAGACCCAGTCGTTCATGCCAGGTCAGATTTGCGGCGGACGGGGGTGTTTCGACGACGGGCAGGAAAAAGGTCAGCCCGGCCACGATCAACCACGTGACCGCGCCGGCATAGCCAGCGAGGGCCGAGGTGTCCGCGTTCAGCACGCTGACCAGCCAGCACCCGCTCATCCATCCGATCGTGGCCATGGCTCGGATGGGGCCAAATTGTTTTTGGGCGTCTTCGAGCCGGGCCAGCACGATGGTGGAGGAGATGCTCCAAGTCGGAGCCGAGCAGAAGGCATGGAGCTGAATCAGGAGGAGGACGAGTCCGGAGGGCCAGTTCCATTTGATGGCGGTGCTGGCGAGGGTGAGGGTGATCGCCGTGGCGAGGGCCAGGCCGCGCAGCACCGTGACGGGCGAGGCATGGCGGTCGGCCATAGCTCCGAAGATGAGCGGTGAGACGAAGGCGGCCAGCCCATTGGCCGCAAAGGCATACGGTTTGAAGGCGCCCAGTCCGTGCGCGTCGAGCACTGTGCTCAGGGGAACAAACCACATGGCCAGGGCCGCTCCCTGCACGAAGAAGAGCACCATCAGCTCAAGAAACTCGGCCCGACGTAAGGTCCTTAACACCCGGAGAGGGGACACGGGGCCGGGAAGAATTTCAAGCTCGCATGCTTTCCAGCTCCGCCAGGAGATCAGCGGCTCGCGCGTGATTTGGGTCGGATCGGAGCACTTGTTTCAGCGTTCGCCGGGCGGCCGTTCCGTTTTCGAGTCCGAGGAGGGCTTGCGTTTCCAGGAAAAGTGCCGCGTTGGTTTGACGGAGTTGAATGTCGTCCTCGAAGAGCAGCATGCTCGGCAGTGAGGTGGCGAAGTAATCGAGCGTCGCGCGGGTCTGCTGCAGCTTCCGCGCGTCGTTCAGCAGATCGGTGAGGAGTCGTCGGGCCTTCGCGTTGCGGCCGAGGCGCTGCCAGGAGAGGGCCGAATAGTAGGTCATCTCCGAAAACGCGCGGACGCTCATCTCCTGGAAATCTCCTTGAAACGTGGCGGCGATGGTCCAGTGGTTCCGGGCCGCCGACCGCTGTCCCAGGGCGGCCAGCGCTTCGCCCAGCCAGAAATGGATGTCGCTGGCGCTGGCCAGGACATGCCGGGCTTCGCCAAGATTTTGAGGCGGATTCAGGGCGCGCCGGAAATGGAATTCGGCGGCGTCGCACCGGCCTTGGCGCAGGGCCTCGCGGCCGAGGATGAGATGGGTTCGGACATGTTCGCCCAACGCTTGACCCTCGCCGCCTTCCCAGGGCTGGAACTGGCGGCTCTCGAGGAGCCTTCGGCTTTTCTCGGGTTGACCGGTTTGGTTGTAGAGCGCGCACAACTCGAGGCTGAGATCATCGCGCTGTCGAACGTGATCCGGATACGCCTCCAATTCGCGCCGTCGCTTCCCGGGGCTGACGCCGAGGCGCTTCCAGAGCTGGTCGCGCTCATAGAGCAATCGGGCGTCCGCCGGGTTGGCCTGCCAGGCTTGGTCGTAAGCCGCGCGGGCCTTCCGCGGTTTTTTCAGGACGTTGAAATAGGCGATGCCCAAATTGCGCCAGACGACCGAGTAGGACGAGTCCAAGCGGGCGCTCCGTTCCCAAAGCTCGGTCGCTTCCTCCTGGCGTCGCCGGTCATAGAGCAAGTTCCCGAGATAATAGGGAGCGCGAGCGTCGTTCGGGTCAACCTGCATGGCCGCGCGAAGAATCGCGATCTCCTCGAGCCGCGCGGGAAAGCAGTAATCCGGCGGCTGACGCGAGCCTTGGCGAAATCGCTCGGCCGCGATCTGAGGTTGCCCGGCTTGGGCATGAAGCCAGCCGAGCGTGTAGAAGACCATCGGGCTTGCGCCCCAGCTTGGCGTGGGCCGTGCGGGCGACGTTGCGCAGTTTCCGGGGCGGGCCTCTCGGCCGGCCGGAGCGTTGGTGGAGACGTGGCCCTCGAGCCAGTCGATCGCCTCGCGATAAAAGCCGGCCCGGGCCAAGTCGTGGCTGAGGTCGAGGCTGGTCTGGGCGTCGCCCTGGAACCGCTCGCCCGCCAGGTGCCGGGCCCAGCCGTCGAGCGGATCCAGGACGAGCGTCTCGCGCAATACCTTGGCCGCTTCGGTCGCGCGACCCAAGCGGCGGAGAACCATGACCTGGAGGTTTCGCGCCTGAGCATGATCAGAGTTGGCGCGCAGAGTTCGATCCAGATGATCCCGGGCGGCCTCCCAATCGTGGCGACGGCAATCCAGTTCGGCCAGCGCGTGATGTCCGGCCGATGTCCACGCCTGATTCCAGGTCGCCTTGGAGAAGGCCGCGTAGGCTTCTTCCAGAATCGATTCCGTGGCGCGCGCGAGGCTCGGGGCGAGCGATTTGTCGGCCGAAATCGCGGCGAATCCGTCCCTGAGCTCAATCTGGCAGCGCAGGCACACGCCGAGAGTGTAGTGGGCTTCTCCGTCGCGAGGATTGGGATTGCGCTGGGTGGCGCGTTCGATCGCCCGGCGCAGATGGGTTTCCGCCTGACCGAACTCGCCGCGTTGGAGGTGCCAGAGTCCCAGGGCTTGATTGCAGCGAAGGTCGAGCGGATCGCGGCGCAAGGCCTCGCGCCAGTAAAGCGTCGGAGCTCGCGTGGCGTGCCGGTACTGTTCCAGGTGCAACCCGGTCAGGAAAAGCTCATCGATGCTGGAGAGGTCCGGCGGGGCGGGCGGTTCGGCGGCGGGCCGGAGAATCGGACCGGGTGCGCGCGGTTCTTGTGCGTAACGGAGCAGGGGGCGTTGATGATCATCCGCGATCAGAAGTTGGAGATCCGCGTTCTGATATTTTTTGGGGAGAAGAAATTTTTTTAGGAAAGGATGGCCGGGCGCCAGGTCGGCGGTGAAGACAGTCAGAGGGCGTATTTTCTGAGGGCGGCTTGGGAGAGCGCGGTGGCTTCCGGTGTTCAGGGCGGAAGTGGCGGACAGAGCAATCGTGCTTTTCGGGAATGCGCGCGTGACCGAAACGCCGATCCAGACCGCGGTGCGCCCAGCTTCGGTGTGGCGTCGCATCGACACCGCCGCGTCGAGAGTTGCCTGCTGGGCTGGGCCGATTTGTTGAATCGGATAGAGGTACTGGCTCCAGGTCTTGGTTTCGCCGGGTTGCAGGAAGCTGAAGTCCGGTTGGTTATCGGTGTAAACGCCCGCCATCAATTCGATATAAGGGCTGAACTCACCGTGCTCGTTCGGGTCGGTGAGGTGGCGATCCCAGGCATAACCGAACTCATGATTTCCCCAGGTCCATTGTTTCTGACCGGGCGCGAGGTGGTGGTCGGCGTAATGGATGATTCCCGCCCGCGCCCGGTGATCGTAACCGCCGAAGAAATTCTCTTTCGATCCCACGGCCATGTAGGAGCAAGGGGTCGGAATATTGGCGTAGAAGGAGAGATCGTCGGGCGCATATTGCGGGATCAGGCTCGGCGGATCGGGCGCGGCGGAGGGCGGGCGGCCATGCGGCGGGACAAACTGCGACGGTCGTTGCGACGCGGGAACACCCTGGCGCCGCCGGCGCGCGTAATCGACGCCGTAGTACGAGCCGCGACATCGCGGATACGCGCTGAGGGCGCGTTTGGCGTGGTCCGCCACCACCTGAACGCTCGGCGGAAAGAAGCTCTGATAGCCTTCATGAACGCGCGCGGCGAGATTAACCCACCAGAGGAAGGTTTGGGAGAACGGAGTGCGGTTATGGACGCGCGCTTTCAATTCGACCCAGGCGCGGTCCGGGTGCAGGCAGACTCCGTGCATCCCTGTCATGCGCGAGATCGGATCGTGGTCGCCGCACCAGACCGTTTTGGAGCCATCGGCGTGCTCCTGAATTCGGATTTCAACGGGCAGAAACGTCGCCGGCCGAT
>CAYHFE010000398.1:0-7572 GCA_964355375.1 uncultured Verrucomicrobiota bacterium
GGCGACCGGCTGAAGCCGGGACGACATACTTGTCAAAATGAGAACGTCTGTGGGGAAGCTTCTGAGGCTTGCCACTCCCATCCTCGGTGGTTAGCCTCGCCTTGACTCACATGATGCCATCGATTCGAACAATCTTGTACGCCGCGCCGGCCGCTCTCGCTCTGTTTTCGTTCGCGGTGGTCCGGGCTGCGGAAGTGAAACCGCCAGCCAGCTCGGTCCAATCCCGGACGATCGCGGCGATCCAGCGGACGACGCCGGTCGATTTCGAGCGCGAAATCCTGCCGCCACTCCGGAACAATTGTCTGGCTTGCCATAACCAAACCAAGGCCAAGGCCGGCCTGATTCTCGAAACGCCGCCAAGCATTCTCAAGGGAGGCGATTCCGGACCTGCGATCGTTCCCGGGAAAAGCGCGGAGAGTCTGCTCTTGAAGGCGGCGGCTCATCAGGTGGCGGACCTCGTCATGCCGCCGCGGGAGAACAAGGTCAATGCTTTGGATCTGTCGCCGGAAGAGCTGGGATTGCTCAAGCTCTGGATCGATCAAGGCGCGAAAGGGGAAGTCCACGGGTTGGCGACCATGCCATGGCTTCCCCTGCCGGACGGGCTGAATCCGATCTATGCCATCGCGCTCTCCCCCGACGGCCAATTCGCGGCCTGCGGCCGAGCCAATCAGATCTTCATTTATCACCTGCCTTCCCGGCAGTTCGTGACGCGTTTGACCGATCCCCAGTTGGGGAACGACGGGCCGGTGTCGCAGCCGGGTGTCGCGCATCGGGACATGGTCCATGCGCTGGCCTTCAACTCCGACGGCACACTCCTGGCCTCGGGCGATTATCGTCAAGCGAAGATTTGGCGGCGTCCGAGAAACGCCCAGAAATTCGAAGTGACGCTGGGGGCGAGTGGATCGGGGCCGATGTTGGCCAGCCCCGATGGCAAGTGGATGGCGGTGGCTCGCGACGATCACACGATCAAGCTATGGAGTCTGCCCGGGGGGAAGGAAGCGAAGGTATTGACCGGACATGGGAATCGCATCACCGGCCTGAGCTTCTCGGTGGAGGGAACCAGGCTCGCCAGTGTCTCCACCGATCGGTCGCTCCGCATCTGGAATGTGGGAGAAGGGGACCTCCTCGCCCAAGTTTCGGCTCCGGCCGAATTGCAGTCGGTGACGTGGATTGCCGAAGGGCGGCGCGTGGCCGCGGGCGGAGCGGACGGCGTGATTCGGATTTGGACTCTGCCCAGGCCACCCGGCGGAGGGATGGCGAAGCCGACGGAGATTGCGGGACATCGCGAGCGGATTACCGCGCTGGCCGCCGTTCTGCCCGGCGCGGCCGAAATTATTTCCGGCAGCGCGGACGGCGTGCTGCGCCTCTCCAAGATGGGCAACGGCGAACTGATTCGCGAGATGAAGCACGGCGGCGCCATTACGGCAGTGTCGGTGCGGGGTGATGGGAAGCGCTTCGTCTCGGCCGGATTGAACGGCCGGGCCACTCTTTGGAATACCGTGGATGGAAAAGCCGTGGCGGAGTTGAAAGGAAATCGCTACGCCCAGGAGCGGTCCGCCGAAAAGGAACGCGATCTCGAGCTGGCCCGCAGCGAAATCGCCTACCGAAATGGGGTTCTCGCCGCCGCCGCAAAGGACCAAATCAATCAAACCGATCGATTGAAGAAGGCGGTCGAAACGCGTGCCACCGCGGTGAAAGCGTTCACGGAAAAAGGAAAGCTTGTTGCGGCGGCCAAAGAATCCAAGGCGGCGGCGGAAAAGGCGTGGGCGGATTTCACTGAGGAAGTCAAAAAGGTGACGGGAAGTTTCGAGGCGGCGGATCAAGCCGCCCAACGCGCGGCCACCGCCGCGAAACAGGCCTTGGAGAAGGCGCTGCAGGCCAAGGCGCCGGTCGATCCGTCGCTCGAGACCCAGGTCACGAACGAAGGGCGAGTGGCGATCGAGAAGGCTCTGGACGAAGCCCTCGCGAAGGCGTTCGCCGCCGGTCAAATGAAGCCGGCCTTCGACAAGCTCACGGCAGAGAAGGCGGATCGGGAGAAGAAAGCGAAGGAACGACTGACGGCGGCGACCAAAGCCCTGACCGACGCCGAGAATGAACGGAAGAAAGCGGAGCAGACGAACGGGAATGCCGAAGCCGATGGGCTGTTCACGAAAAAGGCGGTGGACCAGGCGGGGGACGCCGTCGCCGCGGCCGCCGCGGCTTTGAAGCTTTCCGAGGATCAACAGAAGAGGGCGGAAGCGGAACTGGCGAGCGCGCAGAAGGCGGCGGTCGAATCCGAGAAACCGATGCGCGCGGCCGCCTTCTCCGAGGATGGGGTCACGCTCGTGACGGCGGGTGATGATCAAATGGCCCACACCTGGAGCGCGGACGATGGCGCGCCCTTTGAGACTTACGAGGGCCAGGGCGGGGCGATTCTAAGCGCTGGGTTTCTCGGGCGCGGTGTCTTGGTGGCGGGCGGGGCGGACGGGCGCGCGATGGCCTGGGAGCTGAATCCGGACTGGCGGTTGGAGCGAAAGTTGGGAACGGGCGATGCGGCCTCTCCGATTGCCGATCGGGTTAACGCGGTGCGGTTCAGTCCCGATGGGCAATGGCTGGCCTCGGGCAGCGGCGAGCCCTCGCGCAGCGGCGAGATCATGATTTGGCAAGTCGCGGACGGCAAACTGGCGCGTGAGCTCAAGACGGTCCATAGCGACGCCGTGCTCAGTCTGGATTATTCCGCGGCCGGTCAGTACCTCGCTTCCGGCGCGGCGGACAAATTCGTGCGCGTGATCGACGTGGTCAGCGGAAAGGTGGTGAAGTCCTTTGAAGGCCACACGCATCACGTCCTGGGCGTGAGCTGGAAGCGCGAGGGCCGGACTTTGGCCAGCGCGGGCGCCGATAATGTCGTCAAGATTTGGGATTTCATCACAGGTGAACGGAAAAAGACGATTGAAGGTTTTGCCAAAGAAGTCACCGGGATTCGTTTCCTGGGAATGACGGACCAGGCTGTGGCGAGTTCCGGGGACAATCAAGTGCGGGTGGTCAAGGAGAACGGGGACAAGATCCGCAATTTCGAGGGGGTGGCCGATTTCATGTATTCGGTGGCGGTGACGGCCGATGGCCGAATCGCCGCGGCCGGAGGACAGGACAGCGTGTTGCGCGTTTGGAGCGTCGCGGATGGCAAGCCCATCGTCACCTTTCCGGTGCCGGGGCCGGACGGCAAGCTGGCCGCCTCCCAGGGCAAATGACGTGGAGCCACTTCCGCTTGGCGCATGCCTTGCGGACCATGAACACGTTTCCACGGTGGGGCGAGACTCCGTCGAGCCCTGGAATCTTGGCCGGCAGAAGAGTCAGGGCTCGACGGAGTCTCGCCCCACCCAGGTTCAGGGAGAGGCTCTGAAGACGGGAAGATTCGGCTTGCGTGATCCCCGGCGTCTGAAGAATTCTTACCCGGTATTAACCAATCCAACACCGGACAGCCCATATCATGAATGCCGAAAGCCGTCTCGCCGAACTCAAACTCGAATTACCACCGGCCCCCAAACCGATGGGAGTCTATAAGCCCGTGGTGGTCGTGGGAAACATGGCCTATGTCTCGGGTCACGGCCCGTTGAAGCCGGACAAGTCGCTCATCACGGGGCGGGTGGGAGCCGATCTCGATTTGGCGGCGGGCAAGCTGGCGGCCCGCCAAGTTGGGCTCACGATTCTCGCGACGTTGCGCGAGAACTTGGGCAGCCTGGATCGCATCAAACGGTTGGTCAAGTTGCTGGGCATGGTGAACAGCACGGCCGATTTTCGCGATCATCCGGCGGTCATCAACGGGTGCAGCGAGTTGTTTGCCGATGTCTTCGGCAAAGACCATGGCGTCGGCGCGCGGAGCGCCGTCGGCCTGGGCTCGCTCCCGGGCAATATCGCCGTCGAGATCGAGGCCATCTTCGAGCTCGAAACGTGAAACCGTGGTATCAGATTGAGAATGTCGGCGAGGTGGCCTCGCCGTCGCTCCTCGTCTATCCGGACCGGGTCGAAGAGAATATCCGGCGCATGATCGTCATGGCGGGCGGCGTGGAACGTCTCCGGCCGCACGTCAAGACGCACAAGCTGGGGGAAGTGGTCCGGATGCAAATGGCGATGGGCTTGACGAAATTCAAGACCGCCACCATCGCCGAGACGGAGATGGTGGCGAGTTGCGGCGCGCGGGATGTCTTGCTGGCCTATCAGCCGGTCGGACCCAACCTGCGCCGGTTGGTGCAGTTGGTGAGAATGTTTCCTGAAACCCGAATCTCGTGCGTGGCTGACGACGCGGGCGCGATCCGGGTATTGGCTCGCGAATTCGCCGCCGCCGGTCTGAGCTTGGAGGTTCTTTTGGATTTGGATTGCGGCATGCACCGGACCGGAGTGGCCCCGGGAGCGAAGGCGGTGGAGTTGTATCGCTTGCTCGCGGGCTCGGGCGGTTTGAAGCCCGGCGGGCTTCATGCCTACGACGGCCACATTCACCAGCCCGGCCTTTCGGAACGGACGCTGATTTGCGACCAGACATTCGGCGTGATTCGCGCCCTGCGACAGGAGTTGGAGTCGGCGGGTCTGCCGGTGCCGCGAGTGGTCGCGGGCGGCACTCCGACGTTCCCCATTCACGCCCGCCGCTTGGAAGTGGAATGCAGTCCGGGCACCTGCATTTTCTGGGATTGCGGCTACGGAGCGAAGTTTTCCGACATGGATTTTTTGCCGGCGGCGTTGGTTTTGACCCGAGTGGTGAGCAAGCCCGGCCCGAACGCGCTCTGCCTCGATTTGGGCCACAAGGCGATTGCCGCCGAGAATCCGCATCCGCGAGTGCAGTTGTTTGACCTGACCGACGCCAACTTCACGACGCATAGCGAAGAGCATTTGGTGGTC
Organism: uncultured Verrucomicrobiota bacterium; assembly: GCA_964355375.1. GTDB lineage: Bacteria > Verrucomicrobiota > Verrucomicrobiia > Limisphaerales > SIBE01 > CAYHFE01. Next base: position 4,870 of record CAYHFE010000398.1, read on the forward strand.
GAAACGGTTCGAGCGGCGGATTTCGCGGTGGGCGACGTCCTCTATGGGATTCCGCGTCATATCTGCCCGACGGTCGCGTTGCATGGCGAGGCGGTGGTGATTGAGCGCGGCCGGGCCACGGCCCGTTGGAAGATTGGCGCGCGCAACCGGACGATGACGATCTGAGCAAATTATTGAGTGGATACTATTGAGCCGAGGGGATTCGGGGCGAATCTTCGAACCCGCCCCCTGCGAGACTGACTGATGAGCGCTTTGTTTGGCCTGAGCCAGAATTCCAGCCTGTTGCTCGCCGCGTTGGTGGCGGTGGCGGGTCTGGTCTTCCTGATCGCGAAGCTCAAGCTCAATGCCTTCGTCGCGCTCATGGTCGCGTCGGTGTTCATCGGGCTTTGCTCCGGCATGGCCTTGCCCGAAATTGGCAAGAGCATCACGGAGGGCGTGGGCGGGGTGCTCGGTTCCGTCGCCATTGTCGTTGGTTTGGGGACGATCTTGGGCAAAATGTTGGCTGAATCCGGCGGCGCGGAAGTGGTGGCCCGCACCTTGATCGCCGCGTTCGGGGAACGCCGGATGAACTGGGCGATGATGTTGGTGGCGTTTGTCGTGGGCATTCCGGTTTGGTTCACGGTGGGATTGGTGCTGTTGATTCCGATCGTTTATACCCTCGCCAAAGAAACCAAGACGCCCCTGTTGGCCCTGGGTCTGCCACTCGTCGCCGGCTTGTCCGTGGCCCACGGACTCGTCCCGCCGCATCCGGGTCCGATGGTGGCGATCGAGCTTCTGCAAGCGGATGCCGGCAAGACCATTCTCTACGCGCTGATCGTCGGGTTTCCCACGGCGGTGTTGGCCGGACCGCTCTTTGCGAAATGCGTGGCTGGCCGGGTCAACGTGGAATGGGGAGGAGTGGCGGATCAATTGACGCGGAAGGCGGAGCAGTCCAACCCGCCTGGATTTACCCTGACGATCGCGACGATTCTTCTGCCGGTGGGGTTGATGATGGGGGCGACGGTGGCCGATTTGACTCTGGCCAAAACCAATCAGGCCCGGCAATGGATTGATTTTGTCGGCAGCCCGGTGGTGGCCATGCTGACGGCGGTTTTGTTTTCCTTTTACTCGTTCGGTGTGGCCCGTGGTTTCGGCAGCCGGCAGATCTTAAAATTCACCGAAGATTGTCTGGGGCCGGTGGCGATCGTCTTGCTGGTGGTCGGGGCGGGTGGCGGGTTCAATCGGGTTTTGGTCAATGGGGGGGTGGGCGGAGCAATCGCGGATCTGGCCCGGGGATCGAACATCTCGCCGCTGGTCTTCGGTTGGCTGGTGGCGGCTTTGATCCGGGTGGCGACCGGTTCGTCCACGGTCGCCATTAGCACGGCCGCGGGCCTTGTAGCGCCGATCGCGGCCAGCGTGCCGGGAACGAACCTCGAATTGCTCATCGTCGCCATGGGTGCCGGCTCGGCGATCTTGTCGCACTTGAATGATGGCGGTTTCTGGTTTGTGAAGGAGTATCTGAACATGAGCGTCCCGCAGACGCTCCAGACTTGGACCGTGCTCGAGACGATCATCGCGGTGGCGGCGCTCATTTTTGTTTTGTTGCTCAATGCCCTGCTCTAGGCTCCGAGGGCAAACGATTATGTTGATCTTCGACGCCCACCTGGATCTCTCGATGAACGCTTTGGAATGGAATCGGGACCTGACCCGGCCTCTGGCGGAGATTCGAGATCGGGAAAGGGAGTGGACTGACCGGCCGGATCGGGGCCGGGGCACGGTGTCTTTTGGAGAGATGCGGCGGGGGCGGGTTGGCCTGTGTGTGGCCACGCAGATTGCGCGTTTTGTCAAGCCGTCGAATCGCTTGCCCGGCTGGCACAGTCCGGAGCAGGCGTGGGCTCAGACGCAAGGGCAGTTGGCCTGGTACCGTGCCATGGAGGAAGCCGGGCAGATGGTCCAGATCACCAGCGGCGCCGGTCTTCAAAGGCACCGGCAGCTCTGGCAGAATAATCCTCCACCGGACGCGCCCATCGGCTACATCTTGAGTCTGGAAGGGGCGGATTCCATCGTCACGCTGGCCCATTTGGAACGATCGTTTGCCCAGGGACTCCGCGCGGTGGGGCCAGCGCATTATGGCCCGGGGACCTACGCTCAGGGCACCGATGCCACGGGCGGATTAGGGCTGCGGGGGCGGGAATTGCTCGCGGAGATGGAACGGCTGGGGATGATTCTCGATGCCACTCATCTTTGTGACGAGAGCTTTTGGGAGGCGCTGGAACATTTCCACGGTCCCGTGTGGGCGAGTCATTCCAATTGCCGGTCACTGGTGCCGCACAACCGGCAGTCCTCCGATGAGCAGATCAAGAGCCTGATCGATCGCGGGGCGGTGATCGGGGCGGCTCTGGACGCTTGGATGATGGTGCCTGGATGGATCCGGAAACAGACCACGCCGGAGTCGGCTGGTTTGAAACTGGAACGGATCGTCGATCATATTGATCACGTTTGCCAGATCGCGGGCAACGCGGGGCATGCGGGCATCGGTTCGGACCTCGATGGCGCGTTTGGACGCGAGCAGACGCCGGCGGATCTCGAGACGATTGCCGACCTCGCGCGTGTCCCGGCCATGCTCCAAACGAGGGGTTACCCACCAGCAGACATCGACCTGATCATGCACGGCAACTTCATCCGATTCCTGGAGAACGCTTGGAAGTAATCCGGTCTATCGAG
>CAYHFE010000399.1:0-7571 GCA_964355375.1 uncultured Verrucomicrobiota bacterium
CCTGCTTTGATGGCTCGGAAACCTTGCAGGACATCTTCCCTTCCTGCGGCGGGGAGAGAGTTGCTTCGCGACTTGAGTCGGCTGGGAGTCTGATCCCGAGGGGATCGGGCCTTGGTTACTCTGGCAACAGGTCTCCAAGCGGATTGTCGGATCGACGTTGCGTTGGAATGGCCCGCCCTCCGTCGTCCTTGCGGTCGGGCCCAACACTATAGAGCCGATAGCCGTTCTCTTGCCGTTGATAGATCATACCTTGGCCGCTAAACGGATCACGATGGGACTCATCCGAAAGCTTTGGCTCGAGGGCCGCCAGACTGTCCGGATAATGCCCGGCTTGCGCCTTGAACGATTCGAGGGCGAGCTCGATGATGAAGAGGCGAAACTTGGCGCGCCCGCGAAGCAAAGAGTCTTCCGCGGTGGCCTCCATCGGGCGCTTTCCCGAAATCTTCGTCATGATGAAGGTGGCGATTCTGGGCCCCACCGTCTGCCACAAACCATAGGCACGGCGGAAGAACACCTTTTCCCGGGCGAAGATGGCCGCGCTCGATTCGGTTTTGGCGTCGATCTCCGTCAGGACCTGGATGATTTCCGTCATCTCGGCGGTTTTCAAGGCGCTGCGCAACGAGCGAAGTCCCTTCATGCCGAGACCCTGGCAAGCTTGACCGACCATGATATCGATGACTAATCCTCCCTGGCTGACGGCCTGACCAAGGCGAATGGCGTCGAGATAGAATCGGACGGCCTCGGCTGTCTTCCCCTCCAGTTGAGCCGCCTTGGCCCGAACCACGAGCAGTTGGGCGAGCCTTTTGATGCCGCCCAGCTCGTTCATGTGGCCGTTGAGGTAGGTTTGAGAGAACTCGATCGTCACCCGTGAGGACCGGCTCAAACCTAATTGCACCGCTTCCAAGGCGCCTGGGTTGTCTCGGGTGAAGGACTGGATATCCGACGGGCTGGCGTTCGCCAAATCGGGGACCGGTCCAATCAGAATCCGCGATGCATGGAGAAGGTCGGTATAACCGTTGGGATTGGGGAGGGGGGCGAAGGCGAGGGAGTTTGGAGGTTCCTTCGAGAGAAGAGCCGCGATGATCAAGACCGAGATTAGAACCGTGGAAAGAATCAAACCAAGACGGACAATTCGTGGATTTGCCATGAGGGCAGTGTTTCGAAACGAAATCGGGGTGGCGATTACAATGTCCCAGCGTGAATGCAGGATGAGGATCGATGGCTAGCCGGGAAATCTCACACCTTCGCCGGCCAAGTGAGCAGAATGCTCGATCGGCGCGGAGGAGGCGGAGTGTACGGAGTCCCGGCTTCAGCCAGTTTTCATAGGGCGACCGGCTCAAGCCGGGACTACCTACGTCGAACGGACCGGGTCCTGGGCCAAGATGAGAATGGCTTCGCGCCAAGAGAAGCCCTGGGAGAGGGGAGCGCGAAAGTGTGAGACTCTCCAAACGAATGCGCGATCGCAATACCGGTGACGCCCGGCCCATGAACCGGCATGTGGGGCGGGCTTTCCCTGGATCTGGGTGGGTTGAGACTCCCTTGAACCCTGACTTTCCTGGCGACCAAGATTCCAAAGATCGACGGAGTCTCGCCCCACTCCAGGGACCGAGTTCAGGGCCTCAAGGCATAGGCCAAGCGAGAAACCAGCCCCCTCCGGCCCGTGCGAAACCTTGACTCCAATCAATTTCTTCCGAAGCCAATCCATCCAAAGATTGGAGTTAGCGGCGACACTCGATGCGATCCATCGCCGACCAAGCCCCTATGTTAAGCGGAAGATCGTGGATTCCGACCGCACTCCTCGGACTGGCACTGAGCTCGTGGCTCCTGTCCGCGGCGCCGGCCAACCCATTTGAAAGCTCGGGCGTTCCCGCGGCCCAGGGCCGGATTGACGAACTGGTCTTGGGAAAGCTCGCGCAGATGGGCATTCCGCCCGCCCCACTCTGCTCCGAAGCGGTTTTTGTTCGCCGAGTTTATTTGGACGTGATTGGGACTCTTCCCACGGCGCCAGAGGCGAGGGAGTTCCTCCTGGATGGCGACTCCAAGAAGCGTTCCGTTTTGATTGATCGCCTTCTGGAGCGCGACGAGTTTGCCGAGTACTGGGCGATGAAATGGAGTGAGCTGCTGCGGGTCAAAGCGGAATTCCCGATCAACCTTTGGCCGAATGCGGTCCAGGCTTATCACCGTTGGATCCGATCCAGCCTGAAAGAGAATCTGCGCTACGACCGGTTTGCCCGAGCCCTGCTCACGACCAGCGGGAGCAACTTTCGCGTGCCGCCCGTCAACTTCTACCGGGCGGTTCAAAACAAAGATCCGGAGGGCATCTCCCAGGCCGTCGCCTTGACGTTCATGGGCACGCGGGCCGAGAAATGGCCGGCCGACCGGCTCACCAACCTGGCCGTATTCTTCTCCCGGATCGGATTCAAGCCGACCGGAGAATGGAAGGAAGAGATCGTCTTCTTCGATTCGGAAAAGGCTGCGGTCAACCCGATGCGCTCCGGACGTTTTCCGGACGGAACCGCCGCCCGCCTGTCTCCAGACCAGGATCCTCGGGAGGTGTTTGCGGATTGGCTGATTGACCCGGCGAATTACTGGTTCACGCGCAACATCGTGAACCGGGTCTGGTCCTGGCTGCTGGGCCGCGGCATCATTCATGAGCCCGACGACATTCGCGCGGACAATCCGCCCTCCCATTCCGAACTCGTGGCATGGTTGGAAGCGGAATTGATCGCCGCCCAGTACGACCTCAAACATATCTACCGCCTCATTCTCAATTCCAGAACCTACCAGCTTTCGTCCATCCCCCAAGGCCATCCCTCGCTCGGTGAAGCTCATTTCGCTCATTATCCGCTGCGCCGCCTCGAAGCGGAAGTTCTGATCGACGCGCTGAATCAGATCACCGGGACGACGGAGAAATATTCCAGCGCGATTCCGGAACCGTTCACGTTCATTCCAGAAGATCAACGTTCCATCGCCCTCGCGGATGGGAGCATGACCAGTTCCTTTCTCGAGTTGTTCGGACGCCCCGCGCGCGACACCGGTCTCGAGTCGGAGCGCAATAACCGCCCGGCCGCCGCCCAAAGACTTCATCTGCTCAACTCAAGTCATATTCAACGCAAGATCGAGCAAAGCCGAAAACTGCAATTTCTCGTCCAAGCCCGGAACACCAATCGAGAACTCACCACCGCACTCTATTTGACCATTCTTTCCCGTTTCCCAACGCCCGCTGAGGCGGGCGTGGCGGAGGGATATTTCCAATCGGCCGGTGGAGGCCGGCGCGAAGCCACCTCCGACCTGGCGTGGGCCTTGATCAACAGCGTGGAGTTCCTCTACCGACATTAAGCATCTCTATGAATCGCACCACCCCAATCCCGTCTTCGAATCCGATCTCAGTCCACTCCGTCCCACCGCCGAACCATCCCACTCTCACCCGACGGGAGGCGATCCGGCACGGGCTGGCTGGCGCCGCCGGACTGATCCTGGCCGATGGATTGAGTCTTCCAGAATGGGCGGCCGCGCCGCCCGCCCCAGCCAAGTCCGTCATTCAAATCTGGATGTGGGGCGGCCCATCTCACCTCGACACGTTTGATCCAAAGCCGGAGGCAGGCTCCGACTACTGTGGTCCGCTCACCAACCCGATTCCGACCAACGCGGACGGCATCAAGATCGGCGAATTGTTGCCCCTGTTGGCCAAGCAGGCTGACAAGTACTCCATCATCCGCAGCATGACTCACGGGGTCAACGCGCACGAGACCGCTTCCTACATGGTCCAAACCGGACGGAAATCGGGCGACGGACAAGTGTATCCATGCGTTGGGGCGGTGGTCTCCCTGTTCAAAGGCTACGAGGCCGGTTACCGCGGTCTCATTCCTCCTTACATCGTCCTGACCGAGTTGCAGGGCCGCTTTTCCGAGGCTGGATTTCTGGGGTCGCGCCACAAACCCTTTGCCACCGGGGGCGATCCCGCGCAAAGCCGGTTCGTCGTGGAAGGCGTGGTGGCCCAAGGCATCTCGGACGAACGCCAGCGGAAGCGGCGCGAGCTCCTGCACAACCTCAATACGCTCGATCACGCCATGAAAGGCGATCCCCGGCTGGCCGCGTTCGGAGAATGTGAGAAAGAAGCTTATGATTTGATCCTGGGTGACGCGGGCAAAGTATTTGATCTCTCCCAGGAAAAAGACGCCTTGCGAGACCAATATGGCCGCTCGACTTTCGGACAGTCCTGCTTGATGGCTCGTCGCTTGGTTGAGCGCGGCGTGCCTTACGTCACGATCAATTACAAGGGCTGGGATACGCACAAGCAGCATTTTCCGATCATGCGCCGGAAGCTGCCGGAAATGGATAAGGGGCTGGCCACCTTGCTGCAAGATCTGTCCGATCGTGGTCTGCTCGAGAACACGATCGTCTGGTGGGGCGGTGAATTCGGTCGGACGCCCAAGGTGCAGTGGGAATCGCCCTGGAACGGTGGACGTGGTCATTATGGCAAAGTCTTCTCCGCCCTCGTCGCTGGCGGCGGTTTCAAAGGTGGCCACGTCGTCGGTTCCTCCGACCGGCGAGGCGAAGAAGTCACCGATCGACCCGTCTCACCGTCCGATCTCATCGGCAGCATGTACTCTCGACTCGGCATCAAGCTCGACGCCAAACTGCCACACCCGCAGGGACAAGAGGTTCGCGTCCTGGCGGCGACCGGCGAGCACGAAAACACGGCGGGCCCGTTGCGGGAGATCATGTAAGCCGGGCTGACGGAGATGACCGAACCACTCGACACTTCATGGAAAGCCTCCTTTCGCTGGGCAATTGCATTGGGACCATGAACTCGTTCCCCGGGTGGGGCGAGACTCCGTCGGGCCCTGGAATTGTGTCGGCAACAAAGTCAGAGCTCGACGGAGTCTCGCCTGACCCCGGTTCACGGAGAGGGGTGAGGCAACCCGGACTCTGCAGACACCGCTCAGTCCATCCCCAATCGATCTGACATCATGACACGAGCCCCACTTCAATTCACCGCCCGAGCGCAGTGGCGGACGATTCTCGGAATGGCGGCGCTGCTGACGCTCGCTCCTGCCTCGCTCGCCCAGAACTCCCCCCACATCGGCTACGTTTATCCTGCCGGGGGCCGGCCCGGCGCGACCTTCCAGGTGGTGGTCGGCGGCCAATTCCTGGGCGGCGTCACCAATGTCTTCTTCTCCGGCCCGGGGATGAGTGGGACCGTGACGGAGTACAAGCGGCCTTTGACCCAGCGCGAATTCAACGATCTGCGGGAAAAGCTGCGCGAGCTGCAGGAGAAGCGGCAGAACACGAATCGGCGCGCCAACCCAAGCAATCCGCCCGCCGAAACTCAGGCCGCCACCAACGCGCCCCCCGAAGTGCGCTGGACGCCGGAGGACGAGAAGCTGCTCGCCGAAGTCCGAAAGAAACTCGCCAATCCTCCGAATCGCCAGGCCAATCCAGCCATTGCCGAAACGGCCCTTCTTCAGATCACGATGGCTTCCGACACAAGCCCGGGGGAACGCGAGGTGAGATTGGGAACGCCTTCCGGATTGTCCAATCCTCTCGCTTTCTGGGTCGGACAATTGCCCGAGATTATCGAGCGCGAACCCACCAATACTCCGGCTCAACGCGGCAATAATCCGGCCCGATTTCAGGGAATGGCCCGCCCCGCTCCGGAAGCGACCGAGCTGAGGGTCACCATTCCCGCGACGATCAATGGCCAGATCATGCCCGGAGACGTGGACCGCTACCGATTCAACGCCCGTCGTGGACAGCGCCTGGTGATCGCGGCGAGCGCGCGGCAATTGATTCCCTATCTGCCCGATGCCGTGCCCGGGTGGTTCCAGGCCACGCTGGCGCTCTCCGACGCCAAAGGGCGCGAGCTGGCCTATGATGATGATTTCCGTTTTAACCCGGATCCCGTTCTCTATTTCGAGATTCCCAAGGACGGTGAATACGTCGTCGAAATCAAGGACTCGGTTTATCGCGGACGCGAGGATTTCGTGTACCGCCTCAGCATCGGCGAATTGCCCTTTGTGACGAGCGTCTTCCCTATGGGCGGCCCAGCCGGAGTTATCACCACCGTCCAGCTTCAAGGATGGAATCTCCCGGTGACCAGCCTGACGATCGACTTCCCAGAGCCGGGTCTCTATCCGTTGTCGGTCACCAAGAATCAGTGGACTTCCAATCCCGTTCCATTTGCCGTGGACACTCTCCCCGAATCCTTCGAAAGCGAGCCGAACCATTCGCCGACCAATGCTCAGCCCATCACCTTGCCCGGGATCGTCAATGGGCGAATCGATCCGCCCGGCGACGTCGATGTGTTCCGATTCGAGGGCCGCGTCGGCGATCGGGTCATCGCGGAAACTCAAGCGCGCCGGTTGAATTCGCCCTTGGATTCGGTTCTTAAACTTACCGATGCCGCGGGTCGGCCGGTGGCTTTCAATGACGATTACGAAGACAAGGGCGCAGGACTGACCACGCATCACGCGGATTCCTACTTGGCGGTCGATCTGCCCGCCGACGGAACTTACTACTTGCAGCTCAGCGACGCTCAGCATAAGGGCGGCATCGAGTATGCCTATCGGCTGCGGGTCAGCCCGCCCCGTCCCGATTTCGCCTTGCGCATCGTGCCCTCGAGCATCAATGCCCGCCCCGGCAGCACCGTTCCGGTCACCGTTTATGCGCTCCGTCGCGACGGATTCTCGAACAGCATCGCGATTAAACTGCGAGAGGCGCCGGCTGGATTCAGTCTCGGCGGGGCTCGCGTGCCGATGAACCAGGACAAGGTGCGGATCACCCTGGCTTTTCCAGCGAATCCACCGGGCGAAACGCTGACTCTGAATTTCGAGGGGCAGGCCACCATTCAGGGACGTGAGATCGTCCGCCCCGCCCTCCCGGCGGAAGACATGATGCAGGCCTTCGCCTATCGGCATCTCGTGCCCGCGCGCGAGCTGAGGGTGGCGCTGTCCGGACGCGCCATGGCTCGAGCCAATCTGCGGATGCTTGGAGAAACTCCGGTCAAAATCCCGTTGGGCGGCGCCGCCCGAATTCAATTCGCTTCCGGGGCCCGGGCGTTCGCGCCGCAACTGCAGCTCGAATTGAGCGATCCGCCGGATGGAATTTCCCTCCAAAACGTCACCCCGTCGTTTGGCGGCACGGAGATCGTTCTGCAGTGCGATGCAGCCAAAGTGAAGTCAGGCCAGAACGGCAACTTGATCGTCAATGCCTTCGCCGCCGGAGCTGGGGGAGCTCGGGGCTCAGTCCGACCTCAAGGGAATCAGCGTCGCGCCCCCGTGGGCACGCTTCCGGCCATCCCCTTTGAAATCGTTCCCCCGTGACGGAGGCCTCGCCGCCGCAGTTCTCATTTTGACAAGTATGGAGTCCCGGCTTCAGCCGGTCGCCCCGTGAAAACCGGCTGAAGCCGGGACTACTTGCGTGGAACGGACAGTGCCCTGGGTCAACATGAGAATTGCTGTCTCCGCCGATCGACTCCTCGCGCTGATTCAGTCATTGTTAACAGGCGCCCAGACTTGCCGGCTCGCTTTGGGACCATGAACCTGAAGGTGCGATGGGGAGCGCGGGCG
>CAYHFE010000400.1:0-3281 GCA_964355375.1 uncultured Verrucomicrobiota bacterium
GACAGTGTCCTGAGTCAAAATGAGAACTGCTGCACCGCCGTTCGACGCTCTTGGAAACGCGTGAGAATCGCTGCGTAGGAGCAATTACCAATGGACAGATCGTACTTCGGAGTCTATCTCTGAACCCGTGCGATGGTGGCAAAAAGCTGCGGCATCGGTCCTGGTGGCCATTTGGCTCCCCGTGACTTGGTGTTGCTTGTTAGAGTCGGCGGGCGTTGTTCCCGGCGACCTCATTTGCCGGGATTCCTGCGAAGACAAGGGCCGACCTGCATCCGGTTCCGGTGACGCTTGTGCCGCGCTTGAGTCAGCCACCTATCGAACGAATGATCAGCAACCGCTCGTCCTGCAGCCCGTTTTCGCCGACTTGATTTCGTTCACTGCCGCCATTCTCATTCAGCCCGTCCCGACCGGGGCTATTGCCTGCCGTCCGAGCGCCGCAGATCCAGGGTTTCCGACCTCCTGGCAGTTCCTCCTTCGCACGGCGTTGCCGCCGCGTCCTCCCTCCGTCGTCGCTTAAACGGTCCCGTTCGGGACGTTTTCGCTAACGCTTCCTGTCCGGGATTTCCCTGATGGCTGCGGTGTGCCCGCACGCCGCGTGTTTTCCCCTGCTGTGGTGTTGGGTCGGTTCGTGTCAACCTATGAAACAGAGTGTGATTTTGAAATGGTGTCGGCTGTCTGCCCTGGCGGTCCTGTTCGCCGGGGGGACGATCCCACGATCATCCGCCCAGCCTCCAGAATCCGCCCACACCAATGCGCTCACCCTGGCCAGCGCCCTCCGGCTGGCGCTGGACAACAACCCTGAACTCCGGGCTTCGGGCGCGCGGGTGGAGGCGGCGGCCGGGCGCGCCTTCCAGGCAAAGAAATGGTCGAATCCGGAACTGGAACTGAGCGCGGAAGATTGGCCGGTGAGCCAAGGGCGGGGATTCTCGGAGGCCAAGCAGACCATCGGCATTACTCAGACGCTGCCGTTTCCGGGGAAGAAGTCACTCGACCGGCAGATGGGGGGCGCGGAAGTCAAGCTCTCGGAAGCGGAGCTGGCCTTGCGCCGGACGGAAATTGTCCGGGACGTGAAGGTGGGGTTTTTCCGCGTTCTGGCGGCGGAACGGCTGGTCGAGGTGTCCACGCAACTGGTGGCGGTGGCGGAATCGTCGGCCGCCACGGCGCGGAAGCGCGTGGACGCCGGCGCGGCGGCTTACCAGGAGCAGTTGCGGGCCGAAGTGCAGTTGGAGCAAGCGCGGACGGAATGGGCCGGATCCGTGCGTGAACTGGCCATGGCCGGGCAGATATTTGCCACGCTGCTGGGGCGGCCTGAATTGAGCAGGGCCAAGCTGGCGGGCGCGCTGGCCGAATTGCCGGATGCGAGCCTGATGGAAGATGCGGGAGGGGATCGACTGGCCGGGCATCCGAGCTTGAGCGCCGCGCAAGCCAACCTCGGCCGCGCCCACCTGGCGAACCGCCGGGCGCGCCTGGAGCCGTATCCGGACGTGAAGGTGGGTCTGTCCGGCGGACGCATCGGCGAGACCGGCCAGTCCATCGTCCTACTGGGCTTCTCGCTCCCGCTGCCCCTCCTTGACCGGGGGAAGGGCAAGCAGCAGGAGGCGCAGGCCAACCTCAGCGTGGCGGAAGCGGAACTGCACGTGGTGCAGCAGCGATTACAGCGCGAATGGGCCAACGCCTTGCAACGCCACCGCACGGCCGCCGAACAGGTGGCCAGCTACCGCGAACGCATTCTGCCGAAAGCGAATGAAGCCCTCCGTCTCGTTCAAACGGGCTTCGAGCGAGGCAAGTTCGGTTTCATTGATTTGCTCGACACGCAACGCACCACCACGGAAGCGCGGCTGACCTACCTGCAAAAGTTGCTCGAACTGAACGTCGCCCAAGCCGAACTCGAAGCTTTGCTCGCCCGGAATCCCGCCGAGCTCGGCCCGACCCCAGCCACCCCGTCCCCCACGAAACCCTGACCCCACGATTTATGAAAAGACTGCTCACTGAGAAATGGATGGGCTTCCCGTTAGTCGCTGCCTTGGCCCTGGCGATGGGATGCTCTCAAGAGCATGAACCCGCCGGCCACGCCAGGCACGGGGGCGACAGCCCCGGCAAGGCGGAAGTCGCCGCCCTCACGCCCGCGTCGGGGAAAAAGATGTGCGAGGAACACGGCTTGCCGGAGGACGAGTGCGGCATCTGCCACCCGGAGCGGGTCGCCACGTTAAAGCCCGGCGAGGGGTCCAAGGTGCGACTGCCCGCCACGGATTCGGCGTCCCTCGTCGGCGTGGAGACGGCGGCAGCGACCGTGGGAGCGATTCCCGAGGGGATTGAGTGCTACGCTGAACTCGCGTTTAACCAAAACAAGCTGGCTCAAATTGCCGCGCCGGTCGGTGGCATCCTTCAAGAAGTGGCCGTGGACCTGGGCAGCCAGGTCGCGGAAAAACAGCCCGTGGCGAAAATCTGGTCCGCCTCCATCGCGGAAGCCGTCGCCAAGGCGGTGCTGAGTCACCAAAGCCTCGACCGCGAGCGCACCCTGCGCGCCGACCGGGTGACTTCGGAGAAAGACTTGCAGCAAGCGGAAGCGGACCACCGCGCGTCCTGCCAGCAACTTCGCACGCTGGGCTTCACCGAGGCGCAGATTGATGCGCTGGTGGCCCAGCCGCACGACCAGGTGCTGATGGAAGTGCGCGCGCCGTTTGCGGGCGAAATTATCGAACGGAGCGCCGTGCGGGGCGCGCTGGTGGAAGCGGGCAAGTCGTTGTTCACGCTGGCCGACCGCTCCGTCATGTGGGCCATGTTGAACCTTCCGGAATCCACCCTGGCGCGCGTCCGAGTGGGTCAGTCCGTGGAGTTGAAGGTGGAGTCGCTGCCCGGCCAGACTTTCACGGGCCATTTGACCTGGATCGGCGCGGAAGTGGACGAGCGGAGTCGCATGGCCCGTGCCCGCGCCGAGCTCCCCAACCCGGACGGATTGCTCAGAGCCAAAATGTTCGCCCGCGCCCGCATCCTGGTCCGCAGCGCCGAAGGGGCCGTGCTGGTGCCGTCTTCGGCGATTTACCCGCTGGAAGGCAAACCATTCATCTTCGTCAAGCTGGCGGACGATTTGTTCGAGGCGCGCGCGGTGACCCTGGGCATCAAGTTTAACGGGCGGCTGGAAGTGCTGGCCGGTTTGAAACCGCAGGAGGTGGTGGTCGTGAAACACGGCTTCGCGCTCAAGTCACAATGGCTCAGTTCGCGCATGGGCGCCGGCTGCGCGGATTGAGAGGGGCGGGGCCGGAGGGGCGGGGGGCGAGGGG
>CAYHFE010000400.1:3381-7560 GCA_964355375.1 uncultured Verrucomicrobiota bacterium
ATTATGAGTCAGGAATCACTGGAAAATTTCGGAGCCTATCGGCTGGCGATGGAGCTTCCCGACCTTGGGGTGGAAGACATGGGAACCATCGAGCGGGACCCGCGAACGTACCGCTTGGTTGCCCAGCAGGTCGCGAGCGCGGATTCGATTTGCTCCAACATCGAAGAAGGGCATGGGCGGGAGACAACGAAGGATTACACCCATTTCCTCGTAATGGCGCGTGGTTCTGCCCGCGAAACCCGGGGCCGGTATGTTCGCATGAAACACTGGCTGACTGCGGAGGTGATCTTGGATCGTCCCAAGCGATGCGATGCGATTCTCGGCATCCTGAGCAGAACCATCGTGACCCTGCGAGGGAGGAGGCCGGAGGGGCGAGGATCGGGGGAAAAGACTCCACTCGTGCCGCGCACCCCCTCGCCCTCCGCCCCTCAGGCCCCACCCCCTTCCTCCGTATGTTGAACTGGATCATCCAAGCTTCGCTGAAAAACCGGCTGCTGGTCTGTGTGCTCGCGGCCGCGCTCATCGTCATCGGAGGGCGCTCCTTGAGCCTGTTGCCGATTGACGCATTTCCCGACACGACGCCGGTGCAGGTGCAAATCAACACCAGCGTGCCCGCCCTCAGCCCGCCCGAGGCGGAACAGCAGGTCACGATTCCCGTCGAACTGGCGGTGAGCGGCCTGCCGGGGCTGAAGAACGTCCGTTCCATCTCGAAGTTCGGCCTCTCCCAAGTTGTGGCCACCTTCGATGACGCGACGAGCATTTACCGGGCACGGCAACTCATCACCGAGCGCCTGCAAACGGTGGAGTTGCCCGCCGAACTGGAACGACCCCAGCTTGGCCCGATTGCCACCGGCTTGGGCGAGGTCTTCCATTACGTCGTCCGCTCGGACAATCCCAAGCGCACGTTGACCGAGCTTCGCGAATGGCAGGACTGGGTCATCAAGCCGCAGTTGCGCAAAGTGCCCGGCGTCGCTGAAATCAACAGTTGGGGCGGGTTCGAGAAACAATACCACGTCGTGACCGAGCCGGACCGACTGGTCAAACACGGCCTCACTCTCGAACAGCTTTTCGAGGCGTTGGAAGCGAACAACCAAAACGTCGGCGGCGGCCAGGTGGTCCGCAATGGGGAATCGTTGCTGGTCCAGGGCCTCGGCTTGACGACCGACGTCGAGCAGATCGGCAACATCGTGATTGCGGCGCACGACGGCGTGCCGGTGCTCGTGCGCGACGTGGCCACGGTCCAAGTGGACCACGAAATTCGGCGAGGCGCGGTGACGGGCGCGGGCCAAGGCGAAATCGTGCTCGGCCTGGGCTTCATGCTCATGGGCGAGAACAGCCATGTCGTGACGCGCGACTTGAAACGGAAGCTGGCCGAAGTGCAAACGACGCTGCCCAAAGACATCATCGTTCAGGTGTTGTATGACCGCACCGAACTGGTGGACAACGTCATCCGCACGGTCGAGGAAAATTTACTGGTGGGCGCGCTGCTGGTGGTTGTGGTCTTGTTCGCGTTCCTCGGCAATCTCCGGGCCGGCTTGATCATGGCGGCAGCCATCCCGCTCTCCATGCTGTTCGCGGTGGACTTAATGTTGCGGGCCGGCATCGCCGCCAGCCTGCTGAGCCTGGGCGCGATTGACTTCGGGCTGCTGGTGAACGGCGCGGTCGTCATGGTGGAAAACGCCATCCGCTGCCTCGCGGACCGCCAGCGGGAACTGGGCCGCGCCCTCACCGAAGCGGAGCGGCGTGAAACCATGACCAGCGCTTCGCTCGAAGTGGCGCGGCCCGTCGCGTTCGGTGTCGCCATTGTCCTCGTCGTCTTCCTGCCCATCCTCAGCCTCGAAGGCATCGAAGGCAGATTGTTCCGGCCCATGGCCCTGACGATGATCTTTGCCCTGCTCGGCTCGCTCATCCTCTCGCTGACCCTGATGCCTGTGCTGGCCAGCCTGTTCCTGACCAAGCAAGTCAAGGAGACGGAGCCCTGGCCCGTGCGGTTGGCCCACCACCTCTACAGTCCTGTCCTGGCCGCCGCCCTGCGGTTTCGCAAAGTAATCATCTTCGGCGCCCTCGCGCTGCTGTTGGGCACACTGCTCCTGGCCTCGCGCATGGGCGGCGAATTTCTACCCAAACTGGGCGAGGGCGCCATCGTCGGAACGACCGTCCGGGTGGCCGGCGTTTCCGTCGAGGAAGCCGTGGCTGTCAACGACCGCATCGAAAAACTCCTGCTGGCGGAGTTCCCCGACGAGATCACCAACATCTGGACGCGTCTGGGCAGCGCCGAGGTGGCGACCGATCCCATGGGCATCGAGCTCTCGGATTTCTTTCTTGCGCTCAAACCCCGTCGCCAATGGAAGAAGGCCCACACTCAAGCCGAACTGGTCGAGGAAATGCGCCGACTGTTCGTCAAAATCCCCGGTCTGAGAGTCGCCTTCAGCCAGCCGATTGAGATGCGTCTCAACGAACTGGTGGCCGGCATCCGCTCCGACATCGGGATCAAAATCTACGGCGACGATTTAAATAAGCTGCGCGAACTCTCCGACCAGGTGCAAAAGGTCTTGGGCGCCATTCCCGGACGCGGTGAAGTGACCGGCGAGCAACTCACCGGCCAGCCGGTCCTGCAAATCAAAGTGGACGCGCAAGCCATCGCGCGCTACGGCGTGCCCACGCGCAATGTGCTCAACGTGGTGCAGGCCGTCGGCACCAAACGGGTCGGGGAGATTCGCGAAGGCCAACGCCGCTTCCCGCTGGTGGTGCGCCTGCCGGACCGCCAACGCACCGACCCCGAGGCGCTCGCCGCCACGCTCATTCCCACGGCGACCGGTTCGGTGCTGCCGCTGAACCGCGTGGCGCAAGTGCTGGAAACTGAAGGGCCCTCCACCATCAACCGCGAATGGGGCCAACGCCGCATCACCGTGCAATGCAATGTGCGCGGACGGGACGTGGGCAGCTTCGTGGCCGAAGCCCAGAAGCGCATCGCGGAGCAAGTCAAACTGCCGGAAGGCTACACGGTCGAATGGGGCGGCCAGTTTGAGAACATGCAGCGGGCGAACCAGCGGTTGATGTTCATCGTGCCCATGGCGCTCGGTCTGATTTTCATCCTGCTTTATTTCAGCCTCGGCACGCTGCGCGACGTGTTCATTGTCGCGACGGGCATTCCCCTTGGCGCGGTCGGCGGGGTGGCGGCCCTCTGGCTGCGAGGGATGCCCTTCACCGTCAGTGCCGCCATCGGCTTCGTGGCCCTCAGCGGCGTGGCCATCTTGAACGGACTGGTGCTGGTGGAGTTTATCAAGCAGAAACTCCAGGTGGGAGCCCCGCTGGCTGAGGCGGTGCATGAAGGGTGCCTGGTGCGCCTGCGGCCGGTGCTCTTGGGCGCGATAGTCGCAGCGGTGGGCTTCATCCCGATGGCCATCAACGTGGGGGTGGGTGGGGAAGTGCAACGACCCTTGGCGACCGTGGTCATCGGCGGTGTGGTCAGCAACACGCTGCTCACGTTGATGGTGTTGCCGGCATTGTTCTTGGCCATTCCTCGGCCATCAAGAAAAGCCGAGTGATTCGGATCGGACCGACGTATAGAGAGGTGAAACTGCAGTTAACACGACACAAACTCTATGAAACGACTCAAATTCATCACCCTGGCCACTCTCCTCGTCGCCTCCCTGGCATCACCATGCGGCGTCCTCGCCGCCGACACGGTTGCCGACAAGAAAGCCGAGAAGAAGGTCGAGAAAGCCAAACCCTACCTGCTGAAGACCTGCGCGGTTTCCGACGAGAAACTCGGGGGAGACATGAAGCCCTACGTCTTCACTCACGAAGGCCGGGAAATCAAACTCTGCTGCAAGGATTGCCTGGGCGACTTCAAGAAGGACACGGCCAAGTACATCAAGAAAATCGAGTTGGCCGAACAGAAGCTCGAGAAAAAGTCGGACAAGAAGGCCGAAAAGCAGCCCAAGTCCAAGTCCTGATGGGTCCGTTTCGACCCGTCTTTTTACATCCGGCGGAGGAACCAGATCGCCGCGGGTCGAAAGGCTTCGGTGATTCGGCAATGCCATGGTCATCACACGGAGGTTGAGACTCGATCGAGCCTTGCCCCACCCTGGTCGCACGGTCGAGCTTCGAGTCATGGCGTGCGCAGCAGTTCTCATTTTGACTCAGGACACGGTCCGTTCCACGCATGTAGTCCCG
>CAYHFE010000401.1:0-7555 GCA_964355375.1 uncultured Verrucomicrobiota bacterium
TGTGATCATGCCCGACGAACCATCACCGCAATCCAGCATCATCCTCTACCAGACGGAGGATGGCCGCACCCGCATCCAGTGCCGGTTCGACGCCGAGACGCTCTGGCTGACGCAGGTGCAGATCGCGGAGCTGTTTCAAACCTCCGTCCCCAACATCAATCTCCACCTGAAGGCCATTTTTGCCGAAGGCGAGCTGACCGAGGCGGCAACCATTAAGTCCTACTTAATAGTTCGCACCGAGGGGGCGCGGCAGGTCTCGCGCGAGGTCTTGCACTACAGCCTGCCGGCCATCCTTGCCGTGGGCTACCGCGTGCGCAGCCTGCGCGGCACGCAGTTCCGCCAGTGGGCCACGGCGCGCTTGAGCGAGTATCTGGTGAAGGGCTTCACCATGGACGACGAGCGGCTGAAAAACCCGCCGGGCAAGGGGCAGACCGATTACTTCGACGAGTTGCTGGAGCGCATCCGCGACATCCGCTCGTCCGAGCGACGCTTCTACCAGAAGGTGCTGGATATTTACGCGACGAGCGTGGACTACGATCCGTCGGCGGAGGCATCGCAGCAGTTTTTCGCCACGGTGCAGAACAAGATGCACTGGGCCACGCACGGACAGACGGCGGCGGAGGTCATCCACCAGCGGGCGGATGCCGGAAAGCCATTCATGAGGATGCTGACGACGCGCCCGGGCGGCCGGGTGCGGAAAGAGGACGCGGTGATCGCCCAGAACTATCTCAGCGAGGACGAACTCCAGGTGCTCAAACGCATCGTGAACCTCTACATTGAATACGCGGAGTTGCAGGCCCTGGAACGTAAGCCGATGACGATGCGGGAGTGGATTGCGAAGCTGGATGAGTTCCTGAAAGCCTCCGGCCGCAAGCTGCTGGATCACGCCGGTAAGGTTTCTGCCGAACAGGCCAGGGAAAAGGCGGAACTGGAGTATGAGCGCTACCGCAAGCTGGCGGACGCCCAGCCGCGCCCGGTGGACGCCGCCTTTGAGCAGGCGGCGAGGCAGTTGCCCAGGCCCGCGCCGAAACCCCGGAGGAAGAAGCCATGAACGAAGCCGAAACCAGAGCCGAGCACATTGATCCCGCGTTGAAGGCGGCGGGCTGGGGCGTCGTCGAGGGCAGCAAGATCCTGCGCGAATATGATAGGCTGGGTTGGAACTTGACCAGACTCGTCATCCTCCTAGCATCCTCCCCGATCGATGCGGACGATGAACCAATGAAAGCGATTCTAGCCTTGGAAGACGGGACGGTGTTTCATGGACGGGCCTTCGGCGCGCGCGGGGCGGCCTGCGGAGAGGTTTGTTTCAACACCTCCATGACCGGTTATCAAGAGATCCTGACCGATCCCTCCTACAAAGGCCAGATTGTCACCATGACCTATCCGTTGATCGGCAATTATGGGGTCAATCTCCAGGACGTCGAATCGTGGCGGCCGCATGTCGCCGGGTTTGTCGTGCGCGAACTCTCCCCGGTCGTGAGCAATTGGCGGGCGGACTCCTCCTTGGGGGAATACCTCGAGAAGAATGGGATTCCCGGGATCGAAGGCATCGATACCCGGGCGTTGACCAAGAAGCTGCGGGTGCGGGGCGCGCTCAATGGATTCATCTCGACCGATGGGGTGACCGAAGCCGAGGCGGTCACGCGAGCCCGGCAATGGCCGGGACTGGCCGGAGTGGATTACGTGAGGGAAGTCACGCATCCCAAGGCGTTCCTTTGGGATGAACATGACCAGCAAAGCGCCAGCTTCCGTTTGGTCCGCGGCACCGCCGTGAGCGATGCCCGGCAAGTGCGGGAACCGCTGCCCCCGGCCGATACCCCGATCGTCGCTTTCGACTTCGGAATGAAGTATAACATCCTGCGCCGCCTTCGTCAGCATGGCTTCAAGGTGCGCGTGCTTCCGGCCTCCACCTCGGCCGCCGACGCCTTGGAGTCTCAACCTTTGGGAATATTCCTCTCCAACGGTCCCGGGGATCCCTCCGCCCTCGGCTATGCGGTCCAAACCGTCCGGGACCTTCTCAGAACGGGTATCCCGATTTTCGGAATTTGTCTCGGGCATCAGATTCTCGGACTGGCTTTCGGAGGCAAGACGTTCAAGCTCAAGTTTGGCCATCGCGGCGCCAATCAACCGGTCAAAGATCTGGAAACCGGCCGGGTCGAGATCACCTCGCAGAACCATGGCTACGCGGTGGATGCCGGTTCGTTGTCGGAGGACGTCCGCGTCAACCGAATCAATCTGAACGACCAAACGGTCGAGGGCCTGCGGCACAAAACGAAGCCCATTTTCTCTGTGCAATATCACCCCGAAGCCTCCCCGGGGCCCCATGACTCGACGCCGTTGTTCCAGGAATTCCGCACGATGATTGAGAGAATCTGATGGGAACCCAGGCTTCGATAAAACGGTTTGACTTGAGAGTTGTCAGTGAGATAATGCGCCGCACCTAACCGACCTATGGCGAAACTTGTCGTTCTAAGCGAAGGGTTGACCGGTAAAACCTACGAATTAAAAGTGGAGAAGACAACCATTGGTCGGGTTGAGGACAACTCCTTTTCCATCGCTGAACCGTCCGTTTCCAGCCATCATTGCGAGGTCCTGCTCCGGGGCAATGACGTCGTCGTCAAAGACCTGAATTCAACCAACGGCACCTATATCAACGGAGAGAAAATCTCCGAGGCGCCCCTGAAGCACGGGCAAATTCTTCGCTTGGGTCAGATGGAAATGCGTCTGGAAGTCGCCGCCCCACCGGCCGCCGGAAAGATTCCGCTGGCTCAGACGCGGCCCCTTCCGGGAGTGAAACTCAACGAACTGGAACAGGGGGCCAAGCCGACGTTTGCCAAGGATTCTCCCTTCGCCAAGAAGAGCAACAAAACCGCCGTCGTCTTCATCACCATCGTAATCATTCTCGTCGCCGGCATCTTGATTTCGCTCTTTTACGCCATGCAGAATATCGGGCCCAAGTGATCAAGTGATCGTCCCCGAGGTCAGACCACCGATTCCTTCAGCCAGCCCGCAATTTCCTTGGCGGCATAAGTGATCACGATATCCGCCCCGGCCCGCCGCATCGCCAGGTAGCTTTCCAACGTCACCGCCCGTTCATCGATCCAACCATTCTGCGCCGCCGCCTTCACCATGGAGTACTCGGCGCTGACGGCATAGGCCGCCGTGGGATAACCAAATTCCGTTTTCACCCGGTAGAGAATGTCCAGGTAAGCCAGCGCGGGCTTGACCATGACCATGTCGGCCCCTTCCTGAATGTCCAGAGCCACTTCCCGCATCGCCTCCGCCGCATTGGCCGGGTCCATCTGGTAACTGCGTCGATCGCCAAATTGCGGCGCCGATTCGGCCGCTTCACGAAACGGCCCGTAATACGCCGACGCATACTTGGCCGCGTACGACAGGATGGGAATCTCCGTCAATCCGCCGTCGTCCAAACCCTGGCGAATGGCGCGAACCCGCCCATCCATCATGTCGCTGGGGGCGACGATATCAGCCCCGGCTTCGGCATGGCTCAAGGCCGTGCGGGCGAGAAGATCGAGCGACGGATCATTCAGCACCCGGCCCTTTTTGTCCTGGGCCTGGAGCAACCCGCAATGCCCGTGGCTCATGTACTCGCAAAGACAGACATCGGTGATGACGAGCAGATCGGGGAGCTCTTTCTTCAAGAGCCGAACGGCCTGCTGAACAATCCCGTTTTTCGCGTAAGCTCCGGACGCCTGGGCGTCTTTGCGATCCGGAATGCCGAACAACAAGACGGCCGGCACCCCCAGGGCCCAGGCTTGCGCCGCCTCCTTCACCGCTTCGTCGGGCGAGAGTTGGGCGACTCCAGGCATCGCCGCAATGGGACGGCGCACGTTCTTCCCCGACCGGACAAAAAGCGGGAGAACCAGTTGCTGGGGGCTCGGGAGGGTTTCCCGGACGAACCGTCGAAGAACCGCGCTCTGCCGCAGGCGCCGCGGGCGCGCGATCGGAAACGGACAAGGCCAGTGCGAACTCATGGGCGGAGGTTACCGTGAAGGCGCCCGAGTCGCAATCTTGAGTTTGGCGGATTTTCGCATTGAGACACCGCCGCCCGCCCTGCAACCTCCGATGCGATGAGCCTGAAGCGTTCCGTCGCCATCTCCGTTCGCGATCTCGTCGAGTACGTCTTGCGAAGCGGAGATCTCGGGGGCGACCGCGATTTCGTCAGTCCAGCCCGCGCGTTGGAAGGAGCCCGGGCGCATCGCCAGATTCAAAAATCGCGTCCCACCGGTTATGAAGCGGAGGTGTCCGTGTCCCACACGGTCGAAGATTCCGACGTCCGGTTGACGATCCGCGGCCGCATCGATGGCGTGTTGACCAAGCCGGACGGCATCCTCATCGAAGAGATCAAGAGCCATACAGAGCCGTGGTCCGGCCAGGCCGATCCGTTGCACTGGGCGCAAGGCAAGATCTATGGTTTCCTCTACCTCCAGAAGCAGCCGTTCGAGAACATTGAGATTCAACTGACCTATCTGGACTTGCGGTCGGAAGCGTTGACGGTTTTCCGGCAAACGTTCACCTCCGGGGCATTGGCGGAGTTCTTTGTCGAAGTAACGGGAGCCTATCTCGCTTGGGTTCGGGAGTACCTTCAGTGGTGCGACATCCGTGATCAAAGCCTGCGCGAGGCGCGCTTTCCGTTCGCCAACTATCGTCGCGGTCAACGTTCCCTGGCGGTCACGGCCTATCGCACGCTGATGAATGCGGGCCGGACCTTCCTGAGCGCGCCGACCGGCATTGGCAAGACCATCTCGGTCTTGTTCCCGGCGATCAAAGCTCTGGCCGATGGAAAAGTGGAAAAGATCTTCTACCTGACCGCGAAAACCATCGGCCGGATGGCCGCCGAGAATGCCCTGAACGATCTGCGCGCCGGCGGAATGCGCCTCCGCGCGGTCACGCTCACCGCTCGAGACAAGATTTGCTTCGCCGAGACCAGGCCCTGCGACGTCGCAACCTGTCCCTTCGCGCTCGGTTATTTCGATCGGGTCCCGGCGGCGCTCCGGCAAGCTTTGACGCGGGAGGTGTTGGACCGGCCGGCCATCGAAGAAGTGGCGCGCCAGCATCAGGTCTGCCCGTATGCGCTCTCCTTGGAGATCATTCGGTGGACCGATCTGATCATCTGCGATTACAACTACGTCTTCGATCCGAAGGTGTTTCTCCGCCGCTATTTCACGGAAGAATCCGGAGCCTCCGCGTTGCTCGTCGATGAAGCACACAACCTCGCCGACCGCGCCCGTGACATGTTTTCAGCCGATCTCGACCGGGCGCAATTGGCCGAGGTCAAGCGAGCGGTTCAAGCCGAAGCCCCGGCCTGTGCGCGGATGCTGGACCGGGCGCTGCGCGCGTGGACGGCGTTGCGCCGGGCCGATCCCGACGCACCCGAGATGGATCCGGATCGATCGTTCGCCTGCCCCGAGGCGCCCGCCGATCTCGTTCGAAAGTTGCAGGATTTCTTGAGGGAAGCCGAGTCCTGGTTGGCTCGGAATCAACCGGCCTCATACCGCGAGGCTTTGTTGGAGCTTTATTTCCGAGTGACGGGATTCGTCCGCACCGCCGACCTGTACGACGAACGGTATGTGACCCTCTTCGAATCCTTCGGTCCCCAGGGGCGAGTGCGGCTGTTCTGTTTGGATCCATCGCTTCTCCTTCAGAAAGCCCTGCGCCGCGGCCAAGGCGCCGTGTTTTTCTCCGCGACGCTGACTCCGCTCGAATATTTCAGAGAAGTACTGGGCGGCATGCCCGAGGATGCCGCGCTGCAACTGGCGTCGCCCTTTCCGACGGACCACCTTTGTGTCTTGGTGGAGGATCAGATCCAAACCCATCTCCGAGGACGGAGCGCGAGTTATGATCAAGTGGCCGACGCCATCGCCGCCGTCGTGCGAGCTCGCAACGGGAATTACCTGGTCTATTTTCCGTCCTACGAATACCTCAACCGGGTGCATGATCGATTCCGGGTCCTGCACCCCGATCTCGCCACGCTCGCCCAAACTCCTGCCATGACCGAACCGAAGCGCGCCGGGTTCATCGGCGAATTTCACCCGGAGCGCCCTGCCCCGCTCGTCGGATTCGCGGTCCTGGGCGGATTGTTCGGCGAAGGGATCGATCTGGTCGGCGACCGCTTGATCGGCGCCATCATCGTCGGGGTGGGACTGCCGCAGCTCTGTCTCGAACGCGATTTGATCCGGGACTATTATCAGGAGAGGAACGGCCAGGGCTTCGAGTACGCCTATACCTACCCGGGAATGAACCGGGTCCTCCAGGCGGCCGGCCGCGTCATTCGCTCGGAGAGTGACCGCGGCGTCATTCTCTTGATCGACGCCCGGTTCGGGCAAAGCCGTTATCAGAGCCTGTTTCCAAATTGGTGGCCGACGCAAACAGTTCGCGGCGCGCCAGAGATCAGCGCCGCCGTCCGTCGGTTTTGGGCTGACTCAACCTAATGCGCTCTCCCATCCGTGCGTCGGCGGCGAAAAGGTTGGTCGATTCGCCCAGCGAGGGATCCACCGTGCTGAACCCCGCGTCATGTGTCTATTCCGCCGAAAATAGCGAAGAACCGAAAGCGGTCGGTCAACTCCGGCAGCCTCCGGTTCACGGCGGTTCACTTGGGCTGTTCTTTCGGCTTTTTCCCGGAGATCGATTCGGTTATCGTCGCGCGCAAATAGGACCATGCGCACCAAGACCAGGGCCAAGGGAATGGACATGAGAGATCGCTTGGGCCAACTGTGCCACGCCAGGGACCGGTTCGATTTAGTCCTCGTCGAATGAACAAGAAATCTCTCACCGAGGCCGACATTCGCACAAAGTTCATCACCCCTGCCTTGGTCGGTCCCAATCGGGACAAGTGGGACTCGATGACCCAAATCCGCGAGGAAGCCTATTTCACGAAAGGCAGGGTCATCGTTCGCGGTAAGACTGTGAAGCGAGGTGAGGCAAAGAAAGCCGACTACATCCTTTCGTACAAACCGAACCTTCCTCTTGCGGTCCTGGAAGCCAAAGACAACAACCACTCCATCGGCGACGGCATGCAGCAGGCGCTCGAATACGCCGAAATTCTCGATGTCCCCTTCGCCTACAGCTCGAACGGCGATGCCTTTCTTGAGCACGACCGCACGGTCACGAGCGGCGCCGTCACCCGCGAAATCCCGCTCGATCAGTTCCCGACGCCCGAGGAGTTATGGGCGCGCTACCGCAAAGCCGAAGGCTACAACGCTAATCAGGAGACCATCGCCACTCAGGATTACTACGACAACGGATCGCAGAAATCTCCCCGCTACTACCAGCTCATCGCCATCAATCGCACCGTCGATGCCATCGCCCGCGGCCAGACTCGGATTCTGCTGGTCATGGCCACTGGCACGGGGAAAACCTTCACTGCATTCCAGATCATCTGGCGCCTCTGGAAATCCGGAGCTCGAAAACGCATCCTCTTCCTCGTGGATCGCAATATCCTGGCTGACCAGACCAAGACCAACGACTTCAAGCCCTTCGGCACGGCCATGACCAAGATCACGAATCGCACGGTGGACAAGTCGTTTGAGATTTA
>CAYHFE010000402.1:0-7546 GCA_964355375.1 uncultured Verrucomicrobiota bacterium
GCCGTGGTCGGCGCCCTCGCCGACCACACCGAGGCGCTCGAATGAATTGCCGTTGAGTGACTGAATCACGCCTCCGTTCCGACCGGCGAGGCGCCGGTCGGAACACGCGAGGGCGCGTGTGCTCCCCAATCCTGACTGCATGCCTTCGGCTGAGCCAACCAGCCAAAGCGGGGTCGCGCTTCGCTTGCCCCCGCACTCCACAAGCGCTTTCCGAACAAAAGGGCTTGCAGTCCATCTTGCGGTCTCTTCGGCAAATCGGAAAGAATGCAGCACGACTGTTCCTCAATGTTCAAACCTGTTTACGGCGTGATCAAGACGGCCCGGAAAAACCGGGTGCCGGTGCCCTGCAACTGAAACCCGGGCACAACTTGCACCTCGTTGGTGAGAGTGATCGTCGCGACAGGTTGCCAAGCTTGCCCCGCGTCCAGCGCGGTCTTCGTCTCGATCCGCAAAGACGAACCCTTGCTCCCTTGAAGACGCAATCCGCCCGCCAGATCCAAGGTCAACGTCACTCTGTTTTTCGACTCGTAACGGGCCTGGAAAACCGTGTTCGTCCCCGGAAAGATCTGCACCGGGCTGATCGGAGGCTTCACGTAGCCCGAGGCATCCGCGAACTCCAGGTTGTAGTCCCCATCCACCAACGGCAGGGTGGTCACCCCAGTTTTGACGAAGACCGGATCACCCCCGACGATCCGCCAGCCGGCTCCCGCGCCTACCGCCGCTGTCGGCTCCATTTGCACGGTCAGATAGCCAAAGCCCGTCGAAGAATCGGTCAAGGCGGACTCGAAGGTAATCACGCCGCCCGATGTATTGTTGGCTCCTCCACTTCCGGAAACCTCCGCCCGGTTAATCAAATCCACCACCGAACTGTCGATGGCCCGCACGTCCAATTGACCCGAGCCGCCCAGGAAGATCGCCGCCGGGTAGTACCGTCCGTTGTATTCCACGCACAACGGCCCGCCGCTGTTGCCACCGTAGCTCTTGATCTCCGTGGTCTTGAACACGCGCTGGAACACCTGCGTGAAGTTGATCGGAGCCACTCCTGTAGCGTGGAGCTTGCCCTGATCCGCCTCCGCAATGTCGTCAATCGGGTAACCGCACAGAATCTTCAGCCGCGAGCCGGTGGCGCCGGTGACCAACCATTCATTGTTGTCTGCATCCGATGCCAGGTATCCTCCGTAACCTCCCCGGCCGGCCGGATTCGAAAAATAGAGCGCGGCCGCGTCCAGGTTTTTCGCCCTCGGACTGGACAGGCCCGGCGTGTTCTCCAATCGTCGTTGCGAGGAATAACTGTCGGACACATACCAGCCGCGCGGCCTCTCGCCCTTGGGCTCGTAGGACCCTTTGTAGCGCTGGAAAAACCATTGCACCTGCCGGGCAAAGTCGAGCTTGCTGTCATCATAGACCACGTGGGCCGCCGTCAGCACCACGCGCTCCTTCACCACGAAGCCACTGCCCAACCCGGCCTCCGTCGAGATTTGTCCGTTGAACGCATAAGGGAAATTTGCCAGATCGATCGAATTGGGATGCACGACCGTGGGGGGCAATCCCGGCGCCACCTCGGATGCGACATAAGCCACCGAATAGGCCGAAACAGCATCCTTGACCACGGTGACCGTCAGATCCTTGGGCTTAACATAGCGCTCGACGGATTTGAACTCGATGACGTGGGAGCCCTCATTCAAGCTGGCCTGGACCGCGCCGCTCTCGCGCCAGGTGCTCTCGCCCTTGCGCCGCCATTGACCCCGCTGCGTGAGCACGGGCGCATTGGCCACGGACAACGGCAGCAGGTTCACAATCAGACTGCCGGTCCGGGGAGTTGTGCCGACGTAATAGACACTTCGGCTGGCGAGCGCGCCTCCGGCCACCGTGATTTCGAGCGGCGCGGGCTGAATGTAGCCGCCGGCCGCGCCGCTGAATTCAACCCGGTAATCGCCATCGGGGAGGCCTTCGACCGTTTCGCCCGAAGCATGCCATTGCGGCTGTCCTGCGAGTCTCCAAAGCCCTCCGCTGTCCGGCGGCCAAAGGTCCAGCCGCAATCGACCGGCCGAAAACGGACGCGGGTTGGGGTATCGAATGTCCGTGAAGAGCAGATTGCCGGTCGCCGCGTCGTCGTCTTGAATGGTAATCAGCGCCGTCGATGGGCTGCCCACCGTGCCGCTGCTTGGGCCATAGATCTGGAACGTGAAGAACTCATCCAACTCCCGCACCTGATCATTCTTGATCGGGATGCTCACCAGCTTGTTCGTCTCTCCGCTGCCGAACGATAAAGTGCCTGTGGTATGCGTGTAGTCGCCCGTCCCATCGATCACCGGATTGGCTGATCCCGCCACCGTTGTGTAGTCGATCGAGGCCGCCGCGCTCAAGTTCTTCCGCACGGAAATGTCCACGGTGCCGGCTCCTTCCTTGAGCAGGTAATTCGTTTGCCCGATCCAAAACACCGGCGCCAACGGTTTGAGCGTGATCTCGACCGGCACGGGTGTCTTCGCGCCCGACACCGGATCTTCAACCAGGTAATTGAATTTGTCGGTGCCGTAGAATGCGGGGTTCGGAGTGTAGGTCATCGTCCCATTGCTTACGACGGCACCCCCGCCCACCGGCGGTGTCTGGATCGAATACTGGAGACCGGACACATTGGTAGCTAGAACGGAGAAAGCCACAAGCGCGCCTTGATTGGTCGTGAACTGCTGCGGCTTGGGCGGAGCGACCTCAAAGGACTGGCTGACCGGCGGAGCGGCTTTGACGCTGCCGTTGCCGCCTTGATCGGCTCGAATCACCACCGTCCCCGCCCCGGTCAGATACACCGTCTGGTTGGTCAGTCGAGCCGCGCCTGACGCGACGGACAAGGCGACCGGCAAGCCCGAACTCGCGGTCGCGCTCACGGCAAACGGCTCGTCGCCGAAGATCCGATTGGGCAGCGGGCCAAAGGCAATCGTGTGGTCGGGCTGGGAAATCGTCAGCGTGGCGACGCTGCTGGTCACGGCGCCGGCTGGGTTGCTCACGACCACGGTGTAAGCTCCCGTGTCGGACGTGCTCACGATGCCCAGGCTGACGCTGGAATTCGTCGCGCCGGAGAGGTTCGTGCCATCCTTCCGCCATTGGTAAGTCAACGGTGTGGTTCCACTCACGCTCACCGACAGTGTCAGACTCGATCCCGCGTTCACAGTCTGGCTTTGGGGCTGGCTGAGGATCGTCGGAAGCGTCATCTCGCCCACTTTAAAATTCGCCGCGATCGTCTTGCTGGAATTCATGGCCACCGTCAGGGGATTTTCCGTGCCGCTGCCGTCACCACTCCATTCGCTGAACGTATACCCAGCGGCGGGTCTCGCCGTTACAGCGACAGTCTGGCTGTTCGAATAATTCTCAGCTTGCGGGTTCTTCGTCACCGTGCCTTCCCCATTGATCAGGGTGTTGAGCGCAAACTTGTCCGCGGGCAACGGAGCGAACACGGCGGACACCGTGGGATTGGCATTGGTCACCGTGAAATCGAGCGGGCTGACGGTCTGGCCGCTGGCAACTCCACCCCAAAAACGGAAGAAGTTTCCCGCGCTTGGTGTCGTGGAGAGGCGCACGTTCGAGCCGTAGGGATAGGGGCCTTGGCTTGGATTCAACGCGATCGAGCCGCCACCCAGCACACTCGTGGTCAGGGCCGTGCCAAAGACCGCTTGGATCGACTTGGCTCGATCCAAGGTCACGCTGAGCGTCGCGTTGGTCCCGCTCGCATCACCGCTCCAGCGCAGGAAGGCCCAGCCCCCGACCGGCGCGGCGGTCACGGCCACGACGGCACTGGCCTGATAGGGTCCATTCGGAGGATCCACCGCCACGGTGCCGCCGCCGGGAGTTGTCACCGTCAAGGCAAAGCTCGGATCGATGACCAAGGGATCGCTCTCTCTCGAGGTGGTGAACGCGGCGTCGTAAGCGACGGCCCGAACGGTCAGGGAGCGTGGCGGGTTCGGCTGTGAGACCGCGAACGGGCCGGTGTATTGCGTGCCTCCACTTGGATCCGAACCGTCCAGCGAGTAGTAAATCGTCCGATTCGCGAAGCTGGACTGAATCGTGATCTCAACGGTGCTGATGGCGCCGAAGGAGAATCGGTTCGTCGGGCTGAACTGGCCGTTGACCAGAATGACCGGCATTCCCACGGGCGCCTCACGCGTTGTTCCACCGATGGTCAGTGTCTCGAGGGGCACCGTGTTCGTGAAAACAGCCAAGAAGTGATTAGTCAATCCCACCGTGACCGTGCGTGGGTTGTTCTTCTCACCATCCAGCCATCGGCTGAACGCATAGTAACGTCCGGGCGTCGCCGTCAATGTGACTGGATCGCCAAAGGCATACTCGGCCTTTTCCGGCGTCTTGCTCACGGAGCCAGAACCCTGAACGTCGATGGCCAGGACCTGGGGCGGAACCACGCGCAAGGCAAAGCTGGTGCTTTCGCTCTCGGTGCCGTCCATCACCCAGATCGTGATCGACGTCGTGCCAAATTGGCCGGCGGCCGGGGTGTTGGTCGTGCTGGCCTTGATCGTGACGAATCGGTTCGCGCCGCTGCCGCCGAAAGTAATCGCCCCGTCCGGAACCACGCTGACGTCCGACGAACTTCCCCGCACGGTCAACTGGCCCGCCGGGGTCGAAAGGTCGGCCACTCGGAACGTAATCGGGGGTGTAGTCGCGCCCGCCGCCGCGATTTGATCGGCGATGGGTGAGATTCGCGGCAAGGTATTCTGCGGATCATACTCCACTTTGACGCCGCGATTGACCAGCGTTTGAATGACGCCCCGGACGGACGAGCCGTCGCGGACATCGAGCAGATTGTTCTTCACATTCAAGTCCGTGAGATTGCCCAGACCGGCGAGCGCTGGAAGATTGGTCAGCCAATTCCCGGACACATCTAGTATCGTCACATTAGCCAGACCGGCGAGTGGAGCGATGTCCTCGATCGTGTTGCTGGCGAGATAGAGTTCGGTCAACTTCGTCAACCTTGAGAGCGCCGCAATGTTGGTCAGGTGATTGGCTTTGAGCGCGAGCCAGGTCAGGTTGGTCAGGCTGGCGAAAGGCGTGAGGTCGCTGATCAAATTGTCGGCCACAATTAACTCGGTCAGCTTGACCAAGCCGGACAAGCCAGAGGCATCCGAGAAGCGATTGCCCGAGAGGTAGAGGAGAGTCAGGTTCGTCAAGCCGGCGAGCGGGCCGACATCGCGGATCGAATTGCCGTAGAGGCTCAATTCAGTGAGTTTGGTTAATCCGGAGAGCGGCGAGAGGTTCGTCAGGGGATTCGAGTTGAGGTAGAGTCCGGTCAGGTTCGTCAGCCCGGCCAGCGGGCCGACATCGCTGATCGAGTTGCTCGCAAGGTAAAGACCCGTTAGTCGCTTCAGTCCGGAGAGCGCCGCGAGATCCGTCAAGCGATTGTTGTTGGAGTGGAGTTCGGTCAGATTCGTCAAGCCGGCGAGTGGGGCGGCGTTGGTGATTTGGTTTTCGTAAAACATCAGAAAAGTCAATTTCGTCAACCCGGACAATGGGGCGATGTTCGTCAGAGCATTTTCTTGGAGCCGGAGGTCCGTCAGATTTGTCAGTCCGGCCAGCGGAGCAACGTCGCTGATCAAATTGTGCCCGACATCGAGACTGCTCAATCGTGTCAGTCGGGAAAACCCGCGCAGATCCGTCAATCGATTGTCGTTCAAGTAGAGTTCGGCCAGATTCGTCAAGCCGGCGAGCGGGGCGGGATCGCTGATGGCGTTGTTGTAAAGCGCCAACGTCGTCAGCTTCTTGAGCTCGGACAAGGCGGCGACATTCGTCAAGGCATTCTCATTGAGGCGGAGACGGGTGAGATTCGAAAGGCCAGCGAGCGGGGTGGCGTCATGGATCTGATTATGTTCCGCGTTGAGATAGTCCAGATTCACGGCCCACTCCAGACCGGCCAGGTTGGTGACGCCGCCGGTTGGAAGGGACAATTCGGTCAACGCCAACAGATTGGACCGGGTGATGGCACCGGACGGTTGGGCCAGCGCGAGGCGAACGGCGGCTTCCAATTTGGCGTCGAGGAATGAGACCGGCGAATTCGAATCGATCGTCAAGACCGCGCTGGAACTCGTCACTGAGCCGCCCGCGTTACTCACGACCACGGTATAGGCCCCCGCATCGGACGCGCTGACATTGTTCAGCGCCAGACTCGGACCCGTCGCGCCGGGAATGTTCGCGCCGCTCTTGCGCCACTGGTAGCTGAACGGCGGGGTGCCTGTCGCAGTGACACTCAAAGTGACACTGCCGCCCACCGACACGGTCTGGCTCTGCGGTTGCGCCGTGATGGATGGTGCCACAGCCGCAGGCGTGCTGCCCAAGAGCCGGGCCATCTGGGTGCGCGGTGTGCCGCTGACACTCGTGAACCAACCGCCGATCAGGATTCGGCCATCACGCTGCACGGCCAGCGAGAAGACCCAGTCATTCGGTCCGGAACCTGAATTAAAGCTGGGGTCGAGAGTTCCATCGGAATTGAGCCGGGCCACCCGGATTCGTGCCGTTCCGTTGACGGTGCCAAAACTGCCTCCGATCACCATCTTGCCGTCGTCCTGCACCGCGATGGCATCGATATCCATCCCATAGCCTGAGACCGCGGCCAAGATGGGGTTGAAGAGGGTGTCGAGGCTTCCGTTGGAATTGAGCCGAGCCAGCCTGGTTCGCGCCGCGCTATTGACCGTTTTGAATTTGCCCCCGATCACCACCTTGCCATCGATCTGCACCACCATCGACTCAACCCAGTCATCGATCCCTGAACCCGGATTAAAGCCGGTGTCGAGACTGCCATTGCCATTGAGCCGAGCCATCCGGTTGCGCGCCGTGCCACCGACACTGGTGAAGTCGCCGCCGATGAGCACCTTTCCGTCAGTTTGCAGGGCCATGCACTCAATGCCGGCATTGGCTCCCGTCCCAACATTGAAACTCGCATCCAAGCTCCCGTCGCTGTTCAGTCGGGCGATCCGGTTGCGCGTCGTGCCATTAAAGCTCGTGAAGAATCCGCCGATGAGCACTCGCCCGTCACCCTGCACCACGATCGATCCAACGGCGCCATCCGCGCCCGACGCCGGGCCGAACGTGGGGTCGAGGGTGCCATCGCTGTTCAGCCGGGCGATGCGGTTGCGCGTCGTGCCATGGACACTCGTGAACATCCCACCGATGAGCACTCGGCCGTCCTCCTGCACGGCAATGCATTGAACAGCACCGTCGGCCCCTGACGCCGAACCAAAACTGCTGTCGAGCGTGCCATCGCTATTGAGACGCGCGATCCGGTTGCGCGCTGTCCCATTGACCGTGACAAATTCACCGCCGATCAGCACTTTGCCGTCGCGCAGCTCGGTCAGCGCGTTGACGACAGGTTGAGAAAAACCGCGCCCCAAATTCGGATTCAAGGTCGTATCCAGGGAACCTTCTTGGGCGGGCAGATTAACGGGAGCAATCCCAACGAAACCCACCACGGCAAGGAAAAGGAGACTTTTGAAGCGCGTCCGCAGGTTCGTTCCGGTCATCCGTGCCTCCAGACACCGTGCGAGGTCGCGAC
>CAYHFE010000403.1:0-7528 GCA_964355375.1 uncultured Verrucomicrobiota bacterium
TTCCCCCGAGTGCGGCCCGCCCGCGTTTCAGAGACCCAACCTGACGGCAATTTGAGCGGTTCCTGGAAAGAATGCCCCGAACCCGAACCTCGAGCATTGGGACCATGAACCCATCCAACGGTGGGGCGAGACTCCGTCGAGTTCTGAAATCTTGGTCGGCAAAAAGCCAGAGTTCGACAGAGTCTCACTCCACCGCAGGTTCAGGGAGAGCCCCCATTCGCTTGGCGCATGCATCGGGACCATGAACCTGGCAGGGACGCGCGGCGTTCAGCGGCTCCAGCAGGGACTCGCGAGCCGCGTGTCCCTTCCAGCAACGGTTCAGGGACAGAATCATCGGCGATTTCTCAGCGTCAACATGGCCGGGAGGAAGAACAGGACGGTGAGGAGGGCGCCGACGAAGGCGATTGCGGAAAGCAGTCCGAAATGCACGACCGGTGGAAACGAGGAACACCAGAAGACGGTGAAGACGGCGATGAGAATGATGCTGGTAAAGACGATCGGACGGCCCTTCGAGCGAAAGGTCTTCCGGACGGCCTCGAGGGGTGTCAGCCCGGAACGGCGTTCATCACGCCAATGAGTGATGAAGTGAATCGAGTCGTCCACCACGATGCCGAGGCAGATGGCGGCGACCATGATGGTGATCGAATTCAGCGGGACGTTGGCGAAGCCGGCGATGGCCACGACCAGGGCCACCGGAATGGCGTTGGTGATGAAGGAGAGAAAGGCCAGGACCGGCGACCGCCAGAGGATGGTCAGGACGGCGCCGATGACGATCGAGGTGAGCCCGGCGCTGTGGAGCTGGCTGCGCATGATGCGCCGGTCGGCCTCGAGGATGGAGTGAATTCCTTGCGCGGCCGAAACCACGACGGTCGCCGGTTTGGTGTGCTGAGCGTAGGCCACGATATCATGGATGGCCTCGAGATAGAGTTCCGATGCCATGTCGCGAGTGCGCACCACCAGGTAGGCCGTGCGAAAATCTCGATCCGAGAGGGCGGTAAGAAAGGGGTAATTCTGGGATTTCAGCGCCAGCACGAAAAGCTGGGTCAACCAGGGATTCCGCGGCAGGCGCATGGCTTCGGCTCCGCCTCCATCCCAGATCTGATTCATCAGGGCGAGCAACTGCGCGTAGGAGTAGGCGGCGGAGATGTCCGGACGCGTTTCGGCATAGCGCTGGATCTGCTCCACGTACTGGAGGAAGGCGAGTTGGTTGATGCCGTTGGTGGCTCCCGAGTCGATCTCGATTTGCACGACGTTGATGCCGCCGTAAATCTTGTCCAACTCCTCCACGGCCAGCCGGGTGGGGCTGCGCGAGTTGAGGAATTCGACCGCGCGGATGTCCGTCCGAACCAGCCGGACGCCGACGATATTGATCAAAATCAGCAGCCCGGCCAGGCCGATGATGAGGAGGCGATACCTCTGCACCGCGTCCGTCGCCCAGTCGCTCCAGTCTCGTGGATTCCCCGGGATCGGCCACGGCGGCGGGACGAGCGCGGAGGCGGTCGGGCCGAACCAGCCGTGCGGGCAGGCGATCTTGGCGAGGGCGAGCCCCGGGCCGAAGGTCATGAAGAAGATGAGGGCGACACCGAGCGCTCCGAGCAGGCCAAACTCCTGGATCTGGCGCACGTCGCTGATGGTCAGCGAGAGCAAGCCGATGAGGGTGGTGATCAAGGAAAACAGGCAGGACTTGAAGGCCGTGTGCAGCATGAAGGCGAGGGCTGGCTCGGTGGTTTGTCCCGCCCGGACGGCCTCCTGGAGAGCGCCATAGACGTGCGCCAATTGCGCGAGATGGATGCCGGTGAGCAAGGGAAAGAGCATGATCGAATAGACATTGAGGTGGAACCCGGAGAAACTGATCACTCCGGGGAGGATGAGCAAGAGAGCCAACTGATTGGCCAAGACCAGCGCCAGGGCGCGGAGCGAGCGGAACGTCCACCAGAGGATCAAGACCAGCACCAGGACCGCGGCGGGCAGGAAGCGCTGGATGTCCCGCAGCAGGGTCGAACGGATTTCGTCTTCGATGAGAGGCAGTCCCAATACCTGAAAGCGCAGCCCTTCTTGAGTGAATGAAGCGAGGGTGGATTCGACCTGGCGCCGCATGACCTCCGGACTGGTCCGGGAGGCCGGATCGTTGCGATAGGTCACGGTGATGAGGGTGTGCCGCGAATCGGCCGCGACCATGACATTTCGAATCAACGGATGTTCCAGGTAAGCCTTTTTCAATTGAGCCATCTCGGCATCGCTGAGGGGATCCGGCGGAATCAGTGGAACCATCTCGAAGCTGAAGCCGCGTCGGACGGGCTTGACCGAATGGGTCAGACTTTTGACGTCCGCCACCCCCGGCAATTGTTGGAACGTTTCGCTGACCCGGCGGACGGCGTCGATCCCTGATCGGGAGAAGACCTCGGGGCATTCCAGGCTGATGACGACCACCTCAACGTCCGCCAGGATTTGCTTCACCTTCTCGTAGCTGGAGAGGTTTCGTTGGTCTCCCTCGAGCAGGACGCGCGTTTCGGAGCTGACTTCGAACCCGGCCAGGCGCAGGAGCAGGGGAAGACAGAGCAGCCCCGTGAGGACGAGGGAGGCGCGCGGAAAGCGGAGGAATGGATTCCAGTTATGCCCGATCACCAGATGGTTCTTAGGGCAAACCTCGGTGCGCCTCAAGTCTTCAAGAGAGGTGTAACCATTGTGAAACCTTTCGCGAAGAACCAAGGTATTGAGAATAGTGTTGCGCGCGACCTCCTTTGAACCTGACCATCAGCCCATGGCTTTGACGCCCACAGAATCGTTGTCTCCGGTGATCCAGACCACGAATCTTTGCAAGCAATTTGGCCGGCAGCGAGCGCTGGATGACGTCACTCTCACGGTCCAGCCGGGGGCGATCGGGTTGCTCGGTCCGAACGGCGCGGGCAAGAGCACCTTCATGAAGTGTCTGCTCCAGCTCCAGCCGATTTCGAGCGGCTCGGCCCGTCTGCTGGGGCGGGAGGTGGGCCGGGAAGGGCGGGAAATCCGCAAACGGGTCGGCTACACTCCGGAGCAGGATTGTCACATTCCCGGGATGGTGGGATGCGAGTATGTCACCTATTGCGCCCAACTCTGCGGTTTGCCTTTTCAAATGGCCCGGCAGCGCGCGCACGAGATGCTGGATTTTGTCGGGATGGGACAGGAGCGCTACCGGAAGATCGACACCTATTCGACCGGAATGAGGCAGCGGCTCAAGTTGGCCCAGGCGATCGTCCATGATCCTGAAATCGTCTTCCTCGATGAACCGACCAATGGTCTCGATCCCAAAGGCCAGGTCCAGATCCTGGAGCTGGTGCAGAGTCTGTGGCGCGATCACGGGATCTGCGTCGTCCTTTCGTCGCACTTGCTCCATGACGTGGATCGCATCTGCGAGCAGATCATCATCATCGCGCGAGGCCGGGTGCTGGTTCATGACACGCTGGAGAATCTGAAATCACGGCGGCGCGGCGCGGCCGAGGTGGTGGTGGCTCATCGCCAAGGCGAGTTGATCGAAGCGTGTCGGCGGCAAAGCTGGTCCTGCGAGCTGCTGCCGAACGGCCATGTCAAGGTCGAACATCAGGCCGAGTGCTTGAATCCGCTCCTCCGGCTCATGCATGAAATCAAGTTGGCGCCGCTCGAGATCATCCCCAGTCCCAACGCCCTGGAAGAAATGTTCGTGCAGGCTTTGGAGGCATCGACATGACCCTGCACGACGCTCACTACAAACATTGGGATGGCGCTCACCTCGGAATCTGGAGCCGGCGGGCGGTCATCGCGGGCAATGGCCTGAAGAGCTGTTTGCAGGTGAAATGGATGCGCTATCTGGTGACGCTTTGCTGGGCCGCCAGCTTGCTTCAGGTCACCCTGCTCTTTTTCCTCGGCCAGCTCCTCATCGCGGATAGCACCGTCGTGCAATGGTTGGGCAATCTGAGTCCGCAACTCCAGGGCATTGCGCGGACCTTGATGACCTGGCTCGAGCAGAATCCGGGGATCTCCGTGCGGACGACGCACAGCCTGCTCTTTTACTTCTTCACGTCGCAGCTCTTGACGCTGTCGTTCATCGCCATCGCCCTGGCGATTCCGCATCTCATCACCCGCGACCTCTCCAGCAACGCGATCATCGTTTATTCCTCCAAGGCGATCGGCCGCTTGGATTACCTGCTGGGCAAATTCGCGACGGTCTTTGGATTGCTGACGTTGACGTGGCTGGGGCCGGTGGTGGTGGCGTGGTTTTTGGGCAACTTGCTCTCGACCAAATGGCATTTTTTCTGGCATTCCCGGATGGCGCTGGCGTGCGCCCTGGTGGTGATTCTCTCGAGCATGACGATTCTGAGCCTGCTGGCGCTGGGGGTTTCGGCGATCTCGTCCCGCGCCAAGGCCACGGTCAGCCTGTGGATCGCCCTGTGGATCCTGGGCAATGCGGTGGTGCCGATTGCCGGCCAGACGAAGCCGTGGCTGAAACATTTCAGCCTGCAGTACAACCTCGAGCAAATCGGCCTGGCGGTGTTCAAACCGCGGGAGGAGCTGGAGCTGGCTCGGGAGAAGATCCCGCTCTTTGGCGAGATCTTTCGGCGCATGGAACGGCGGCACGCCGTGGCCGCCCAGGACGCGCGGCTCGCCGGTGCGATCGCGGGGTTGGTGGTCCTGGTTGGATTTTCGTTGGGGGTGATCGTCAAAAAGGTCAAACCGGAATGAGTGCGATCATTGAGGCGCGCGAGTTGAGTCGTTGGTATGGCATTGTCATGGGATTGAACAACGTGACGTTCGACATCGAGCCGGGCCTGACCGGGTTGGTCGGGCCCAACGGAGCCGGCAAAAGCACGCTCATTCAGATCATCACCGGACAACTGCAGCCGAGCTCCGGCGAATTGACCGTCTTCGGCGAACGACCCTGGAACCAGCCCCACCTGCTCGGACGCATGGGCTATTGTCCAGAGCGGGAATCCGTTCATGCCGAGCTGCGTCCGCTCGACTGGCTGCGGGGATTGGGCCTGCTCTCGGGGATCTCGGCCGGCGAAGTGGCGGGACGCGCCGAAGCGATGCTCGAGAAGGTGAAGCTGCCCCGTGAACATTGGTCCAAGCGGATGGGACAGTATTCCAAGGGCATGCGTCAGCGCGTGAAATTAGCCCAAGCCTTGTTGCACGAGCCGGACCTGCTCATCCTGGATGAACCCATGAACGGACTCGATCCGATGGGCCGGCAGGAGATCGCGCAAATCCTGAAGGAACTCGCGGCCGGCGGCACGAGCGTCATCATCTCGAGCCACATCCTGGCCGAGCTGGAATCGCTCTGTCAAAACATCCTGATCCTAAACTGGGGGAGAATTCTCGCCTCGGGGAGCCAGAAGAATATCCGCGCCGATCTGAAAAGCTGGTCGGAGCAGTTGTCGGTGCGCTGTGATCATCCGGAGAAACTGGCCCGCTATCTGTTCGAGGCCGGCGTGCTCCTGGGATTCGATCTGGAGCCCGCCGACGGAGTGCTGGATATCCGGGTCAAGGAGGCCGATTCGTTCTATGAGAATTGGAGCCGGCTTCTCTTGGACAGCGGCGTGACGGTGTTCGAGGTGCGCAGCCGCAATCAATCGCTCAAGCAGATCTTCGAGAAAGTGACCGCATGAACGCCGGCCCGGAAAGAACTCCTCCTCGGGCCGGGAATCCGCCCCGATCCCGACCGGTGCAGCCCTCCTGGCGGGGGGCGTTTCACGGAGTCTGGACGCTCACCTGGAAGAGCCAGAGCGCCCTGGGCCGGCTTCCCCTCTTGGCGGTCACGCTCTTGCTCATTCCGGCGCTGCTCTATTTCACGATCGAGGATGAAAACGTCGAGGTCTTCCTTCGCTGGACCATCGATTTCTACCTTTTGCTCCTGCTGCCGTTGTATTGTTTGTCGGTGTGCGGGGGGATGATCCGGGACGAATTGCAAGCGGATACGTTTGGGTTTCTCGCCACGCGACCGGTGAGCCGGGCGCGGCTCTTTCTGACGAAGTACCTCTGCCATTTGATCTGGCTGCAAGGGCTGGCGGCGCTGCACGGCGGTCTGCTGGTGGCGGCTGGCCTCGCCCGACACGTCCCCGCGATGGGCTCGCTCGGCTTCAGTTTGCTGACCACGCAAATCCTGGCGGTGGTGGCCTACAGCGCCCTGAGCGCCTTGTTGGGCCTGCTTCACCAGCGCTACATGGTCTTGGGAATCATCTACGGATTCATCGTCGAGATGGGCATCGGGCGCATCCCAACCAACATCAATAACCTTTCACTCTCCCGTCATCTCCGCACGATTCTCGGCAACCAGCCCGCCATTCACGAGCATTATGAATGGTCGGCCGACGGCACCGCGTCCTCGATTGTGATCATGGCGGCCGCGACCGTCGTGTTTCTCGGGTTGGCCGCGTTGACTTTCACCATCAAGGAATATCACGCCGCCGAGGAAATGCACAAATGACCTGTAACCATCCGGCGCGCGGTTGCGAATTAAGGGATGAATGAGCGGAGACCGTCGGAGCCGACGTCCGCTACCAACACATCTCAAATCCGCAAATTAAGGACAGGCAACCGCATGAAAAGAATCATCTTCACACTGGCGATCATGGGCAGTCTCGCCTCCGCCGTTTGGTCGGGCCCGCTGCCGCAAAAGGAAGTTTCGGCCGAGGCCAAATGGCTGATCCATTTGGACCTGGAGCAGCTGCGCTTGACCAGGCTCGGATCATTTCTGAACAAAGAATTCCTGGAGAATGTGGTCGAAAAGAAAATGGGCGAACTGAAGTCCCAGTTGAAGATCGACGTCAACTTCGATCTGAAGAAAATCTCGGCCCTCACGGCTTACGGAACAGACTATCAGAAAAAGCCCGAAGCCAATGGCATTCTTCTCATTCAGACGGGTCAGGACGCGGAGAAGGTGATCGACGGTTTGCTCCAAGCGGTCTCGGCTCTGACCTCGGATGAATCGGCCCGGCCAATCCGGAAGTTGCAGCAGGATCCTCACGTCATTTACGTGGTCGGAAAAAACGATTTGTTTGCCTCGATTTACGAAAAGGAGACCTTGGTGCTCGGGAAATCCCGGGACAATATCGAAAAGGCCCGGCAGGTTTTGGCCGGAAAAGCGCCGAGTCTGAACGGAAACCGCGCGTTCGCCGGCTATCCTCCGATGGAGAAAAGTTTCTTCTTTCTCGGGATCGCCGAGGCATTCAACGAAAATGCCAGCATTCCGCCGCAGGCCAAGGTCCTCCAGATGGCGGATGGCGGCCGCGTGGTCTTGGGGGAGAAGGCCGAGAAACTCTACCTGAATCTCGCCCTGCGGACCAAGTCGGAGGAAATCACCAGCCAGATTCAGGCAATCGCCCAAGGGTTGATTGCCTTCGCCGCTCTGAGCCAAGGCGAGAACCAGGAATTGCAGCAGCTCGCCCAATCGATCAAAGTCGCGACCGCCAAGAACCTGGTCACGATCAATCTCGAATATCCCGTGGATTCCGCCCTGAAGAAGTTGTCTAAAGAAATGGGGAAGGAACGTTAAGCGCATCCCGGGTGAGACGCCTGT
>CAYHFE010000404.1:0-7505 GCA_964355375.1 uncultured Verrucomicrobiota bacterium
TTGGTGTCGGTGTTGGTGTCGGTGTTGGTGTCGGTGTTGGTGTCGGTGTTGGTGTCGGTGTTGGTGTTGGTGTTGGTGTCGGTGTCGGTGCTGGTGTTGGTGCTGGTGTTGGTGCTGGTGATACCGGCGCGACGACGTCGGTGAAGGCCGTCCCTACTCGCAGGTCATCGATGGTCATGACGCCGATCCCACTGGCCTGGCGGAAGGCGTAGGACGTGATGGCAAGGGCCGAACCCGCTTCACTGGAAGCGCCCGGATCCTGTTCGGTTTTCGGATTGATCCAAAGAGTCGCGAGGGCGTTGCTCAATCCAAGGCGGGTGACGACGAGGTATTCGGTGCCGAGCCGAAGCTCATTCGTCAACACGGCCGACGGAGCCGTTCCCGTCGCCGAGCTGATTCCGAGCCGGACCGCATTGCTGGCCGCGCCGCTGGTCAACGCCCAGATTCGTCCGCGAAATCCACCGCCCGCGTCCTTGAAATGAGCGAAGTAACTTCCGGCCGAAGACGGGTGGGCGGAGAACTGGATTCGAGAGCTGGCATAGAGGGCGGTTCCGTTCGTGCCGCCGGCGTAGGGCGAGCCTTCGAGGGTCGCGTTGACATCTTGCGACTCCGCGCCGGTCAGACTCAGGACACCCTCGAGGACGTTCACCTGATTGGTGGTGCCGCTGTGTCCGACCCATTTGCCCGCGGACACGCTTTGCACGGGTCCGTTGGCATAGGAAAACGAATCGGAGAGTAGGATCGCCGCTTCCCCGGACCAAGTCACCGCGGCCAAAGAAACGAAACCAAGAATTAGAATAGGTTGAGCTGACATAGCAATGATCTCCTTGAATGATTGCCGCACCTCCTCGTGCGATGCGTCATGCGTAGCGCGGCACC
Source organism: uncultured Verrucomicrobiota bacterium (assembly GCA_964355375.1). Classification (GTDB taxonomy): domain Bacteria; phylum Verrucomicrobiota; class Verrucomicrobiia; order Limisphaerales; family SIBE01; genus CAYHFE01. The sequence goes on from CAYHFE010000404.1 coordinate 880, forward strand.
CAACGCGTTGTCAAATCCAAAGGTGGGAAACTTATTCACAGATTCATCCACCCCACGGAGAAGCCCTGAGGAGAAAGGGCCGAATCAGAAGCCGGTCTCTGGAAAGCCGCTCCCTGCCAAAGACCCGCGCAGAGAACATGAACCGAGATCTGGCGCGTCAGTGCCTTGGAATGCCCCGGCCCTCCGGCGCTTCGGCCTGATGCGCCGAAGAGGGGCAGAGGGCTGCCGCACTCCAAAACCTGGCGGTTCCGCGAAACTCGCCTTCGCCAAAAGACTTCTTCCGCGCGGGGCGCGCTCGACCGCGCGTCGGTCGCGCGTCGGTCGCGCCGCCGGTGCTCAGGCCGCGTCCATCAACGCCGCGAAACGCAGTCCGCGCGTGCTGGTCCGAAGATCAGGAAGAGCGAATGCCTCCATCACGGTCGCGAAGATCGCCGCGCCCATGAGGATGACATCCGCGCGCTCGGGAGGGAGGCCGACGAGCTGTCGGCGCGCGGCCAGCGGCAGATTCCAGAGATGCTGGCGCACGCCCTCGACTTGTTCCCGCGTGAGACAGACGGATTCAATCCGGCTGCGCTCAAAGGTGTCCAGGCCGAGATGCATTCGGGCCAGGATGGTGGTGGTCCCGCCCGTCCCGACGAGCTGGACGCGCTGATGACGGCGAGCGTGCAGAGCGGGCTCCAGCGCTGGCCGAATCTGCCGTTGCAGGAAATCGCGCAAGTGCGCCTGGCAGGCCGGCCATTCGCCAGCGCCGGGCGGATCCGCGAGCGGGGTGGATTCCAGAAGCCGCACCGTGCCGAGCCGGAAGCTCTCACGAAAATACTGAACGGCGCCTTCGCCAAGAATGAACTCGGAGCTCCCTCCGCCCACATCCAGGATGAGGAGCGGGGCCGTGGCCAGCTCCGGATCGGAAATCACACCCGCAAAAACCCAATCTGCTTCCTGCTCCCCGGAGATGACCTCGACCGTCAGTCCGGACGCCTCCTGGATGGCCTGCCGCAAGTCCGCCTGATTGAGCGCGTCGCGAGCTGCGCTCGTGGCAATGACCCGAATCGTGCTGGGCTGAAGCGGCCCCGCCATCTCGGCGAATCGGGCGACGGCTTGAGCCGTCTTGGCGATGGCGTCCGGTTGCAGACGATGCGTTTCGTAGAATCCGCTGCCCAGCCGGGTCTGCTCGCTCCGCTCCAGGATGGGATGAACCGCGCGCTCCGCCACCTCGGCCACGAGGAGCTTGACCGAGTTGGTTCCCACGTCAATGACGGCGCGGCGGATGGCAGCCATAGATGAGCCCGTTTTCTCGAGAGGGACGCCGCCACGTCACTTCGTTTCCCGACGGGCCAGCACGGCCCCTCCGACAATGCCCGCGTCGTCACCCAGCTTGGTCGGGTGAATTTCAATCCCTTTGCTCGTGCCGGGCATGGCGTAGTCGTGCGCGGTTTCGACGATGATGGCCATCATCTCGTCCTCCAAGGCGCTGATGATGCCTCCCCCCAGAATGACCACTTCCGGATTCAAGAGATTGATGACGTTGGCCACGGCGATCCCGGTGTACTCGGCGACTTCCTCGATGATTCGATCGACGAGTTTGTCCCCTCGACGGAGAGCCCGTCGCAGGTCGCCGCTCCGCAAATCGACCAGGCCATCGCCCAGCATGTCCGTGAGGAGGGTTTTCTCGCCGTCTTTCACCGCGTTCTGGATCTTGCGGTAGATGGCCTGCCGTCCGGCCAGGGCTTCGAAACATCCCCGGTTGCCGCAGGCGCATTTCGGACCTCCGACCTCGAGAATCATGTGGCCAATCTCTCCGGCGGTGCGGTTGAAGCCGGAATGGAGGTGTCCATCGATGATCATTCCGCCGCCGATCCCGGTGCCGAGGAAGATGCCAACCACGTGGCGCGGTTTGGAATTCAGCTCCGATTCATAGACGCCCAGGGTGCAGATGTTGCCGTCGTTCTCGACAAACACCGGGACGCCCAGAAGTTTCTCCAGCTCTTTCTTGAGCGGCACGTCTTCCCAGACCAGATTGGGCGCAAAAATCACCTTGCCTGTCTCCGGATCGACCGCGCCCGGCGCGCCGATGCCCACGCCCCGGATCCGCTTCAAATCGAGGTCGCACTCATCAACCGCGTCTTGGATGCAGCGAGCGATCCGTTCAATGACGGCGTCCGGGCCGCGCTGCGATTTGGTGCTCATCTTGGCCCGGCCGAGGCACTTCAAGTGTGAGGAAAAAACCGCCGCCAGAATCTTGGTGCCTCCAAAATCCACCCCAACAAGGAATTCCTGTTTACCGCTGGTTTCGGCCATAAAAACTGGAACGGTTCGGTTGCTGACTCGTGTCGCCCGACATCCCAATCCGTCTCGCCTCAATGTGGGGCAGACGGCGGACCGACGGACGCGCGGCTCTCGGGAATCTGATCAACCCTATACACCACAAAGGCCGATCGAAGGTCAATCGCGAAACAGGCCCGCCATTCACATTTTGGCTCAGGACACCGTCCGTTCGACGCCTGGAGTTCCGGCATGAGCCGGTCGCCGCGTTAAAACTGGCTCAAGCCGGGACTCCAGGCGCGCCAAAATGAGAATGGCTGGAAACAGGCCGTTCAGCCAACGTGTTTCGCGGGCGGAAGCGAGAGGTCGGCGGCGTGATACGAACTTCGAACCAGCGGGCCGCTGGCGACGTGAAGAAAGCCCATCTGCTCAGCGACGGTGCGGAAGTGGTCAAACCGGGTCGGCGCCACGAACTCGATCACCGGCAAGTGCCGCGGCGTCGGCTGCAGGTACTGCCCGAGAGTCAAGAGATCGCAGCCCACGTTGCGCAAGTCCCGCAGTGCCATCTCCAATTCCTCCTCGGTTTCACCCAAGCCCAACATGAGCCCCGATTTCGTGTAAAGGCCGGTCCCGCGCTTGGCTTTCACTTTGTCGAGCACGTGCAGGGAGCGATCGTAGGTGGCCCGCGATCGCACGCTCGGGGTCAGGCGGCGCACCGTCTCCAAGTTGTGGTTAAAGACGTCCGGATGCGCCGAAAGGACCGTGTCGATGGAACTGTCGCGATCCAAAAAATCCGGCACCAAGACTTCGATGACCACGCCGGGAATGGCCGCGCGCACCGCCTGGACGGTTTGGCGAAAGTGTTCCGCGCCGCCATCGGCCAGATCGTCGCGGGCCACCGCGGTAATGACGACGTGACTCAGCTTCAGGCGCCGGGCGGCCTCGGCCACCCGCGCCGGTTCATCCGCTTCCAAGGCCAGCGGTTTCGCGGTGCTGACGGCGCAGAATCCACAAGCGCGAGTGCAGCGATCGCCCGCGATCATGAACGTGGCTGTCCCTTGGCTCCAGCATTCCCAATGGTTCGGACATTTCGCGCTTTCGCAAACGGTGTGCAGCTTGAGGTCGCCCAGCAAATTCCGCGTCTGAAAAAAAGTGTCCGTGGTGGGCAGTTGGATGCGCAGCCAAGCCGGGAGCCGCGGCCGCGGCCCGGGACTGAGTTCGGTTGGGTTCATAGGCTGCTTCGTCCGCGCCGGATGCGCCATCGCTGGTCAGGCAGTTTCCAGGTCCTTCCAGAAATCCTCCAACTGAGCGGTGTCGAAGTCCGCCAGAATCTCACCGTCCACCTCAATGACCGGAGCCAGGCTCTGCCCGGAGAGCGCGATCATCTCCTGGCGGGCTCGGGAGTCGGAGATCACGTCCAGGGTTTGATGGGGAACGCCGTGATCGTTGAGCCAATCCATGGCCTCGTGGCACCAACCACAGTAGGGCTTGATAAAGAGTCGAACCTGCTTCGGCTTCATAAAATCGTGCCCCTATCTCGCACAGTCACCGTCCCGTGTAAAGACACGAGGTGACGAAGGCAGCAGTTCTCATTTTGACTCAGGACACGGCCCGTTCCACGCAGGTAGTCCCGGCTTCAGCCGGTTTTCACGTGGCGACCGGCTGAAGCCGGGACTACATACTTGTCAAAATGAGAACTGCTGTGTCGAAGGGGTCAGTCCCAGCGGTTGCTAATCATAGGCGGAGATTCCCTCCTCAGAAACGTGCTGCCCGCTCAAGGTGAGCCGGCCGTTTCTGCGAAAAGCCAGTTCACCGCCAACAGCCGGGCGGCGACGGCCCTGCCGGGCCTGCGATCTGCCCCGGCGACTGAATGTATTCAATGATGGAGAGGTCTGACCCGCGCCGAGAGGCCCGCGTGGTTACCGCAGTTCTTTCAACAAAAACGTGTAGGCCAGGGTGGACATGTAAGCGGCTTGCTGGTTGTTGGCCGCGCCGCCGTGGCCGCCTTCGATGTTCTCGTAGTAGAGCACGTCGTGGCCTTGCTCCTTCATCCGGGCCACCATTTTCCGGGCGTGGCCGGGATGGACCCGGTCATCGCGAGTCGAAGTCGTGAACAAGACCCGCGGATATTTCTTTCCCGCGACGACGTTTTGGTAGGGCGAGAATTGGCGAATGTAGTCCCATTCCTCTGGTTTGTCGGGATTGCCGTATTCGTCCATCCAACTGGCCCCGGCGAGCAGTTGATTGAATCGGCGCATGTCGAGGAGCGGGACTTGGCAGACGATGGCTTTGAAGAGGTCCGGCCGCTGCGTGAGCATGACGCCCATGAGCAAGCCGCCATTCGATCCGCCTTGGATGCCCAGGTGGCTCGACGAGGTCACCTGGCGCGCGGTCAAATCTTCGGCGACGGCGATGAAGTCGTCGTAGGCGCGTTGCCGATTGGCCTTGCGGGCGGCGTTGTGCCACTTCGGTCCGAACTCGCCGCCGCCCCGGATGTTGGCCAGGACATAGACCCCGCCGCGCTCGAGCCAGGCGGAGCCGATCGACGCGCTGTAGTTGGGGAGCATGGAGATTTCGAATCCGCCATAACCGTAGAGCAAGGTTGGGTTTTGCCCGTTCCGCGCCATCCCTTTTCGGCCCACCTGAAAATAAGGCACCCTGGTTCCGTCCTTGGACACGGCTTCGTGCTGTGAAATCTCCAGGCCTTTGACATTAAAAAACGCCGGGAGACTCTTCAGTTTCTCCCGGTTCGGGCGAACCAGGGAACCGTGGTAGAGGCTGGACGGGGTGAGGAAATCCGTCACGGTCATGAAGTAGTCATCCGATTCATCCGGATCGATGCCATTGACGCTAATCGACCCGAAAGCGGGCATGTCCAGAGCTTGGCGTGACCAGGAACCGTTCTCACGTTTCAGGGCGTAAAGGCGGTTCCGAACATTCTCGAGTTCGTTCAGAATCAGGAACTGGCGAGTGTCGCTGGTGCCGGCTAAAGACTTGCGATCGGTGGGTTGAAAGAGCACCGCGAGATTCCTCTCGCCCCGGAGATAGGCCTCAAAATCCGCGGCCAGCAAGGAGCCGGCGGCATAGGTTTTTCCGGCGACGGTCCAATCCATACGCAGCCGAAGAATGATCTGATCCCCGAAGGTTCCGACTCGCGCATCGTCCGGCTTCTCAATTTTCACCCAGGCGTCCCCGCGGCGCACCGAGGTTTGGTCGGTGAAGAAGGTCACGCCGCGGCGAATGAACTCATAGGTGCGCCCGTGATCATGCGACACCGACGCGTCCACGGCGACGTCATCGAGGCTGCCTTCGAAGACGGTCCGCGCCTCGGCGAGAGGGGAGTGACGCTTCCATTCTTTGACGATCCGCGGGTAGCCCGACTTGGTCAATGAACCCGAGCCGAAGTCGGTGCCGACATAGAGCGTGTCCCGATCGCGCCACGCCACGTCGCTCTTGGCTTCCGGAAGCGAGAAGCCGTCCGGAACAAACGATTGGGTCTTGAGATCAAACTCGCGGACCACCTTGGCATCGGCCCCGCCACGCGAGAGGAAGAGCAGGCATCGGTCGTGGGTGGGATAAAGCGTGTCGGAGCCTTTCCAGACCCAGTTTTCCTTCTCGGCTTCGGAGAGTTGATCGAGATCCAGGACAATTTCCCAGGCGGGCTCTGGCTTCTTGTATTCTTCCAGAGTGGTGCGACGCCAGAGTCCGCGGACATTTTTCTGGTCGCGCCAGAAGTTGTAGAAATGCGGACCGTGCTTGGACACGAAGGGAATCCGCTCTTTGGCATCGAGGATCGAAAGCAAGCGTTGGCGGATCGGTTCGAAGTCCGCTGCGCCCTCCAGTTCGCGAGTGCTCACCGCGTTCTGAGCTTTGACCCAATTCAAGGCGCGGCCGCCGGTCACATCTTCCAGCCACAGATAAGGATCCTCCGCGGCGGAGGCGGCCGGAGGGGCAAGCGCGGGTGCCGATTCCGCGGCCCGGGCGTCGGGTGTTTGCGTCCATGAGCTCATGGCGAGCGTGGCGCCAAGTCCTAGAGCAGTGGTCATCTTGTTCATAAAATCACCGACGTTGAATCCGTCATGGCGGGCGAACGCTAGCAGGAATCCGCGGAGAAGAAAACACTTTGCACTGAGCCATGACGATGTCGCCGTCGAGGAACCTGTCCTTCCCCCCTGAACCTGCGGTGGGGTGAGACTCTGTCGAACCCTGACTTTCATGCCGCCAAACAATCTCGGGCTCGACGGAGTCCCGCCCCACCGTTGGATGAGGCAGGGGTTCTTCAAACCGGCTCTCAGGCAGGTCCGGGATCGCTAGCGGGACTTTACAAGTTAATCGAGCGAAAACGAGACGCGAGCCTTGATTTC
>CAYHFE010000405.1:0-5455 GCA_964355375.1 uncultured Verrucomicrobiota bacterium
CAACGAAACGGCCCAGTAGGAGAATTGAGACTCACCTTCCTTCGAGACATCACCCGCTTTGAAAACTTCCACCAGTAACCCTGGGCGCAGGGTCGCGTCCTACATTTTCACGTTCCTTTGGTTGATGGCAGCGGGTCTGACTCCGGTGGCAGCCCAACCGGCGGCGGCGCAACAGCCGCCGCCACCGCAAGCCCCCAGTTTCAAGGTTGGCACCATCACGATTAAGTTCGTCGGCACTGCGAGCGTGAACGACCAGGTGGTTCGCGCCAACATGCAGTTGCGCGAAGGCGGTGACTTTGATGAGGTTACGTTGGACCGGGATATCCGGTCACTCTATCGCACCGGTTTATTTGAGTTCATCGAGGTGAAGCACGAAATGGTGGATGAACGAACCTCAAATATTGTCGTCGAAGTTACGCCCAAATTTCGCGTGCTCGCCGTGCGTTTTGAGGGCAACCAGAAGATGAAAAGCTCCCGCTTGGAAAAGGAGGCCAAGACCCGACCGAACCAAGCCCTTGATGAGCGACAGGTGAAGGAAGACTCCGAGAAACTTCGGGAATATTACCAGAAGAGCGGATACAATCAGGTCTCGGTTACCTATACGATTGAGCGCGACAGGATTGGCGGCTTCGGCACGATCATCTTCAAGATCCGGGAAGGCGCGAAGGTCAAGATTGCCGAAATCAAGTTTGTCGGCAACGCCCACGTCAAGGCACGGAAGCTCCGGAGCGAAATGGAAACCAAGAAGTGGTGGATGTTTTCATGGCTAACGGGATCGGGCCGCTTCAAGGACGACCAGTTTGAGGACGACCTCGATAAGTTGCGGGACTACTACCGGGAACAGGGCTTTCTCGACGTGGAAATTCCTCAAGACAAGGTGCTTTTCAACTATCCGACTCCCCAGCGGCTGCAGTTGGTGGTGAACATCAATGAAGGCCGCCAATACTATATCGGAGACGTGACGTTTTCCGGCAACAAGCTGTTCACCTCGCAGCTGCTCGGGCGCGTGGTCCGGCAAAAGAAAGGCTACGTGTTCATGCCGTCGCGCCTCGACAAGGACGTGGAGCGGCTCGAAGACTTCTATGGCAAGGACGGGTATCTCGACACCCGCGTACGCTTGAACCGCAAGCCGAATGTCGCGACCGGCGCCATTGATGTCGAATACACGGTTAACGAGAGCGAGAAGTTCATCGTCGAGTCGATTGTCGTCGAAGGCAACGTCAAGACCAAGAGCCTGGTCATTCTGCGGGAACTAGTGCTTGGACCAGGAGATGTGTTCAGCACCGTGTTGATGAAGATCAGCAAGCTGCGGTTGGAGAACACACGCTTCTTCGAAGATGTGAACGTGACCCCGCAGGAGACAAACATCCCGGGGCGTCGCAATATGCGGATCGCGGTACACGAGGGCCGAACGGGTAACCTGACGTTTGGCGCAGGTTTCAGTTCCCTTGAGCGGGCGACCCTGTTCGCGGAGGTATCACAGTCAAATTTCGATCTCTTCAACCGGCGCTCGTTTTTCCAGGGCGACGGTCAGAAGTTCCGCCTGCGGATGCAACTGGGCTCGCTCTCCAGCGAAGTGGTGCTGTCGTTCGAGGAGCCTTGGCTGTTTCAGCGGCAGCTCGGTCTTGGTTTCAGCGTGTTTCGCACCAGTTCCGAATACAACAGCTCGGTCTACAGCCAGATTGAGACGGGTTTCGAAGTGTACCTGCGCAAGCATCTGTTCGAACTCTGGAATGGCCGTCTCTCCTACACCTACGAGATTTTCGACATCAACAACGTTTCGCCTTCCGCCTCGCAGGTGATCCAGTCCTTGGCTGGACGTAATGCTCTTTCCACGGTCGGACTGCAACTCGAACGCGACACCCGCGACAAGATCATTAACACGACTTCCGGTAACCGGGTCGAAGTGAATCTAAATTTCGCTGGTGGACCACTCGGTGGAGCCAAGATTAACAACTATTACAGCCTTGAGTTTCGCGGCTCGCAGTTTTTCCCGGTCTTTGAGGCGCAGACACAGGTGCTCAGTCTCATCGCCCGCGGTGGCGTCATTCAGAATTTCGGAGACAGCACCGACGTTGCCTATTACAAGAAATGGTACTTGGGTGGTCCGACGACCCTACGTGGCTTCGAGTTTCGTGATGTGAGTCCGCGCGACCAGTTTGACGAGCCGGTTGGCGGCAAGACCTATGGCTTTTTCAGTGCAGAGTATTCGCTCGATATCGTAAGCCCGATCCGCTTCGCCGCGTTCTACGATGCTGGGTTCGTGAATTCGGGCGCCTATGACTTCAATCCCGGCACCTACAACGATAATTTTGGCGTTGGCGTGCGCTTGTTCGTCGCAGGAGCTCCATTGAGCCTTGATTTTGGCATCCCGTTGACAGGCACAAAACTAAATAAGAAGGGCAATCAGTTCAATTTTTCCTTTGGCACACGGTTCTGATTGTGTTCCAGTCGCAACTTTCACTGACCAAAACAGCACTCATGAAGAAATCCATCCAATCACTTGTCGCGCTCGGGGCTTTCGGGGCTTTCGCGCTCGCCGCTTATGCCCAGCCGGCTGTCAACCTGCGGGTTGTCGACATGGCGAAGCTTTACGATAATCATTACAAGACCGTCGAGCAAAACGCCAAAATCCAGAGTGACGACCAGAAGGCGCAGGAGGAGGTCGATAAGATGAACAAGGAAGGCAATGTTTTGGTGGAGGAGTACAAGGCGCTGAACGAACAGTCGACGAATCCTGCACTTTCGGCCGATGCGAAGAGCAAGGCGCAGAACGATGCACAGAAAAAACTCGAGGCGATTCAGCAGAAGAAGAATGAAATCGGCACTTTCATCCAAAATACCCGTAATTCACTTCAGCAACGGTTGCAGACTTTTCGCAGCTTGATGCTCGAGGAAATTGGAAAAGTCGCGGCGGACGTGGCCAAACGTAAAGGTGCGACCGTCCTGATTGACAAGGCCGGGCCTTCTCTGATCGGCATATCAAATCTCGTCTACGTTGATCCGGGTTTTGACATCACCGACGAGGTGATGAAAGAGGTTAACAAGGATCGGCCTGCTACGTCGACTGTCGCACCTGCGGCCTCAGGCCCGGCCGCGGCACCCTCCGGCGCAGGATCCCCGACGATTACCGTCCCGGGAGTCGCCCCGAAAAAGTAGTCGCAGTTCAGCTTCCTGGTTTTTTCTAGCGCCCTGTTCGCTTGCGAACGGGGCGCTTTTGGTTTTCGGATCGAGGGTGCGATCAATCCAATCTCTCGCTCAGGAGATACGGATTACTGCGCTGAGGTGATGTTTGCTGAATTGCATGGCAGAGGTAAATCGTCACGATTGTATTCATGCAGGTTTCGTTCACCGCCGCCGAGATCATCGCCATTACCGCGCCCAAAGCAGTTCGGGGCACTACGACCGAGACCATCCGGGGTTTGGCGGCTCTCTCCGCCGCTGCACCGGGCGATCTGTCGTTTCTTGGCAGCGCCAGGTACAAGCGCCAGGTGGCAGAGACCCGGGCTTCCGTGGTGCTCCTGCCGACCGAGTTCGCTGGTGACCCCAGCAGCAATCAACTTTTTCTGCTCGTTGAGAATCCGTCGGTGGCGCTCGCACGAGTTTGCGCCCGCATCGAGCAGGAACTGTGGCCAAGACCGGAGCCTGGAATTCATGCTACCGCTTCGATTTCCGCCGGCGCCAGGGTTGCGCCTACCGCTACCGTCGGGCCGCTCTGCGTGGTCGAGTCCGGTGCCGTCATCGGTGAGCGCTCCCACTTGCAGGCGCAGGTTTTTGTCGGCCGATCCGCGGTGATTGGCGATGACTGTTGGTTGATGCCTGGCGTAGTCCTTGCCGCCGAGTGCGAAATTGGGCAACGGGTGCGAATCCAGCCGGGTGTCGTCATCGGCTCGGATGGCTTTGGGTATGAGTTCGTTTCCGGCCGCCACGAGAAGGTTCCGCAGGTCGGCAATGTTGTCATCGGCGACGACGTTGAGATTGGTGCCAACACCACCATCGATCGGGCGCGGTTCAGTCGAACGAGCATTGGCGAGGGCACGAAAATCGACAATCTGGTCCAGGTGGCGCACAATGTTGTCATTGGCCGGCACTGCCTGCTTTGCTCGCAGGTCGGCATCTCGGGCAGCACCACCTTGGAGGACTACGTCGTGTTGGGCGGCCAGGCGGGGACGGCGGGCCACCTCACGATTGGCCGGGGAGTGAAAGCGGGCGGCAGGGCAGGGATTACCACCGACGTTGCCGCCGGTGGCTTTGTCAACGGCACGCCGGCAATTCCCTACTTGCTGGAGCGCCGGATTGTAGTGCTGCAGCAGCGGTTGCCCGACCTCTTCAAGCGGGTCGATCTGCTTGAAGCTCAGCTTCGTGACGCAGAAAAGACTTCCTCCTGACGACTGGCATTGCAAGATGGACGATTCATGAGCGAATCGCGGCTTAAGATTTTCACGGGCAACTCCAATCGTCCTCTTGCTGAGGAAATGTGTCGCTCAATCGGTGAGCCGCTGGGCGAAGCCACCGTCACGAGCTTTCCGGACGGCGAATCCTTCGTCAAAATCAACGAGAACGTTCGTGGGCACGATGTCTTCATTATCCAGTCCACGTGCCCGCCGACGAACCATCACTTGGTTGAGTTGCTTATCATGATCGATGCCGCCCGTCGCGCGTCGGCGCAGCGGATAACGGCGGTGCTGCCGTTCTACGGTTACGCCCGTCAGGATCGCAAGGATCAGCCCCGTGTACCGATAACCGCCAAGCTGGTGGCTAACCTGCTTGTGGCCGCTGGCGCGACTCGTATCCTAACGATGGATTTGCACAGTCAGCAAATTCAGGGATTTTTCGACATCCCGGTCGACCATCTCTTTGCTTCGCCGGTATTTTTCGAGCATTTTGCAAAGACGAAACGGGAGAACCTGATTGTTTGCTCGCCGGACGTTGGTGGGATGAAAATGGCTGCCGCCTATGCGGATGTGCTTGGGGCGGGGCTTGCCCTCGTTGCCAAGAAGCGTAAGAGCGCGACGAGGGTCGAGGCCATCAACGTAGTGGGCGAGGTCGCTGGTTGCGACGTGCTGCTCGTCGACGACATCACCGAGACTGCCGGAACTTTGACGGCAGCGGCAAAGATTCTGCGCGAGCACGGAGCGCGCAGCATTCGCGCCGCGGTCAGTCACTGCATCCTAAACGAGGTGGCGATCGATCGCCTGAAGACTGGGCTGATCGATGAACTGATCACCACGAACTCGACACCGGTGAATACCCACGGCATTCCCGTCACTGTGCTTAGCATTGCTTCCCTGCTTGGACAGGCGATTCAACGCATCAACAGCAACGAAAGCGTGACCAGCCTTTTCCGCGTCAAGGGATTTTGATCGGAGCCCACGCGTCCCTGCGCGGACCATGCTGCGCTCGATGCCGGCGGCGGCCAGAGCCCGACGTATGCTGCGGCCCGCGTCGACATCTT
>CAYHFE010000405.1:5555-7450 GCA_964355375.1 uncultured Verrucomicrobiota bacterium
CTCGCGATTTCATGTTTCCGGTGCGACCGAAAGTCCTCCAATCTCAGCGGTGCAATGGATCTCAAACGGGCGATTCGCTTCTTACGGACCGCGGAGCATTTTGGGGTGCCGCGTTTCCGGGCGCCGCTTTGTCGCCTCCGTCCCGCCACGCCTTACAGGTGGAGGCGGTCGGGCGCAGCCCGACGTGTTCCGCAATCACTCATGGCGGCAACGCTGGTTCTGCTGGTCGGGCTCGGCGTCACCGCGGCGCCTGCGGCTGACGTTGTGCCGTTAGGTTGGGAGGTGTCGTCGGTCAGCAAGGATTTCGCGGCATTTCTCGATCGCCGGGTCAGCCGGAGCGGCAAGGGAAGCGGCTCGATCAAGAGCGTTGTCGCCGAGCCGGAGGGGGAGGGGACGCTGCTGCAGACGTTTGCCGTTGGCCTCTATCGCGGCCGACGCGTACGCATGACCGGCTACCTCAAGACCGCAGCGGCGACCTCCGCACAGTTATGGATGCGGTTGGATGGCGCCGATCAAACGCTCGCCTCTGACACCATGGCGAAGCGGCCCATCACCGGCACCGGCGATTGGGTGAAGTGTGAACTCGTGCTCGAGGTGCCGTTGGCTGCAATCAACATCACGATCGGAGCGTTGCTGCGCGGCACGGGCCAGCTTTGGTGTGACGATGTGAAATTCGAGATTGTGGGCCAGGGAGTGCCCGTCACGGATCCGAGTGGAGAGTTGGCGAAGCCCGGCAAGTCCGACGACCAGGACGCGGCGGTCAATCGCGCCCCGCGCTTCACGCCGGCCAGGAGCCGGCAGCCGAGAAATCTGGGCTTCGAGGAGGGCGGCTGAACCGTGAAAATCCTGCTGGCCGCCCTCATCTTCGGCGCGTCGTGGATGGCCCACGGGGCCGGTCTCGCGCCGGTGGTCGAGGTGGAGGAGGACGTATACTCGTTCACCAACGCGAACAACGGCGCCGGCCCGATGTGGTGCGCCGGATCCACCACGCTCGTGCGCGCGGGCGACCGCGTGTTTGCCAGCGGGCTGGAAACGATCACCGATGTTCCACCGTTGAACAACTGCCGCTGGGTGTTATTTGTCCGTGAGGCGGGCGGTTGGCAGCGTGTGCGGGTGGACGAGGGACGCACGCGCGAGCCGGCTCCGCTGGCCGCGTTTCACGATGGCCGGGTTTTTCTGTCCGCAAATCCCACGCTCCTCGTGCACCCGCAGCTCAAGTCGGGCCCGGCGCGGCCGGACGTGTGGCAATTCGCGGCCGGCAAGCCGGCGGCGGCGCCCGTTGCGATCACGCCGGTCTGGAAGGGCGCGCCGGCATTTACCGAGCACAGCTATCGCAGCTTCGCCGCGGACGGCGCGGCCGGGGAGCTGGTTCTCTTCCAAAACATCGGCTACGGGCATGCCGAATGGACGTTTCGCGATCGTGCCGGGGCGTGGAGTGCCCAAGGCCAGCTCGCGTGGCCCTGGGGCGCCGAATACGACAAGCCCGGACCCATTCGCGTGTGTTATCCCACCGTGGCACTGCGCGATCGGGCGGTGCATTTCTTCGGCGTGAGCGACATTGTCGAACCGTACCAGGCCTGGCGGGATTTCAAACGCGAACTGACCGGACAGGAATGGGACTACGATTTTCGCCGCCTCTTCTACACCTCGACGCGGGACATCACCACAGAGCCGTTTGCGGAGTGGGTGGAAATTGCGAGTCGTGACCGGACCGCCGGGTGGCTTTACCCCTGCGACCTCTGGCTCGGGCCGGACGACGAGGTGCATCTGCTGTGGACGGAACGGGCGATCAACGAACGGCTGCGGGCAAAATTCTTTCCCGAGGCGAGGCAGCGCCACGCGCTGAACTACGCGGTCGTTCGGGCCGGCAAGATCGTCCGGAGGCGCACGCTGAT
>CAYHFE010000406.1:0-7438 GCA_964355375.1 uncultured Verrucomicrobiota bacterium
GAGCGCTCGGTTCGGGACCGAGATGTCGGAGGTTCAAATCCTCTCGCCCCGACCAACTAATCGATGTAAAAGGCTCGGGAAACCGGGCCTTTCGCACGTCTGGAATTAAGTCTAAATACGTTGCGATGCGGCCTCTTAACGTCGCGTTGAGCCCAATTTGAGCACCATCCGACGTTCAAGGCCCCACCACTCGGTGGGGCTTTTTGCGTTGCTGCCAGAGCGCCATAACAGTCGCAGGGCTGACCTCGGTTTCGCATAGACTTCGCGGGTCTCGTCGCAGGCGCGCCCGCTTGTTGCCGAAGGCGCGGACTGGAAGCGAACGAATGGGGTTCTTCAGCGGTGACAGCAAGCTAGTTGTCGAGTTCTACGACGATCCGGCTCAGACACTCGAATCGTCAGTCGGATCTGTGCGATACACGATGGAAGGCGATCACGGCCCCGGCCGCATCGCTCACGACTTCGCCCGTTACACCAAACGAGTTGTGTCGAACCTGGGGCCTGACCCTGCGGCCTATCGACTCGCCCAGACTGTCGGCACACACATGGGCGACTTGACGAAGCGCACGGAGATCCTGAGTGGTCCGGGTTTCCGATTGGAGCTGGTCGCCCCACGCGCAGGCGGCGCGACCAAGACGTGTGAAGCGGTGTTCTGGGAAACGCGCGGGCCGAATGCCAAATTCAGCAGAGGAGGGGAGAGCTACTACCCTGCGATGAGTTGCCTCCTGTTCCTTCAATACATCGTTAACCACCTTGACGCCCAGCAACTCGACGCCTTCGGCCAAGCAGCGCGCGGCGAGTTCGGAATCACCTAGGCGCCCATTTTCACGTTCCGCGCTGCTCGTTCATTTGGCAGCCCGGTTCGCTCCCTGCCGCCCAAAAAACGGGCGGGCTCGGGAGCGACACACCACCACAGGTTGAGAGCGAGATGGGCACAGATGAACACCGAACCGCGCCCGACCGGGAGTGCCGGATTGGAGATGGTGCCCCGCATCGGCGATCCTGGTCGGGTCCGCCGCTCGTTGGTCGTTGCCGCTCTTTCGGTCGTTCGTCTGGCGGCTGGTGCGGCGCTCGTGGGACCGCGACCACCCGACGAATCCTGATTTCATGAAATTTTGAATCGGGCCTGCCTCTCGAAAACGACCCTTCACAAACCGGCGAGCCTTGTATGTGTCCCCGCCCCCCTCCGAAGTTTTCGGGGGTGGGTGCCCTCCGGCGGGGCAGGGGCCTCGCGGGCGCGTCGGCGGCCCTTGCCCCTGCACAGCCGAAGCAAATCGCCCTAGCGCCCTGCGAAAGTTCCTGGCGGCCAACGTGTGCCCCGCTCGGGCGGCATCGGCGTGCCGACCTGGCTTCGGCGTTGTGCTTTAGGTGGCATCACTTTGACACCTTCGCAAGCGACACACCCACGATTATCGTTGTGGTTTGCTGCTTGTTTATATAAACTAGCAGTATGAGCAAACGGCGCAAGCTCTTTGCGTTTGCAATCGATGCGAGTCTCAAGAAAGGCCTCACGGCAGTCAAGAAACGTGACGGAATTTCAGAGAGTGAGCAAACGCGGCGGGCAATTCAGCAATGGCTAGCGGATCGCAAGGTGGCCGCGCCAGCATCATCCACTCGTAACCCTCGGACAGGACGAAAGGGCACCAAATGACGAAACCCGCTCCGATGATCATCACGACCTCGACTGCGATGGCCGTAGCAGAGGAATTGACTAGCCGCCTGTCTGCCGCCGTGGACATCGATGATCAGGCCCTCATGGATGAAGTGCTGGCGACAATTGCAGCGCTAAAGAGCGGGCTGGCGGTCGCGGCGTTCGGTGCTGGCAACACCTACCAGTGCGCGCGCATCCTCGCGCGGTTGGCCCGCGAAGAACAGTCCGCCCTTCGCCGCTACATCGAGCAACCCGGCGACATCGAACGCATTCACTAGCCAAAGGTTCACCATGCCCATGAAGGCCGCCCTCTACTCGCGCGTCTCGACGCTGGATCAGGAACCCGAGAACCAGACGGCGGAACTACGCCGCTATGCCGAGGCGCGCGGGTGGACGGTGGTCGAATATCTGGATCATGGTGTGAGCGGGGCCAAGGAACGTCGGCCCTCGCTCGATAGGTTGATCGCGGATGCGAAGCGGCGAAGGTTCGACATCCTAGTGTGCTGGCGTCTGGATCGCCTCGGCCGCAACCTCAAGCACCTGATCACCCTGTTGGATGACTTGCAGGCGCTCGGGATTGCGTTCGTCAGCTTGGCCGAGGGCATCGACGCGACGACGCCAGCGGGGAAGCTGCAACTTCACATCCTGGCGGCTATCGCGGAGTTTGAGCGAGGGCGCATCCAAGAGCGTGTGATGGCTGGCCTTGCCCGTGCGAGGGCTCAGGGGACACGATTGGGCCGCCCGAGGGCATCGGTGCCAGTCGCTCGGCTACTCACGGTGGCGGACTTGCGGAACCCGGAGGCAGCCCACGCCCTCGGGGTGTCGCTGGCCACGCTGAAGCGTTGGCGCAAGGCTCACAAATCCCTCACGTCTGCGGCCTAGTTTCGCCCCCGGTTTTGTTGGAGTTCCGAACAGCCCGACGACGGCTCATCAAACAGTTGTTTGTTGCGCTCGCCTGTTGCCACAGTAAGTAGAATTAGGCCTTCATCAAGCTGAACGCATTCTGGACTTGACTTGACATGTCTATTGCTGTCATACTGGTCTAGTCCCGGTGTAGGCATCGGTGACCAATCTCACTCAACTCGACGGACCTCACCGGCACGGCACTAGCTCTGCCCGGAAAGCCTGTCGCGCCCTCGGATAGTTTGCTGGTTCCGCTCGTCCGTCGTTCACCCGTTCCCTCACAACTCACCGGCCACCCCTCGGACACTTGATCCGCCGATGGCGTCCGCCTATTCGCATTTTTGGAGACTCGCATCATGAATCGTGACCACACACCTGGCAAAGGAGGCCCGCTTGGTGACAACTGGTTGACCATCAAGGAAGCCGCCGCAACCCTGCGCCTTCATCCACAGACGATCTACTCGGCAATCGCCACCCTCGGGCTGTGCCACGTTCGCATCGGCCACGGTCGCGGGTGCATCCGCATCAGGCAGACGTGGCTTGATCGGTGGGCAGAGTCTCGGATGCAGACCGCGTAGGAATGTAACCGCCGTTACATTCTCAGGCGGTTGGACCGGCAGCGATCCAACAGAACACAACTTAGGAGCAGCGTATGGAACAACCCATCGGGATCATCGAAGCGGCCCAACTCGCCAAGACCACGCGGGCAAAGGTTCACCGCGCCATGGAGGCCAATCGCCTCAACTGGAAGGCGCTCGGCGGTAATCAAGTCACCACCAAGCGTTGGGTGCAGCAGTGGCTCTCGGAGGTCGCATGCTGACGGACGCCCAATATGCCAACAAGGCCCGTCGCAAGTGGTCGCGCGCGTGGCTCAGTGGTCGTGGGCGCTTCGCACTCGTGCGCGAGTGCGGGCGCTTCACCGTTGACCTGCTACCCACCCTGGCCGAGGCAAGGCGCATGATGGGATCGGCACGCACTCACAACTGCGGCTCCATTGAAACCTGCGTGCCGGGGTTTCGTCACCTGCGCCATTACATCCACGATCTCGAAGACCTGCGGAAGGAGCCCCTCTATGCTGCTTGAGGCCACGACACGAATCACTCTGCAAGAAGCCGCGATCCTGGCTGGCTGCGGCTTGTCGACCTTGGAGTCGGCCGCCAAGCGGCGGGAACTTCGGTATGTGTTCTCGGGATCGGCGCGCCGGTTGCGCACCACCCCGGCGTGGGTGGTCGTCTGGAATAAGAACAGACATGGGCGTAGCCCGAGATGATACCGACCCTTGTTGATCGCAGTTCGGCCGGCGTCCTCAACATCGACGGGCTCAGAGCGCTCGCTATGGCCGCGCCGGGGCGCTTCCTGATTAATGGCTTGATTAAGGAGAAGTCCGTCAACATTTTGGTTGGCAACAGCACCATCGGCAAGACGCCGCTGATGGTGACATTCGGGATCGCCGTCGCGTCAGGCACTGACGTGTTCGGCCTCTCGACCGTTCAGGGAAACGTGCTCTATGCCGATCTTGAATCGACCCCAGAGGAGTTCATCACGCGATTGGAGCAGATTAGCAAGATGGCAGGGCTACCGGAAGTGCCCAAGAACTTCGATGTGTGGTCCCCCCATTGGGACACCGCGAACGCCTCGACCAACTATTTCGACGCCCTACTGAAGAAGGTTGAGGCCAAGCACTACTCATTGGTGCTCATCGACCCGTTGCGAAATTTCTGCCCCGACATGGAGCAGCACGCGGACAAAGCCGGGGCCGTGTGGAACACGCTACGCAAACTGGGCCAGAAGTTGGGCACGGCGTTCTGCTTCGTCCATCACCTTCGCAAGGAGCAAGCCGAGCAAGGGCGCCTCATTGATGATCCCCATCGGTGGTTCCAGAACGCGGCGGGCAGTCACGCGCTCATCAATGGCGCTGACCTGCGGCTAGGCGCGGAGACCGAGAAACACGACACCGATGAACTCACCCTCGCGGGGTTGCGGCGTGGCGCTGGGCCGATTCCACCGATTCACCTGGTGCGCGACCACGACCCCGATGGCGAAGTCCTCGGCTACCGCCGGGTGATCGGCCTGGATCGGCTGACCGAGGAACAACGCACCGCCTTGAACAAACTCTCACCGGTGTTCAGGTTTGTTGACGTGCAGCACGTCCTGACGACGAAAGGCGCGTCTGCCGTCGCGGGGTTCCTGAAGGCGCTGGTCACTCACGGAATCGCCGTGAAGCTCGATGGAAGGCAGGGTTACAAGAAGCTGGTCCCCATAGCCGGAGTGAGCGGAGGATTGGCCCTAGCTGCTTGATTCTGTTAGGGTTAGCCCACTCCAAGGGGCGCGGAGGGCGGCGGAGTTGGGGAGACCTAGCTCCGCCCACTCCGGGCCGCTCCGACGAGGCCAGAGTCTATAACTACTATATATATCATATACTTACAAGCATTCTCCGGGAACTCCGCAGTTGTGCGCCTAACCCTAACCGAGGCCCGCCGTGCCCCCGAGAAATCGACGTAAGAGCCGCGTAGAGGGTTTATTCAAGAAGTGCAGCCACCTGTGGGATAGCTGTGCTTGCCCCTACTGGGGCCGGTATAAGCGCCAGCGGGTGTCCCTGAAGAAGTGGTCGGGGCAGTCCCTCGCCACGAAGGACGCCGCGCGGGCGGTTCTGCGCCGGATGGTGGTGGCGATTGACGCGCGGACCTTTGATCGCAAGGGCGAGCGCCCCGCAGAGCCCGAGGGCGGCATCACCTTCGGCACGTTCCTGGACGACTACACCAAGCGCCATATCGAAGGCGACAAGCTCCGAAGCAATTCAACCTTGGCGTATGTGGCGATGTTCCGGGCAGCGTTCGGTGATCAACCGCTGGCGAAGCTGGCCAGGTCCTCGGAAGTGCTCGAGGACTGGTTGCGGGAAACCGCGAAAACCCGCAAGTGGTCAGCGGCCAACTACAACCGATATGTGGAAACCGGCCGAGCCATGTTTAATTGGGCCGTCAGAATGAAGCTCACCGGGGCGAACCCGTTTCTTGATCTGTCGGCCAAGCCAGTCAGCAACACGCGCGAACGTCGGATCACCACCGAGCAGGAAGCCAAGCTCTTTGAATGCTGCGCCTTATTGGACCGGGCACCCGACACTGGCCGGAAGCTAACCCGCGAGATCGTTGAAGGGGTGAAGGCCCGCGTAGTAGGGGGCGAAATGCAAAAGGCGGTCGCCTTGTCGCTCGGCATCTCGCGCGGCGTCGTCTCCAATATCGTCAACGGGGTGATTTGGAATCCCAACCGGCAACGCGCGAGTGTCGGGCGCGAGATGACCCGCAGGCTGATCGGGGCGCTCGACCTGGGCATCCGCGCCGGTGAGATGCTGAAGATTCAAGCCAAGCACGTGGACGCGGACAACCAGATGATTCGCCTACCTGCCATGATCACGAAGTCCGGCGCTGACCAAGTGGTCTATGCGGGAACTGAACGTGTGCGCGAGGTTCTGGACGCGCGCCGCAAGCTCGGGCCTGATGCGTTCGTGTTCGGGCGCGACGATGGCGGATACGTGGCGAGCTTCGGCAAGGCCTGGCGGAAGCTCTTTGACCTGGCGGGCCTAACAGCGGGGAGGGCAGGCCACTGCTGGCACGACTTAAGACACGAATACGGCTCATCGTTGATCGAGCAGGGCGCGACGATTCAGGAGGCCAAGGAGATGTTGCGGCACGCGGACATTCGGACGACGGAGCGGTATCTGACCGCCCACAAGACGCGGCTGCACGAACTGGCAGGGAAGCTCGGGACAAAACGCGCGTAACTCAAGGAGGGCGGACAGATTGATTGAACGAATCGCGCGGGGCACGGCGGCGGCAATTGTCATTGGTGCGTGCCTGTATGTTCCCCTTGGGACGTGTGGCACCACCGTCTGTAATTACGCAGGCCACGGATGGTTGTTCATCAAATACCCAGAGAGAGCACCAATCCCGGTCGAGGGTCAAAACCTCTGGGACTTGCCTTCAGTGCCCGATCCCCGAGTCAGCTTGATACGTGACCGCCTTCTGGCTCAGGTCGTCGCGTCGATTGCGGCAGCGGCGTTTCTTCTCTCCGTCAATTCAAACCACGGCTCCATGAGACTGGCGAGCAGCTCGGAACCAATCGCGCGTAACCCCCAGAAGGCAGGACAGGGTTGATTCCCGGTGCTCAGATTGGGATCGAGGCCGTCTCTGGGTCTGTTGTATAGTCCGACAAATTAAATGCAGTCCTTCCCTTGGGCAGTCCTCGGCAGCTTCGTTAAACGGCTCGGTGTAATTGCGCTGACCGCGCTGGTGGTCCTCCTGCCCACTGCCCTCGTCGGTCTGGCCCTGCCCGAGACGACGCCAGAGCAGGGACTTTCGCTTGTTGCAGCGGTAGCGATTGGCGTTCTGTTTGTGATTGTGGCTGGCCGCTTGATTCGCAGTTGTGCGACACACTTTGGAAGGCGATCGAACAGTTGGTTGATCACACGGATCGCGAATGGCCTTGCTGGGGCCACGATCCTAGCTGCGCTTCTTTACGTGCCCTTGGGCCTGTGTGGGGTGGAGGTATGTCACTACGAGGGCCACGGGTGGCTACTGGTGAATCACTATGTTCCGACTCCTGCGCCAGAGGCATACGCCGAAACGCGGAGCCGGAATCGCTTCCTGCCGCCCACGCCGCCACAGGACAATCGAAGGGACCTCATCCGGGATCGCCTCCTGACCCAGCTTGCGGCTTCACTCGCAGCCGCAGGCATGCTGATCGCAACGGGGCGGGTGTGGAGGCGGGCTTGAGCCCAATTTGAGCACCATCAAGGAGCGAGCGCCGGTAGTGCGGCGTGTTACTTCTGATCCCCATCGGTTCGGGACCGAGATGTCGGAGGTTCAAATCCTCTCGCCCCGACCACTTCTT
>CAYHFE010000407.1:0-7434 GCA_964355375.1 uncultured Verrucomicrobiota bacterium
CCGGGACTACATGCGTGGAACGGACAGTGTCCTGAGTCAAAATGAGAATTGCTGCCCTGTTCAATCGGAAATCGATCGTCGCCGTGTTCGCATGGAGGCCGGCGGTTTCTTCGGCTTGGGCGAGCGCCGCGAACCGTCCTCGCTGCGGATGGTCGGGAGGAAGAAATGCTTCCTGCCGGTGCAAAATCGGAGGATTCGGGTTGTCGGAGTAGTCCGTGTGCCGGACTTTTCCTCTGGCGAGATCAATGGTGATCGCCTGGCGCAGGCTCGGATGCGGACGATCCAAGAAATGAGGGATGAGACGAACCAACACGTCTCTTGCCTGCGGTTCCAAGGAACGCTTTGCCCGTGATCCGACCCTGGGGTTTGCTGGGAGCGGCGGCTTGAGCGAGAGTCGTTTCAGGAGTTCCAGCGTGACTCCGCCGACGGAGTCAGGTTCCCCGCGGACCGCCACGCCGCGATCACGTCGTCGAAAACGGCGTCCACCTGGGGGTTGAGATTCCACTGCTCGGGATGCTCGCGCAACCACGCGACCGACTCCCGAATACCTTCGTGAAACGACGTCCGACATTCGAACTCCGGGACGAACCGTTTGATTTTGGAATTATCAAAGACACCGGGATTGGACTTGTCGCCCTTGAGCGGCCCGGTCATCCGCGGCGCCACCTGACAGATGAACTCGGTCGGGATCGGGACGATCTCCGGTGCCTTCGCTCCGAGTGCCTCGGCGATCTCGGTGTAGATCTGGTTCCAGGTGAGGACTTCGTCGCTGGTGATATGAAAGGCTTCGCCGACGGCGTCGGCGTGACCCACCAGGCCCGCCAACCCCACCGCGAAATCTCGGGCCGAGGTCAAGGTCCAGAGATTCTCTCCGTCATCGGGAACAAAGACCGGTTTCCCCTGCTCGAGGCGTGCGGCGAACGAGTAGCTCGAACTCGACACTGGATTCGGAATCCAGCGTTGGGAATAGGTGTGCGACGGGCGCACGATCGTGACGGGAAGGCGCCCCTCTTGACCGCGTTGACGCAGCCACTCTTCGCACGCCCCTTTCTTTTGGGCGTAGTCCCACCAGGTATTTCCGCGCGGGGCATTCTCCGTCAAAGGCAACTGTCGGTGCGGCTTCGCGTAAACCGTCGTGGAGCTGATGAAAACATACTGGCGAACCCGCCCCGCGAATAGTTCATCGCATAACTGAACGTCCGGCACTTCATAGCCGAGGAAGTCGATCACGACGTCGGTCGGCACGTCTCGCAGCGCGGTGCGCAGAGCCGCCGGATCCCGGCGATCGGCGATCAGGGCAAGGTACGGCGGTGGCACGTCACTGCGGCCCCGGCTCACCACGAGGATTTCATGGCCGCGTTGATGAAGGAGCGCGGCGCACTCCGCCGAGATATTCCCGGTGCCGCCGAGGAAGAGGATTCTCATGCGCTCAGCAGGGTGTCGATCTCAGGGATAATATCAAGCGTTTGTCGAGCAATTCTCATCGTGGCCCAGCACACCGTCCGTTCGACGTTTGTCGTCCCGGCTTCAGCCGGTTTTCACGCGGCGACCGGCTGAAGCCGTGACTCCATACGGGCCGGAATGTACAGTGAGCCCAATCGATCGCAACTGCGCCAAGATCCAGCAATGGTGTGTAGTTCAGAAGCTGCCGAACGACACGATGAGCGGTGCGGTGGAGCGTAGCGGAACCACGTCCGACTCCATCGACTTGCTCCCCGATTCTCTTGCGCATGGTCAGCCTCGCCTCGGCGGAATAATGCCGCCACTACTCGCCGTTAAGCGAAGAAGTCCGGCGGAATGGGTCCGCCGAGCATGGTGAATTGGAAGTTCCCGTGGCCGCATGTCCGGATCAGCGTCGCCATGATAGAGTCAACGTCATCATCGGGACCGGCCACGTAGAAGGGTCTCCCGTCTTTGCCCCCGAGCGGAACTTCTTCCTGGCACTGGGCGGCAACGCCCAGTGGCCCCAAAGCGTCCAACGCCCCAGCGACGCGCGGCGGCAGCTCGAAGCCCAATTGGCGGGCGTACCCCAGAGACTGCGAGATGATTTTCGCGGCGAGCGGGTATTCGATGGAAATCATCGGGTGCTGGCCCATCATGATCGCACGGAACTCGGTCTCGTATTGGCAGCGCGTCCGGAACTGCGAAACAAATGCATTTTTCGGACCGAGGCACCCCAAGTCCACAAGAAACACGCAACAGACAACGCCTCCGAAAGGCGGCGCCTTGGCGACGAGGATGTGCGTCAAGTTCGCGGGATCGCGCCACCATGCCGAAATCATGCACTCGAACACCGGCCACGAGGCGGCCGCGCCCAATCCAAGTTTCGGTTCGGGGGAAGACGGCCCAGAATGACCGTCGGTCTGGTTTCGTTTCACTTTGCGCGATTGTTTCATTGAAATCCTGTGATTCTTCCTTCCCGCAGAACGTCCGAGGTGAGCGACGGGGATGAGCCGCCGTGCGCGTCTGACAAACACGACAAACGTGAATGCCTCATCCCTGTTTAATGGGCATAGGAATCTCGTTTCGCGTGTGTCGGGGCCTAGATCAAGCTCTCCGACCGCCGCCAAGACGATGACGCGATTAGACGCCCTTCCGCTTCACTCCGAGTTATCAACATTCCATTTCCTCTGTTAGGATTGCGCGGAAACTGCCAAGGCCCGGACGATGGCGACTCCCGCGGAAGTACCGATGCGATTGGCTCCCGCCTCGATCATGGCCAGGGCTGTGCGCGTGTCGCGAATTCCGCCGGACGCTTTGAGCCCAAACTTGGGTCCGACGACTTCCCGGAGCAATCGGACATCCTCGATCGTCCCGTGGGCGGTGCCGAAGCCGGTGGAGGTCTTGACGAAATGCGCCCCGGAATCGAGGACCAACTTGGCGGCGGCGATCTTCTCTTCCCGGGTGAGCAGGCAGGTTTCCAGGATGACTTTGACTGGCCGTTCGTCCGCGGCCTCGACCACGTCACGCAGTTCCCGGAGGACGTAAGCGTAATCGCCCTCTTTGAAGCGCCCGACATTGAGCACGACGTCGATCTCATGCGCTCCGTGGTCGATGGCCACCTCGGTTTCGAAGCGTTTGACGTCGGCGTCGGCCGCGCCAAGCGGGAATCCGACCACGGTTGCGACCTGGACGCCGCTTTCGTCAAGGAGTGCACAGGCTTGCGCGACCCGGGAGCTGTTGACGCACACGGCCTGGAACCGGCATTCGCGCGCTTCGGCGCAGAGCTTCTGGATGTCAATCCGCGTCGCGTCGGCTTTGAGCAAAGTGTGCTCAATGTAGCGAGCCAGCTCGTCGGGAGACAGGGCAGCGGGTTTCTCCATCTACTTGGGCAGGAGATCGGCCACGAGCGACTTCTCTTCCTTCAGTTCATTGACGGTGGCGTCGATCTTGGCCCGGCTGAACTCGTTCACCGGAACCCCGGGAACGATTTCCAGTTTGCGACCGTCGCTGCGGATGGGGAAGGACGCGATCAAGCCAGCTTCGACGCCATAGCTGCCGTCCGCGCGCACACCAATGCTGTGCCAGTCGCCCGGGTAGGTTGGGGTGATTACCGAGGCCACGCTATCGACCACGGCGTTGGCCGCGCTCGCCGCGCTGGAGGCGCCGCGGGCCTTGATAATGGCCGCGCCCCGCTGCTGCACGGTCGCGATGAACTCGCCTTTCAGCCAGGCTTCATCGACGATGGCGTCGGTCGCCGGGCGGCCGTTGATCCGGGCATTGGAGAAATCGGGGTACTGGGTCGCGGAATGGTTGCCCCAGATGGCCAGGTTGGAGACCGCCGTCACTTCGACGCCCGCTTTCTTGGCCAACTGCGATTTGGCGCGGTTCTCATCCAGCCGGGTCATGGCGTGCCAGCGGTCGCCCGGGACGTCGGGGGCATTGGACATGGCGATCAGGCAATTGGTATTGCAGGGATTGCCCACCACGAGCACGCGGACGTCGCTGGCCGCGTTCTTCTGGATGGCTTGGCCTTGGCCGATGAAGATTTTGCCGTTGATGCCGAGGAGGTCTTTTCGCTCCATGCCGGCTTTCCGGGGGATGCTGCCGACGAGCAGAGCCCAATGGACTCCGCGGAAACCTTCCTCGAGATTGGCCGTGGGCACGATTCCTTTGAGCAGCGGAAAGGCGCCATCATCCAGCTCCATGACCACACCCTGCAAGGCGGGCAGGGCGGGCTCGATTTCGATCAAATGGAGAATGACCGGCTGGTGCGGTCCAAACATGGCGCCGGAAGCGATGCGAAACAAGAGCGCGTAGCCGATTTGACCCGCCGCGCCGGTGACCGCGATTCGAAGAGGTGTTGTGTTCATATTAGAGTCTTCCCCCACTATAAAAGTGCCGAATTAGCGGAAGCAAGCGGGAAGAATTTGGCTTCCGGTTCTTTTTCCCGCCTTTTCATCCGCGATTGTTGCGGTATCTTCCCCGGCATGAGTTTGCTGCCGTTCGAGAATCTGCCCAAGCATACGCCCCGGCGTTTCGTTCCGGCGGAGGCTGATCTCGGCGATTGGTCGCAGATCAGTCCGCTGTTCGATCAACTGGAGGCGGGCGCGCCCCGCTGCCACGCGGTCTCGGAATTTGAGCGCTGGCTTCTGGACACGGGTGAACTGGCCGCCGCTCTGGACGAGGAGGCCTCCAAACGTTACATCGCCATGACCTGCCATACGGATAGCTCGGAGGCGGAGATGGCCTATCTCCATTTTGTCGAGCAGATCGAGCCGAAGATCAAGCCCCGGCAATTCGCCCTCGACTCGATCTACCTGGCTCATCCTTTGCGCACCCAGATTCCCCAGTTGCGTTACGCGGTTTTTGACCGGCACACGCAGTTGCGGGTCGAGCTTTATCGCCCGGAAAATGTGCCGCTGGAAACCGAGGAATCCAAGCTGGGCCAGCAATACCAGAAACTCAGCGGCTCCCTGACCGTCCAGTTTCGCGGGGAAGAACGGACGCTCGTGCAGATGGGCCGGTATCTGGTGGAGCCGGAGCGCGCCTTGCGCCAGGAAACGTGGGAGTTGGTGGCGCAGCGCCGTTTGCAGGAGGCGGAGCATTTCGAAGACCTCTTCGAACAGTTGCTCCAGATCCGGGAACAGATCGCCCGCAATGCCGGCTTTCCGAATTATCTCGAATACGCCTTTCGCGCCCGCGCCCGCTTCGATTATGGCCCGGCGGATTGCGTGCAATTCCACGGAGCGATCGAGCACGAGGTCATGCCGGTTTTGCGTCAATTGCAGGAGGAACGCCGAAGTCGCCTGGAACTGGCCGCGCTGCGCCCGTGGGATCTGGCGGTCGATCCGCTGAATCGCCCCCCGCTAAGGCCCTTCGATCAGGTGAGCGAACTGGTCGCCAACACCCAGCGGATTTTCGAACAACTGGATGGAGCCCTGGCCCGCGGATTTCAGACGATGCAGGAATTGCGCCTGCTTGATCTGGACAATCGCAAGGGCAAGGCGCCTGGCGGCTACCAATCGACGCTGGGCGAGTCGCGCCTGCCCTTTATCTTCATGAACGCGGTCGGTTTGCAGCGGGACGTGGAGACCATGCTCCATGAGTCCGGGCATGCCTTTCACGCCTTGGCCACGCGGTCCGAGGATCTCTACGCCTATCGCAGCGCGCCCATTGAATTCTGTGAGGTCGCTTCGATGAGCATGGAGCTCTTGGGTAATGTCTTCCTCGAAGCGTTCTACGCGCCGGCTGACGCCAACCGGGCGCGCCGCGACCACTTGCAGGGGATCATCGAGATTTTTCCGTGGATTGCCACCGTGGATGCCTTTCAGCATTGGCTCTACTCTCATCCCGGCCACACCCGAGCCGAGCGGCGGCAGGCATGGCTCGACTTGATGCAGCGCTTCGCCGGCGACGTCGATTGGACCGGCTACGAAACGGTCCGGGCGAATCTGTGGCATCGTCAGCTTCATATCTTCCTCCACCCGTTCTATTACGTGGAGTATGGCATCGCCCAGTTGGGCGCGCTGCAGGTTTGGGCGAACTCCCGGCGCAACAAGATTCAGGCCTTGCGCGATTACCAGAAAGGCTTGGCCTTGGGCGGGTCGCGGCCCTTGCCGGAGCTGTTTGCCGCGGCCGGATGTCGATTTGATTTCACTATTCAAACCGTCCGCCCCCTGGTGCGGCTCGTCCAGGATGAGCTCGACCAACTGGACCGCGGGCAAAATGCCCGTTGAAATGTTTGAGATCAGACACTAGTTTTACTCATCATGATTGGTGATCGTGCTTACATGCGAGCTCCTGCGATCCGACCGGGTCTTCCGGCCACGGTCGTTCTCATGATCATCAATACGACGGTTTTCGTGGTCCAGGAAATCCATCGGGTTTGGTTCAAGCACATGGACATGGACCATTATGCCGGGCTCAGTCCGTTCGCTTTGAGTCTGTCCGGTCTGGCCAAAGGCTACCTCTGG
The DNA here is from genome assembly GCA_964355375.1 of uncultured Verrucomicrobiota bacterium. Lineage (GTDB taxonomy): Bacteria > Verrucomicrobiota > Verrucomicrobiia > Limisphaerales > SIBE01 > CAYHFE01. The sequence goes on from CAYHFE010000407.1 coordinate 6,417, forward strand.
CAATTGGTCACGTTTCAGTTCATGCATGCCGGGCTTTGGCACCTTCTGGGCAATTTGCTGGTCATCTATTTCTTTGGGCGGGCCGTCGAGGACTCCATCGGGCGGAACGGATTCCTGAAACTCTATTTTACCGGCGGGATCATGGGCGGGCTCTTCGAAGTCCTGCTGGCCGCAATCTTTCCGGGTTATTTCGGCGGCCCGGTCGTCGGCGCGTCCGCGGGCGCGTTTGGTTTGGTGGCGGCGTTCGCCACCCTGTTTCCAGAGCGGGAAATCACGTTGCTCCTTTTCTTTGTTCTCCCCATCTCGATCCGCGCTCGGACCTTGTTGTGGTTCAGCATCGGGCTGGCCGTGTTCGGAATGGTCGTGGAACAGAACATGTCGGGCGGCGCGCATATTGCCAACGCCGCGCACCTCGGCGGCATTGTCACCGGGGTGGTCTATGTCTATTGGATTGTGCTCGGACGCGGATGGCGGATCGCCTGGCCGAAGTCCCGGCCACCGGTCCAGCGTCCCCGCGAACTGGTGAGCGCGCCCGTTCCGCAACGCGCCTTCTGGCAGAAGCCCAAAATGGTGGAAGAAGAGGAATTGCCACCGGCCGAATTCATCAGCCGCGAGGTCGATCCAATCCTCGACAAAATCTCGGCCCACGGCATCCAGAGCTTGACCGACCGGGAACGGAAGATTCTCGAAGCCGCCCGCGCCAAGATGGCGAAGCGGTAATTTTGCGGAACGTCGGCTTGGACGCGAATCGGTCCGTTCCTTTTCTCGGGGGGGGGCGGTCTGGGAAGACCTGAATGCTTCAACGGACGAGCTAAGCCGGAAGCATTCAGTCAGTTCTGGGGAGCATACGCGCCCTCGCGTGTGCCGACCGGCGCCCCGCCGGTCGGAACGAGGGCTGAATTCAGTTGCAACACGGCGACTCGTTCGGACGCGCCAGTGTGGTCGGCGAGGGCGCCGACCACGGCACGCGAGGGCGCGTGCGCTCCGTGCGCCTGAAAGCGCACTTGGACAGCAGGGT
>CAYHFE010000408.1:0-7427 GCA_964355375.1 uncultured Verrucomicrobiota bacterium
CCACATACACCCGGTCGCCCACGACAGCCGAGTTGACCGCCGCGACCGACCCGCTGCCAAGCTGGACGCCTTCAAAGGAGATGCGGAAGGGATTGGGGCTGCTGCGACCGGCCGGAGCAGTTCCGGTGGGCGCGAAGATATCTGTGGTATAGACGCTGCTCTGGCCGCGCGTATAGATGCTTTCGTCCAGGTTGGCATCGAACTGCCAGCGAGCCAGCAAACTCGCCTCGTTGTTGCCGATCCAGCCGTACTGACCACGCCGGATCTCAGGCGCGGTTCGGACCGAGTTCCAGATGCGCATATCATCGAGCGAGCCGCGGAACCGTCCGCGCACCCCGGTGCCGAGCGCCACGAACCCGGTCGAGAGGTGGTTGCGGATGTCTGTGTTCCGCGTGGCCAGCTTGCCATCGAGGTAAATGAGACGTTCGCCGGCCGGTCCATTGAAGACCACCGCCCAATGATGCCAGTCCCGGTCTTTCATGGCCGGTCCGACGAAGACCGACTCGCCGCAAAAAGCATAGAACTGATCGTCGGCTTCAAAGCCAATCTCGAGGTTGGCCCCTTGAGTCAGGATGGTTTCCTCGCCCGAGGCCCCGGAACGCTGGAGCCAGAATTCCACGGAGAAAGTCTGGTTGGTCAGATCGAGCGGGCCACCACTGCTGCTCAACTGGCCGCTAACGCCGTTGAGATCGAGGACATTTCCGTAGGGCATCTTAACGCGGGAATAGACGCCGGCGATGGTGCCGGCGCTGTTCACCGCGTTGGCTGTGGTGTTGGTGTGAACGCTGTCCGGCGCGCTGGCAATGATGCCCAACGGCCGAGGCTCCGTGTCGTTCACGGTGTCGAGGAGGAAGGCGCGACGCCCGCCGGTCCCGTAGCTGGTGCCGACGACCAAGCCAGCGTCATTGATGCCGGAAGCGCTGTTCGTCGCGTTGAACGAACCGCCCAGCGGGTTGATCAGGTTGTTCTGAGCCACGTTGGCCCCGCTTCGCCAGAAGGCTTTCGGGTTGGACCGGCCCGAGGTCGTGCTCGCGCCCGCGACGTCGCCGGCGCTGTTGATGGCGCGGCCTTCGCTTTCCTGCCCTCCGGTCACGACCCCGAGGTCGGTCATCATTTCGTCGCCGAATTTCCAGCGGAAGGCGTGGACCCGTCCGTCGCTGGGTCCGTAGCTAGCCACGCCGGTGATTTCGCCATTCAAGTTGACGCCAAAAGCTTTGCTGAACCCGGTGCCGCCGGTCGCATCGAAAGTGGGCATGAGATACATCGAGCCGCCGTCTTCGAGGCCGTTGTAGAAAAAACCGCGCAAGCCGCTGCCCGAGGGATCATTGGCTGCCCAGCCGACCACTTGGCCGCGGTCATTGATGGCGGCCGCCGTCGTGAAAGATTTGCCGAGGACGTCTCCCAGGTCCACGACCTGAAAAGCCGGGCGCGGTTGCACCTGCACTTCGAATTCGCGCGTCGAGGTGTCCAGGCCGTCAAAGGCCGTCATCCGGATTTTGGTGAAGCCCGACTCCTCCGGCACGGGCCGCAGCGTCAGCGTCCAGTTGGTTCCCACCTGCCGCAAGGCCAGCCCGGATTCCCGGATCACGGTCCGGTCGGTTGAGAGGACAGTGAGCTTGGCCGTTTCCGGCGGCGTGTCCGGATCGGAGACCGAGAAGGCCACGCTCAAGACGCCGTCTTCAAAAAGGGTCTGGTCGGAGATGACCGAGATGGCGGGCGGATCATTCCGGGGCATGACGACCAATTGCAGTTGGCCGGAACTCGAGTTTCCCTGTTGATCCGTCACCGTGAAGCGGATCGTCTCGAAGCCGGAGAATTGATCGGCGGGCGTGTAGGACCAAACCCCGCCGTCGGAGCGGCCGGTCAGCCGGCCGCGCAAGCCGTTGGTGTTGGCCGCGAAGGTCAGTTCATCTCCATAGGGCACGTCCGGATCGAAGGCCGGAAAGATCACGATGTTCGTCTTCGTGCCTTCGCTGATCGACTGCACATAGCGCATGGCGCCGGCCGTCAAATTCACCAAGCCCAAGTCCGAAGCCCTCACCCAGGAAGTGCCGTTCACGAGCGTGCCGGGCTGCGCGCCCGCCTGGGTTTCGCCGACCGCGTGGTCGGTGACAATCAAGCCCGTGCCATCGAGGAACCGGTAATAGAGCATCAGGCCAGTTTCGGTGCCGGTCAGCGGCTTGTCCTTGCTCTGCCGGATTTCGCTCTCCGAGCGGGCCACATTCCAGATCTGAAATTCCGCCAAGTCGCCCTGAAAATTTCCGAGAACCAACTTGTAGGGCGCCGATACCGCCTGGGCGGCGGCGCCCGAGCCGACGGTGTAGTTCGGCGAGCCGAGCGGCTTGGCGCCGGCCTGTTCGCTTTGGAGCAGGCCGTTCCGGAAAATGCGCATGGCGTTATCGTTGGTGCTGACCACGAACGCCCAATGCGTCCATTCGTTCAACATCCCGTCCAGGTTCTTGTAATCCAACTCGGTCCGGACGGATCCGTAGGACCACTGCACCTTGCCGTTCACGCCCGGGGTCGCCGCCTCGAGCAAATTGCTCCTCACAAAAATCTGCGAATAGACCGCTTCCGGGGTGCCGCTGACGCCTTCCGGGAAAAGCCGGAAGGTGAACTCGCCGGGCCGCGGCGAGCGCGTCGCGCGTTGCCAGAACTCGATGGTCGCCTCGCCCGACAACGCCAGCGAAGCCAGTCGCGGCACTTCCAAACGGTCGTCGAAGCCGTCGAAGCGCAGTCCGCCCGCCGCGCCCGCCACCACCGGATCGGGCACGGGACTGACCGTCACCGTGAAGTCTCGCGCCACCACGGCGTTGGTGTAATGGTCAGGGTAGGTGCCGGCGATCGGCGCCACCAGAACACGGACCTTGGCGGTTCCGCTCTGATTGTAGGCCGGGGTGAACGAGAGGGTCGCGGTCGAGTCTCCATAGCGATACCCGATCTGCGGGTTGGGCAGAAGAATGGGATTGTCCGAAACGGCCTTGATGATCAACTCCGGGTCGCGCAGCGCATCGCCGTCGTTGATCCCGAAGAGTGTCACCGTTTGGGCCTGGGCATCTTCCGAGATCGTTTGACTGCCGATCGGATCCAAGGTCGGCACCGGCGCGTTGTAGGCGGTGACCTTAAAGGTTTTCGAAACCGAGGGCAGATCTCCGATTTTGACATAGACCGTGATCTCGGCCTCTTCCTTGCCGCCTGCCGTCGGCTGCGCGCTGCCCAAGGGATACGGCCCCGACGCGAGGTTCAGCGTCAGGGAAGCGTTGGGCGCGGGCGAGGCGTAATTCACGATCGGATTCTGGACCAGTTGCGGCTTGCTCGAACTGGCGGTGACGCTGATGACCCGTTCCTTGCGCTCGTCACCGTCCGAGATTCCCGTGATATCCACGATGTAGGTGCGGTTGGTTCGAACGCCCTCTTGATGGGCAATGTCCCTCAACTCGTTGATCGAAGGCTTGGGCGGCGGTTTCAGGATCGCGGTGAACTCGCGCCAGCGCGACGAGCCGTCAGAGGAAGTGAACGTGACTCGGATTTTGGAACTGCCGCCTTCGGCTTTGTCTTGCGGGACCAACTGGAACGACGCCGTGGTGTCCTTGTCCTTGTACTGCTTGTTCTGCACGACGAAGACACTGGTGTCGCTGGAGGTGACTTCCATGCTCAAGCTGGCTGGCTCCGCTTTGATCGGACCCCGAAGGCTCCAATTGCTGAACTCATATTTCCCATACTCGGCGCCGTTGCGCGCGCCGATGGCAAAGACCCAACCCGACTCCGGTTTGTAGTTCGTCAGGGTCCGGGTGACGGTCTGACCATCGATCGTGAAACTGAAGGTGTTCCCGGACACTTTGACGGTCGCCCGATAGGTCGTCCCGCTGCCCACGGAATGTTCCTTTTTCGTGGCCGTGCCGTTGTTTTCTTTGATGAAGAGCGTGTCTGTCCGGAGCATGTCCATGCCCGCGGCGAGCGTCATTTCGTTGCCGTCCTCCATCTGCCCACCCTTGGTCCAGGCGTCGAATTGGGCCGGGCTGCCATAAACAAAGGCCCAACCGTCGCCGTCCCAAGGTCCAAGCAGTGGCGGCAAGCCCGGGAAAAGAGCGGAAAGAGGATTCTTCAGTTCATACGTGGTGACCTTGACATCAAAGCTGGCTTCAAAATCGCTGACCGCGCCGCCGGTTTCGACCCAAAACCAGCTCGATTGGCTCGGCTTCGCTTCCATCGTCATCGCCGCCCCCCACGTCGTGCTCACAAAATCCTGAGAGGACTGACCGCTTCGAATCCCGGTGATTTGCATGGTCCGCGCGGGGTCGCCATAGGCGAACTCGGCCCCGTTGGGCGCGTTGAACTCGGGCTGCGCCTCGGTTCGGCACAGGCTCAAGGCCAGCAGGCACAGGCCCCCGAAGATTCGGAGGAAACGGATGATGGAGCATCGAGGGTTGAGGAGTTTCATAGGAACTTCAAGAATCCAGAGGCGTTTCGAGCAGAACCGGTGGTGTGCGAAATAGAGTGGTTGGGATCCGTCGAGACACGCGCCAGCATGCTCGAGCCTTTCTGCAAAATGGGGTTCTGAGAGCAGGTGAGATTGGACCAGCGGGCGCGGACGCAATCGCCGTTGCGGAGGAAAGCGGCGCGCTCGTTCCCCTCACCCTGCCCCTCTCCCCGGGGAGAGGGAAGACCGATGGACGCTGCGGACAAAATCCCACTGCTTCCAGCCTCTCCCAACGCGGAGTTCCGTTCTCCCTCTCCCCCGGGGAGAGGGCTGGGGTGAGGGGAAAGGAAACGCCATGATTCTTCTCAGCTTGAAAGACGCCCGTGTTCCTCGCTATGCTGCACCTATGGCCCTCACCAAGGTGGCACGCCTTCTCCGCAAGCACGATTCCTGGGCGGAACAGCTCCTGTGGACGTGGCTGCGCGACCGCCGTTTCTCGAACTACAAGTTCCGCCGCCAGCATCCATTCGGTCCATTCGTTCTGGACTGCTTCTGCCTCGAAGCTCGTTTGAACATCGAACTGGATGGCTTTCAACACGGCTCGCCCGAGCATCGGGCCAACGACATGCAACGCGACCAATGGCTGGAGCTCCGCGGCGTCAAGGTCCTGCGGTTCTGGAGCAGTCACCTCCGCCGGGACAAGGAAATGATCCGCAACGCCATCGGGCAGGCGTTGCAAGAACGAGCGCCGCAAACCGTGCCGGCGTATGGCCGAACGAGTGGGACGCCGCAGGATCTCGGAAGCATCGAGGCCAATCGCAGCGATTGAGAAATCACCCCGGCGCGCCTGCTGCAGGTCGTCGCTCTGGTTCCCCTCACCCTGCCCCTCTCCCCGAGGAGAGGGAAACGCCTGACACCGCTCCGGATCATCCCCCAGCACATCGGCCTTCGCCCACGTCAGCGATCCTCTCTCCCTCTCCCCGCGGGAGAGGGCCGGGGTGAGGGGGAAGCACGCGCTCAGATGTCTCAGCCCAGTCGTGTTGTCCACCGCGCCCTTTCCCCTCACCCTGCCCCTCTCCCCGAGGCGAGGGAACGAGTTCCACCGCCTCAGCCGGGCCATCTTCAGATTCGCTTGGAATTTCGACTTCATGGGGCTATCTCGCGGCTTTCCCAGCTACCGATTCAACACACCGACGTCGGAAATCCGACGGAGGAAGAAGCCTCCGGAGATCAGAATGGGCTCGCGGTGCAGACCTTTGAGGGTTTCTCGATATTGCCCTTCCACGCGCGAATAGCCGTACGCCGGATCTTCCTTCACCCCGCTGGGGGCCCTGGCGATCGTGAGCTCCACGGTTCGGTCGATCGTGGGCGACTCGGCCTTAAACTGTTTGAAGTTGGCCGTCAGATTGTCGTGGTCTGGATGATACTTGTGCTTGAACGGATTGGTGGGGAAGCTCGGATCCACCACGAGGGTGGCTCGCAGCATCCGGCCAAGGTCAAAAGTGCCGGCGAAATCCACATAGTTGCGCTCGGGCGCGCCCGGAAAATCAAAGTCCACCGAACTGAGCCGCCGCGCCACCTGTTGTCCGCCGCGCAACGCGGTGCCAGCCAGCGTGGGGATGAGCCGTTCGTCGGTCACCAGCACCACGCGTCCCGGATCCGTTTCCAATCGAATCCCGTCCGCCCGGTTGGTGTAGGTGGGCAACGTCCGCATTTGCAGAACTTCCTTGAGCAAGCGCGCCGTGCCGTTGGTATCGACATGCACGATCAGGCGGAGGCTGAACCCTTGGGCGGTGGGCGTGGGCGCGCGATTGATCGAGATCCGTTCCACGCCCTGCGTCTCGTTGGTCATGAGCGTGCCGGAGTGCGCTTCGCTGACGTTGGTGACGGTGGCCGAGCCAAACCAAAGTCCGGCGAAGCTCGAGCCGGCTGCCGGCAAGGTGGATCGGCGAACCGACGAACTGGAGCCCGCTCCACCGGACTGCAATCCCGCCGTCCCGGTCGCTTGAGCGCGGCCGGCCTGCATGGGCACGACGTGGCGCGTGCCGAAGTTGTCGCTGAAAACCAGCGCCGAACCATAGCCCTGAGCTCCGAGTTCGGTGCGGCGCACGCTCAACCGCAAGTCGAAAGTCTGCCCCGCGGCCAGCGTTTTCCGGTAGGTCGTGGCGTTGGTCGTAAAGAGGGGACGCCATTCCACGCCCCGCACCGGGTTGAATTCCGCGTAGCTCAAGGGATTGCGGGACGGATCGCCCGTCTCGTCAATGCGCACCTCGCGAGGCGTGCCGCTCCGATTGCGCAGCGTGAGGGTGATGGATTCGGTGGTGGTTCCAAAATCCACGACCTCGCCCACCGGAAGCTGCAGGTCCAAAGGGCCGGGATAATCCGAAGCGCCGCTGGAACGAATCCAGTAAGCTTCACCCCCTGTGATCTTGTCGTCGGCATCGACCAAGGCCCACTGGCCGGTGGCATTGAGGCGATAGACGGACTGAAGGCGGCGCAGCGCGGAATCGAAGTGGGCGGTGGAACCGGCAAAGAACGCGGCGAAACTCGGGGCCCGGGTGGCATCAATCGGCAATCCGCGCAGAGTGTAGGCGTCCGTCGCCCACGGCACCACCCGCAACGACGGCAATCCGGTGAGGCTGAGCGTGGCCGGAGCCGTTCCCCCCAACTCCACCAAATAGGCGCGGTGACCTTGGATGGCGAAGAGCGAATTCTGAAACGACTCGACCTTGTTCGTCGGCACGAACAGGAGCCACTGACTCCGATTCGCCATGGGCTCATTCGGATTCTGGATGAATTCCACCGACGCCGACCGGTCGGCAAACGTCCACAAACTCGTCAGCGGCACTCGGGCGAAGACCGAAGCGGGAGCGGTGTTCGTGGGCTGAACCTCGATCCAAATGGCATTCCAGCCGGGATTCAAGCGGAAGGTCTGAGTCTGGAGCTGGGCGACGGAAACGGATTCGGCGGCCAGGAATACCCAGAGGGCGAGGAAGGGAATGGGGAA
>CAYHFE010000409.1:0-7403 GCA_964355375.1 uncultured Verrucomicrobiota bacterium
CTCGACGGTCGCCTTCGGCCCGTTGGGCAGGACGGGATTCGCGCGGGCAACTCGAGGCAATTGTTCCTCCACCACCTGACCATCCGCAATCTCGCCAAAGGAAAATCCTCGTTCGTGCATGCCATCCTGTTTTCCGGACACAACCCGACGAGGGAGCGCGGTGGGACCGACAGCCGCATCAGCGATTGCTTCATTGAGAACATCGGGGTGGGTGCTGAGTTCGGTGGCGGAATCCGGATGGCTTGGGGAAGTGAGCGCAATCGCGTGGAACGAAATGTCATCCGCGAGACGGGCCGGGGCGGCATCTTTGGCGACCACTCGGCAGAACTCATCATCCGCCACAACCGGGTCTCCGGCTCCGGCGGCGAAGGGTTGGGCATCGAAATTTGGGGCGGTTGCCCCAGATCCCTGATCGAGGACAACGTCGTGGACCACTGGATCAGCGTGGATCAGGGCAATCAATCGGCGGTGCGCCGAAATGTGGTCGGCGCCGATGACGGAACGCTCAAGGGTTACGGCATCGAGATCATCGCCAGCGATATGGCCGGCCGCGGAGCCCGAGTGGAAAAGACCATCGAAGTCATCCCCGCACAGTAGCCGATGGAACGGTTTCAAGAGCGAATGAATCCAGCAGTTCTCATTTTGACTCAGGACGCTGTCCGTTCCACGCAGGTAGTCCCGGCTTCAGCCGGCTTTCACGTGGCGACCGGCTGAAGCCGGGACTACATACTTGTCAAAATGAGAACTGCTGGAATGAATCATGCAACACGACACCCAGCTCAACCATTGCACTTATGAACAACCGATTGATCCAGATACTTAAATCCGTGGCCCGGTTCACCGGCTCCAATCCGGCAACGTTCCTTTCTGGGTGGCGTGCCGGAAAGATTTCCGGTGCAGGGCATCGACTTCTGGCATCGGGCTTGGTTCTGGTTGCGGCGGCGGCCGGCGCTCAACCGATCAATCCGGCGAGGATGACGCGGGACCAGGTCATCGAACAGACCATGAAGCCGTACCAGGGGCCCAGCGAGTGGGACAAGACCACCAACCGGCCGTCCACGCTTCAGGGCAAAGTGATGTGCGGCTACCAGGGTTGGTTTGCCGCGCCCGAGGACGGCTGTGGCCGAGGCTGGTATCATTGGTCGGGCCGCAACGGTTTCCAACCTGGAAGCTGCAAGATTGATCTCTGGCCCGACGTGAGCGAACTGGACCCGGACGAGCGTTACGCCACGCCCTTCAAACACGCCGATGGCCGTCCCGCGGAAGTCTTCAGCTCGTTCAACGCCAAGACCGTGCTGCGGCATTTCCAGTGGATGCGTGACTACGGCCTGGACGGCGTATTCGTGCAGCGGTTCGTGGGTGAGGTTTCCCATCCGGCGGGCCTGCGGCAGTTCACCACCGTGCTGAGCCATTGCCGCGAAGGGGCCAACCGCTTTGGCCGGACCTACGCCGTCATGTACGACCTCTCAGGTCTGGGCGCCCGCCAGATGAACCGGATCATGGACGATTGGAAAGCGTTGGTGGATCACATGCGCATCACCCAGGACAAGGCCTACCTGCATCACAACGGCAAGCCAGTCGTGAGCCTCTGGGGCTTCGGCTTCAACGACGGCCGCCGCTACACGCCCACCGAGGGCCTCGAGCTGGTCGAGTTCCTCAAGAACGACCCAAAATATGGCGGCTGCACGGTCATGCTCGGCGTCCCAACCTTCTGGCGCACCCAGGAGCGCGACTGTGTCAAAGACCCGGACATGCAGGCGCTCATTCTCAAAGGCGACATCATCAGCCCCTGGACCGTGGGCCGTTACACGACCCCGGCGCAAGCCAGAGGCTACGCACAGAAGACGCTGGCGGCCGACTTGACTTGGTGCCAGGAGCACGGCAAGGACTACCTTCCGGTCGTCTTCCCCGGATTCAGTTGGCACAACATGAAACCCGGTTCGCAGCTCGACCAGATCCCGCGCCTCGGTGGGAAGTTCCTTTGGACCCAGTATGTCGCCGCCAAGAAGGCCGGTGCGACCATGGTTTACCAGGCGATGTTTGACGAAGTCGATGAAGCCACCGCCATCTTCAAGTGCAGCAACAACCCGCCCGTGGGCGAGTCTTCCTTCGTCACGTTCGAGGGTCTGCCGAGCGACCATTACCTCAAACTCGTCGGCCGGGCCACGCGCCTGATCCGCGGGGAGATTCCGGCCTCGGACGAACTGCCTGTCCTGTCCGCCGGGAAGCCGTGAACAGGCGGGGCGTTTTTCCATCACCGAAATATCGAACCTGCGAGGACCCAAATGAACCTTCTCAACCGCCGCGAGGCCATAAAATTCATCACCAGCAGCGCTGCCGCGCTGACGGCCGCACCGAGTAGGGTGCAGGCGCAACCTGAATCCCCCGCCACGCTCGCCATCAATCCCGCGCGGCGCTTCGAGTTGTCGCCCTCCCTTTACATGCAGTTCATGGAGCCGCTGGGCGCCACCGACGGCTCCGTCGAAGCGGCCTGGGATCACCAGCGGGACCGCTGGCGCGAAGACGTCGTCGCCGTCACCCGGGAACTTGCGCCGCCGATGCTGCGCTGGGGTGGCATCTTCACCGATTACTACCGTTGGCGCGAAGGCGTTGGGCCGCGGGATCAGCGTGTTCCCATGCTCAACTTGCTCTGGGGCGGCGTGGAATCCAACCAGATCGGCACTGTGGAGTTGATGGTTTTTTGCGAGCAAGTGGGCGCCACTCCATTGATTTGCGTGAACTTCGAGTCCGATGGCCGGGATCAATTCCGCGAAGTGAAGGGCAAGGTTCGCTGCGCCGATGCCCGCGAAGCCGCCGATTGGGTCGCCTACTGCAACGCGCCGGACAACGCCGAGCGCCGCAGCCACGGTCATCCCGCTCCGTTCGGCATCCGGCATTGGCAGATTGGCAACGAGACCGCCTACGACCAGGGCGGGTTCAATCTCGAAACTGCCGTGACCAAAACCGTCGAGTTCGCCCAGGCCATGCGAAGAGCCGACCCGTCCATTCAACTCATATAATCACCAGCGGCATGGCGACCTCTTGAAGATTGCCACCGCCGCCGATTTCTGCGGAACCCGTTGGCAGGTCAACGCCGTGATGATCCCCACGCCCGGCGGACGCTCCTACCTCATGCCCGTCGCGCGCGTCATGCAACTCTACCGCCACCACTGCGGCCGGCATGCCATCACCGTCAGCCGTGTGCCCGACGGCTTGGACGTCGTCGCGAGCCTCAAGGAGAACACCGTGTTTCTTCACGTGGTCAACACGCAGCGCACCCGTGCGGTCCGCGCGAAGTTGCAGGTGGACGGGCGCGCCATTTCCGACGGTCGAGTGTTTGAGATGGCCGACGATCCCATGGTGGAAGTCTCGCAGCTAAACAGCGCCGCGGTGATGAAGACCGTGGAGAAACCTCTTTCGCGCGACGCGGTTTGGGAATTCCCTCCGGCGTCGGTATCCGCGGTCGAGCTGCAATGCGCGGCCCAGACGGCAGACTGACCGCTACTGGGTCAGGGAAAGCCCGAGTCGATGTGACTCGGGCAAGGAAGAAGCAGAGAGAAGTGCCAGACAACTCGGAATCGCTTGCACGGTCAGGCGTTTCTTGTGGCTGGCTTTGAGCCATTCTTCGATTCTTGGCGCAAGATCTCCATCAATCTTCCGATGGTTTCATGATGGTTATGCAGGCCGAGCAGTTCCGAGAACATCTGCCGTTCGCCCGAGCCGAACGCAACCAGATCGAGAATTCGCATGACGTCGATGCGCGGAGTATTGCGCCGGGACGACCAAATATCAACGCCAGGCGTGAACTGGCGAGCACCGGCGGTTGAAACGCAGGCGGCTGGCTGGTAACATCGCGCCGGCTTGAATGAACCGGCCAGTCCGATGAGAAGCTGCCGATGCCATCGAAACAAAGCCCCAGCAGCAAGGCGGTTCCGGGAGAGCGCCTTTCAGCGATGGAGCGGTCGGCGGCTTTCCCGTGAGCGGAGAAGGAAAACATGAAAACGAACTGGATCCGAATCTGGCTGGGCTGGGTCTTTCTTCTGACCGCCTTGGCGGTGTTCGGCGAGGAGTGGTTTGCGCCGTTCCAGCGCGTGAGCGATTACAGGCCGAAGGGGCCGACGCATTGTTTCCGCCAGTTCAACATTGATTGGAGCTGGATCAACCAGGAAACGCGGCAGATTCCCGACTTCCTGTCCGAAGCCGACCCGGTCGCGTTGGCCGAGTTCTGCCAGCGGATGAACATCGACGGCACCGTGGTGATGGCGGTGCCGCATCACGGCTACTGCACTCACGAGACGCGCGCCGGAGTGAAGTTTCCCGGCCTGAAAGGCGATTGGTTCGGCCGCACCATCGAGGAGTTGCACAAGCGCCGGATCGCCGCGTTCGGCTACGTCACGCTTAACTGGAACTGGAAGTACATGCGCGAGCATGCCGGCCAGCCCTTCATCCACGCGGAGTTCAAGCCTGACGGCACCTGGATTCGCGGCGAGATATGTCTGAATGCGCCCGGTTATCTGGAGCTCGTCGAGGCTTACACACGCGAAGTCATGGAGGACTATCCCGTGGACGGCATGCGCTGGGACATTCTGAAGACGGCGTCGGGTTGTCTGTGCGACGGGTGCGCGCAACTCCACCGGCGACTCTACGGAGAAGACCTGGTCGCCTGGAAAGGCGGCGATCCGCGGCGGGCCCAAGACTTCTACCTCGCGACGATCACGCGGGCCGTGACCCGGTTGCGCGCCCTATGCAAGCAGCTCAAGCCGTCGGTCGAAATCTGGCAGAACTCCATCTCGAGCTACGTCCCCATCCACCTTGACCTAGCCCGGGAGATGGACCTCGCCTACAACGAATATGGCGATCCGTTCCGACTGCTGTTCATTCGCGGCGTGGCCGACAAGCTGGCCGCAATCAATGGCCTGATGAACCAGGCGCCCACGGAACCGCCGGTGGCTATCGACCGCAGCCAGTGGCGGGCCTGCCTGGCGCTCGGCGGGCGTTGCTACTCTTACTACGGTCACAAGCAGACCAACCCGAGAACGGTGCTTCCCGGCGAAACGATGCAGGCCTGGCATCGCGAGCAGTTGGCGCCCTTCTACGACATGGTCAGCCAGATTCAACCGTGGCTGGAGGATGCCCGCCCGGTCGCGGACCTGGGCATCGTTTTCTCTGAGGCCACGCGCTTCCGCTGGCCGGATTACGACCGCCAGCCGTACATCCTGGCGATGGAGCAGATCGCCAATGCGCGCCTGGCTCGGAACCTGCCGCCCGAGTTCATCAACCGCCTCGATCTGCCCGATCCGCGCCAGAAATCAGGCCGCTTCAAATTGTTGGTGCTGCCGCTCACCTCCGGGCTTTCCGCCGAGGAACTCGAACACCTGCGGAACTATGTCCGCGCCGGCGGCAATCTGCTGGTCGGCGGGGACGCGTTGCGGCATGACCTCAAGGGAAATGAGCTGAAGGACTTCGCGCTGGCGAGCGAACTGGGCGTCCGCTTCCACGCCGCCCCGTTGGCGTCCAACAGCCACTGGACCGCTTCCGGCCAGCTCGCCGGCCGTCCCATCAAGGCGGAAGGGAAAACGCTCGTCGAAGTGCAGGCTGTCGAGGGAGAGACGCTGCTCTCGGCGCACCGCGGAAGCGCCTTCCATCCCTTGCTGCACGTTCGTCCGTTCGGCCGGGGCAGGATGGCCTATCTCGCGAGCCTCGATTCGTTGGAACTGACACAACAGGCCATGGATTTTCTGACTGGTCCGGCACCCCTCGCTGTGCAGCCGCTTGAGAGCCGGGTCTTTCTCACCCGACAGGAACAGCATCGCCGTTGGATCCTGCATCTGTTGGACGACCGTCCCTGCACGGTCGAGATACGCCGCGATTTCGCCGCTCCCACCCGAATCGCGGGGCAGTTTCCAGCGTCCGGATGGGAGTGCGCTTTGGAGAAGACCGCCACGGGGCTGCGGATCAAGACCGGCGGAGCCAGCAACCGGCTGTTGGTGCTCGAATAGCCGGGTTTCTACCGGCATGGATTCGGAAGGGCAGCGGACGATATTACGGGAAATGGCATCGCGGACCTGGCGTCGCCGCAACCGTTCCGGCGTTCGACGTTCGCGTCCATGTCCTCGATGCTCCCTGACTGCGTACGCGATTGACCATCGGTCCATGGTTCAGTCATCGCTTCGCCAACGTCGCAGTTCCCGATGGCGCGGGAACCTGCTAGAGTCGCCCCATGAAATTCATATTGCGCTCTCCGACCTCGTGCTCCTTCGGACTCACCCTCTTCGCTGGGCTGGCCTTTGGGTCCATCGCCATGTCCTCGCATTCTTTGGCGGCCGACAACTCGCTCCATCTCACCCTCCGTTCCCGCCCTGAATCCCGGCCGGGCGTCTTTGTCCTCACCGAGAAGAAAGCCGTGTGGGACCCGAAGAAAACCGCCCTCATCATCTGCGACATGTGGGATGACCATTGGTGCAAATCCGCCGCCCGCCGCGTCGCTGAAATGGCCGGACCGCTCAACGAAGTGGTCAAGCAGGCGCGCGTCCGCGGCGTGTTCATTGTTCACGCGCCCAGCAGCGTCACCGGTTTCTACCAGGACACCCCGCAGCGCCGCCGCGCCCAGGCCGCGCCCTTCGTGAAACCGCCCGTGCTGCTCGCCACCGCCGAGCGCTGGGGCACCGCCTGGTGCTGGACCGATCCGAAGCACGAGCGCGTGCTCCCCATCGACGACTCGGACATGGGCTGCTCCTGCGTGGGCGCCAAGTGTCCCATTCGCCAGCCCTGGACGCGGCAGATCGCCACGATCGAACTCGCGCCCGAGGACGCCCTCACCGACCACGGCCAGGAAACCTGGAACCTCCTGGCCGCGCGCGGCATCGAGAACGTTATTCTTTGCGGCGTGCATCTGAACATGTGCGTCCTCGGACGGCCGTTTGCCATCCGCCAGCAGGTCTATCTGGGCAAGAACGTCGCCCTCCTCCGCGACTTCACCGACACCATGTACAATCCCGAGCGCCCGCCCGGCGTCGATCACTTCACCGGCACCGACCTCATGATTGAACACGTCGAGAAACACTGGTGCCCCTCCTTCATCAGTTCAGACCTCACCGGCCAAACGCCCTTCCGCTTTCAGGAAGACCACCGCTGAAGCACCAACAGTTGAAACACTTTCAGCCCAACCTCACGAACGGCCCGCGCTCGTCATCCGAAACGCATGGAAGTCCTTCAGGAAGCTATGATCCGACTCACTTTCTGCCAACGAACGGCGAGGGCCGCCGCCCTGGCCGTTCTCATTTCCCTCGTGAAACTCGTTTTAGGACTCCCTTGTCCTCGAAAGGACCGATTCGAGGACCAGAACGAGATGGTCGTCCAAGGCCAGCAGGGCCGCTGGCGCCAAGCCGCCACGATTGATCGGC
>CAYHFE010000410.1:0-7390 GCA_964355375.1 uncultured Verrucomicrobiota bacterium
GCCGCCCGAAGGAATTAAAGCCCAACCGTAGTTGGGTTTCTTCCCATCCAACCAACGGTGTCCGCCCTTTACTTGCGCAGTTGGATCTGAGATGGCGCGGGCCAGCGCGTGCGGGGACGCAGGACGGCTTGCATCGATTCTTTCCTTTTGAAAAGGAGATCAACGGTCAGCGGTAACCCGTGGCTGAGCAGGTTCGCTCCTATGATCGCCACCGCGATTTTGAATATCCCGATCCTGTTCAACCTCGGTTGGCGCAATGGCCGAAAGCTCGCGAACCGCAAGCGCTGGCCCGCTTCTTAAGTCTGTGTCTTCAGGCCCCGGAGTCCTATGAACCTCTGCGGATGCAACTCCTGCACCACAATAGTCTGCACCAGGCCTTGACCAAACAGTCTCTTGACATTCGGGCGGGATTGCGGTTTTGATCCTTCCTGTCCCGAGGTTGTTTCCAGAAGAGATCTGCGCCCCGGTTGGCTGTGTCGCCGACCGCCCCACGGCGCCCATCCAGGAGGTGGACACGACCAGGAACTCCAGGAGCGGAGTTGACTCAGACACTCCGCTCCTGCGAGCTTTGGTCTCCACCTGCCTTGACTACCGCGGACGATCAACGGAAGTGGCTGACCTCGGCGCCGTGGAGGATTTTTGAAATTTTTCGGCGGCGTTCATTCTACAGGAAGGCCCCGCCCGAGCCCCACAAGCCTGCTGGCGGCGTTTTTGCGGGCGGAGAAGGAAAAGTGCCGTCTCACAAAAGAGAGCTCCTGTGGGGCGATTTCTGAGGCATGGGCTGACCGTGTTTCTGAGATCATTTTTCCTGAGTATTGTCGTTACTTCTTTGGCACTTTTCTTTACACTGCGCGATGGAAAAACACCCTCGAAACGACGCTGTTTCTTTACCCAACGATCCCCTGCTTTTGGACCAATTCTTAAGTCCCATTTACCACATTCTGGAAAACTATTCCCGCCAGAGCCGGGACTGCCCCGAGATCACCGACGCCGATTTCCTGCGCCTGGGCTGCCTGCGCACCTTGAGTCAATGCCGCAGCGGACGCGACTTCCTGCAACAGCAAAAAGAGATCTTTGATGACCCGCTCGCCCGCACTTCCTTTTTTGACACACTCCACTCCTCCCGCCGCCTGGAGATGTTGCGGGAAGCTTCTTGGCAACTCTGCCAAAAGAGTCCCAGCCGGCCGGATTCCGATCTCTTGGCCGCTTTTCCCGAATTGCGCCACCGCTCCGTCCTGGCCGGCGATGGCCATCACATCACCCATGCTTGCCATGCGCTCAAGGATAAGAAGGATCGCTACGTCACCTGCAACAGCCTCTACCTGGTCTGTTTGCACAGCGGCCTGCTCTTGAACCTCACTCCGGTGCAGGGCGGGGGCCTCTATCGGCATGAGCTGCCGGTCTTTCGACGGGCGCTGCCCGGTTTCCTCCAAAGCGAGCATGGGTCCGGACCGGGGCCGATCTTTGTCCTCGATCCGGCCTTCATCGATAATGACTTCTGGACGCAGCACCGGCTCATCCGGCAGAGCGGATCGACTCTGATCACTCGGATGAAGGACAACATGAATTCCGAGGAACGTCAGCCGCGGCCCTTCGCAGCCGAAGACCCGGTCAATACCGGCATCGATGGGGACTGGCTGGTGAACTTCCCCAACGGCCAGCAACTCCGTCTGATCGAGTACTCCGATCCGGAAACGGGACTCTGCTACCAGTTTCTCACCACCGAGCTGGAGCTGCGGCCCGGAGTGATTGCCTGGCTTTATCTGCTACGCTGGCGCATCGAGAAAGTTTTTGACACCGCCAAGAACAAATTGGAGGAAACCAAAGCTTGGGCCAACGGGGTGGTTGCTCAGGAAATTCAGGGACATTTTCTGGCGCTCACGCACAACCTCCTGGTGCTCTTCCGCGGCTTCTTGCAGAGCGCCCATGGCCTGGAAGAGGAGAAGCTCAAAGCCAAGCGGACCAAACATCTCCAAGCGCGAAGCCAGCAGGCGCAGAAACGGCAACAAACGCTGCACCCCCTGCATTGGCAAATGCCCTTGATTGTGCAACTCTCCGTGCAGTTCATCCGGACCTTGCGAAATCAAATCAGCAAATGCGTCTCGCTGCAGGCCGCCCTGCCGCAAATCCGGGCCATGCTCACCGCCTATCTCTGAAACCCTACGGACACCGTTGGGTCGGAACACTACGGGGAGGAACGGGCGGAGAGTCAGGCGGAGAAGGCCGAACGCGTGGTGCGGGAAGAGCTGCAAAGGCGCCGCTGGACGGAGGCGACCCTGGGCCAAAAACCAAAAGGTGATGCCGAAAAAGTGAAGGTCGCCGTGCGGTTACGAAGGGAGACGTTGGTGACGGTGGCTTGGATTGCCGAGCGCTTACAGATGGGCAGTGTGGCCAACGTGAACACGCTCTTGTATCAATGGCGGCAAGGCAAAGCCCAGAAGTAGCTGTTCATAAGAACTGACCCGTGTGAACCGGTAGTGGAACATGAAGATGAGCTATGAGATTATCCCGTCGCGAGTTTTTGATGGAGAGCCTGGCCGGCAGTGCCGGTCTCTGTGTGGGAGGTTACGCGACTCGCGGCCGCGCCGCTCAATCGCCAGCAACGTTGCCGGATGAGGACGGGTACAAACTCTGGTTGCGGTACGCCTCGCCGGGTGACGCCGCGGGAGACTATCGCAAAGTCGTGCGACAAATCCGTGCTGAGGGCACGTCCCCCACGAGCGGACTCATCCGCGATGAGTTGCGTGCGGCTGTCAGCGTCATGTTGGGCGCCGCCATTCCACTAAATGAAAAAGATCTGGTGGCCGGCACAGTCATCGTCGGCACGCCGGGGAATTCCACATTGATTCGCGATTGGAGAGGGGCGTCCGGTTTGGGCGCGGTCGGCGACGAGGGTTTCATCATCCACTCCACGCGCATTGGAAATGTGCCCGTGACGGTGATCGCCGCCAATAAGGATATCGGCGCGTTGTATGGCGGTTTTGATCTTCTGAGGCGGATGCAAACAGGTCAGCCGATTGACCAGCTCGAGATCGCTGAACGGCCCGCGCTTCAGTTTCGGTTGATGAACCATTGGGATAATCCCAACGGCTCCATCGAACGCGGTTACGCCGGACGCTCACTCTGGCAATGGAATGAACTCCCGGGGAAGCTGAGTCCACGCTACGCCGATTACGCCCGGGCCTGCGCCTCCATCGGGATCAACGGCGCGGTCATCAACAACGTCAATGCCAGCCCGCAGATCCTGGCGCCAGACCACCTCCGCAAGGTGGCCGCGCTTGCGGACGTATGGCGGCCCTACGGCGTGCGGGTGTACTTGAGCGCCAACTTCGCAGCGCCCGCGCGGTTGGGTGGTCTGCCCACCGCCGATCCGCTGGACCGGGGCGTGGCCGATTGGTGGAAGGCCAAGGCGGACGAGATTTACCAACTCATTCCTGACTTCGGCGGTTTGCTCGTTAAGGCGAATTCTGAGGGGCAACCCGGGCCAAAGACCTATGGCCGCACCCATGCCGAGGGCGCCAACGTGCTGGCCGACGCACTCGCGCCACACCATGGCATCGTCCTCTGGCGCGCGTTTGTCTATGACGAGGACGTGGACCCGGATCGCGCCAAACGCGCCTACCTCGAATTCACGCGGCTCGATGGAACATTCCGCCCCAACGTCGCGGTGCAAGTGAAGAACGGCGCGATTGATTTTCAACCGCGCGAACCGTTTCATCCGCTCTTCGGCGCGCTGAAGCAGACTCCCGTCGTCGCCGAAATTCAGGCGACGCAGGAGTATCTCGGCCAGGCCCGGCACCTCGTTTATCTCGGCACGATGTGGAAGGAATTTCTCGACTCGGACACGCACGCCAAGGGGAGCGGTTCCACCGTCGCCCAAGTGCTCGCCGGGCAGGTGCATCCGAGCCGCATCACCGGAATGGTTTCCGTGACGAATCCCGGCTTGGACACGAACTGGTGCGGGCATCATTTCTCGCAGTCGAACTGTGCGCGAAGTATCAGGAAGGTGCGGCGCAGGCGGCGGCGATGCAGAAGACGTGGCAATCGCTGGACGGGAAAATTGACCCGCGGCGACACAAGGAAGTGGCCGACCGTTTGGCGGTTCAGGTTGCGGACTCCGCTCAATGGCGCGACCAGATTCTGGAATACTTCGGCCGCTTCAGCAATCTCCCGATTTTGCGTCCGATGGTTGCTCCTTAAAAATTGCGGTTTGACACCAAGCTCATGTGAGACTAACCGTAGTATCAAATGAAAACAGCCTTGTTGCCTCCCAAACCCAGACCTGCCGCCAAAGGCTTCCCGTGGCGGGGCATCGTTGCCAGCCACGTGCACGGCTTGAAGACCAAGGCGGCGCAGGAACACCACGCCACGGCCACCGTCATCCAGGCCGTGCAATCCGGCCTGCCGTTTGCGGAAGTCGAAGCCTTGCGCGCCGCGCTGGATTTGCCGTTGGACCAGCTCGCTCCCAAGCTCGGCCTCTCCAAGGCCACGCTGCACCGGCGCAAACTCGAAGGCCGCCTCACCCCCGCTGAATCGGACCGGGTGATGCGCTACGCCCGGTTGGTGGGTAAGGCCGTCGAGGTGATGGGGAGCGAGGAGGCGGGGCGCGAATGGCTCATGTCGGAACAATACGGCTTGGGCATGGCCGTCCCACTGGAGTATGCCGAAACCGAGGTGGGCGCGCGCGAGGTCGAGTATCTGCTCGGGCGCATTGACTATGGGGTTTACTCCTGATGCCGGACGGCTGGCGCATTGTGCGGGTGGAGCGTGTCGCCGCCGCCTTCTCGGGCGAGGGCGCTGCGGCAGGTGGAGGGCGCTGGAACACTCCCGGCACGCCCGTGGTTTATCTGAGCGAACACAAGTCCCTGGCCGCCCTCGAAACCCTCGTCCATCTCTCGCGGCGCGCGGCGGTGCGGTTTGTTTTCTTTCGGGTCGGGCTACCGGCGGAGGTGATTGAGCGCCTCCCGCGGCCGGCCCTGAGTGCCCAATGGAGGCACGAACCCCCGCTGGCTGAAACGCAGGCCGTCGGTGATGTTTGGGTGCGCGAAAACCGCTCGGCCGTCCTGGCCGTGCCCAGCGCCATCATACCAGAAGAATTCAACTACCTGCTTAACCCCGCGCATTCGGAGTTCAAAAAGATTTCCATCGGCCAGCCCGAGTCTTTTGCGTTTGATCCACGGCTGCTCACCTGACGACCGTGACCGCCACTCTGCCATCACTCGCCACGCTCAAGCCCAATCCCCACTGGGCCAGGCTTCCGCTGGTTGGTAGGAAATCGAGATGAGCCAAGCGAATTGCCGGATTTGTTTCGAGGATGGCGCGAAGCTCATCAAAATGAGCTGAGGCTGATGAGTTTCTCCGCGCCCCCAAGTGTCCTTACTTATCGGTTTCTTTTCGTGTCTTCCGTGGTCAAGACATTCTTCTCATGGAAACAACGTTTGCTGTCGGAAGGGCAGATCTGATTATTTCAGCGGAATGCGGAAGAGCGCGACGCTCAATGCCGGGATGCGCAGGCCACCGGAAACGCTGACCCCGTCGGTGCGTTGGATGTCCACCACCCGGGGTTGGCCCGGCGTGTTGTGCGCGGTGTGGGTCGGACCTGTGATGTGCCAGCGCGTGGCGTTTCCGGAAAGCACTTTGCCGGTGAGGGTCGGCACAAGTTCCAATTCCTTGTCGGTCGGATTCATCACGCCGATGGTCAGTGTCTTCCCGTCCTGCGTCAGCGCGGCGGCGACATCGCTCTGGCCGAAGTCCTGTTCCATCCGCAACGGAATCTGCCCGAAATGCGTGCGATACATTTGCAGGACGAGGCCGGTGGTTTCCATCTCGGCGGCGGTGCGGGAGGTTTTGATGGCGCCGATGACGTTCACCGTCTGGGCGTAGTGCGCCATGTGGATGAGATCGCTTTGGCGGAAGTACTCGTGCAGGCCCGCGGCCACGCCGAGGCCGTCGGAAAGTTCATAGATGCAGCCGAGCTCGCCATAAGCGTATTCGCGATGCCAGTAGTTCCATTCGTCCATCGTTACGGGCATGAGGCGCCCTTTCAAATTCGGCAGGCTGGCCTGGAGCTTGCGGTGGCCGTCGGCCTTCTTGCGAATGGCTTCCTTCAACAGCGCGACGTGGCTGGGAAGATCAACGCGGCCGGCCTGGGTCCACGGCAGACGGCCGCTGTAAAAATGTTCGGACAGGATGTCCATGTGGCCGGCGCATTGTTCGAGCATGATGTGCGTGCAGGTCTTGCCCGACTTGGCCTGATTGGGATCGTGATCCTTATTGATCGTTTCGAGATCGCCGACGGCGGTGAGTTTAAGGGTGGGATCGACCTTCTTCATCGCTTTGGCAAAGAGGTTGTGCTTGAGCGTGTAATGCTCCATCTGCATGAAGCCGAGCTGCCAGGGGCCGAACATCTCGTTGCCGACGCACCAATACTTCACGCCGTAGGGCGACTTGTGACCATTCTTCGCGCGCCAGCCGCCGCCGATGGTCTTGGTGTCCGCATTGCAGTACTCGACCCACTGCGCCGCGGAGTAGGCGTCGCCGAAACCGGTGTTGGCTGCAATCATCGGTTCGGTGTTGATCTCGCGGCAGAACGCGATGAATTCATCCGTGCCAAAATCGTTGTGTTCAACGCCGGTCCAGGCCGGGTTCTTGCGTGGCGGACGGCGGTCGCGGTCGCCAATGCCATCGCGCCAGTCATAGCCGCTCGCGAAATTGCCGCCGGGCCAGCGATAAATCGTGCCATTGAGTTGCTTGAGCAGCGCCAGCGTGTCCGCGCGCATACCGCGGACATTGTCGGCAGGCATCAACGACGGCGGGCCGAGCAGCACGTCGCCGCTCAACACGCGGATTTCGAGGACGCCGTTCGTGTCGCCGCCGCCGCCGGCGGTGAAGGTGAATTCCTGCTTGGAGTATCTGCTGCCTTTGAAAATGAATCGCTTCGCGGCGCGGTCATTTGCACCGCTGCCCCAGGCGAGGGCGACTTCGATCTCAGCGCGTGTGCCGAGCGGGTTGGCCCAGAGATAGCCGACGTATTGTTTGCCGACGACGAGGCCGAGGTCGCGCTGGCGGAGGCCCGCGCCGGAATGGACGCGCGGCGAGTGATCGCCGACGAAGGCGTCCCGCTTTTGCGTCGTGACGGAGCGGGCCTCGCCCATGATCTGCCAGG
The DNA here is from genome assembly GCA_964355375.1 of uncultured Verrucomicrobiota bacterium. Taxonomy (GTDB): domain Bacteria; phylum Verrucomicrobiota; class Verrucomicrobiia; order Limisphaerales; family SIBE01; genus CAYHFE01. The sequence goes on from CAYHFE010000410.1 coordinate 7,166, forward strand.
GCGACGCGCCGACCACAGGGTACGCCGAGTTCGTCAGAGCCCGGTAAGGCGAGTAATCGGCGGTGATGGGGAAATAGAATTTGCGGTCCTCGAGCATCTCGGCCCAGATGCCTCCGTAGATGCAGCGGCCCAGGTGTTCAATAAACTGGCCGTAAATGAACGGGTTGATGGGGGCGTTGGTCTTGGCGGCGTCGAGCTTGAGTTCGAGCGGTGCGGCGTCGAGGG
>CAYHFE010000411.1:0-7367 GCA_964355375.1 uncultured Verrucomicrobiota bacterium
TGGCGACCGGCTGAAGCCGGGACTACATACTTGTCAAAATGAGAACTGCTGACCGATCGCGAGCAGACCTTTCCAATCAGCGTTCCTCGTGGCACTCTCGAGCCATGGCTTACTGGAATCGGAGGAACGCGCTCAAGAACGCGATCGGATTGCTCCTGTTGCCATTCGTTATGATATTCCTTTTTCGCTGGTTCGAGCATCGCCAAGTCTATTTCCCATCGAAGACGTTTCGCGGAAACGCCGATCTCCTGGGTCAACCCTGGGAGGAGGTGTCTGTCCAAGCGACGGATGCCACTCGGATCAACGCCTGGTTCTTTCCCGCAAATACGAACTCGACCCGCGCTTCTTGGGTCGTCTTGTTGTGCCACGGCAACGCCGGCAATATCGGTGACCGGCTCGGCCTTTATTCCATCCTGTTGGAGACGGGCGTGAGCGTCCTGGCTTTCGATTATCGCGGGTATGGCCGCAGCGCGGGCCGGCCGAGCGAGGACGGCACCTATCTGGACGCCGAAGCCGCCTACCAATGGCTGCGCCAGAAGGGCTATGCCGAACTCCACATCATCGCCCTGGGCGAATCGCTGGGCGGCGCCGTCGCCGCCGAACTGGCGCTACGGGCACCTCTCGGCGGATTGATCCTGCAGAGCACGTTCACGAGCATTCCGGACATCGGCGCAGAACTGTTCCCCTGGCTCCCCGTCCGGCGCATCAGCACGATTCGTTATGACACCCTGGCTAAATTGCCGCGCCTCCGCCTTCCCCTACTCGTCATGCATGGCCCGGCCGATTCGATCGTCGGATTTCACCACGGCCAGAAGCTCTTCGCTGCGGCCAACGAGCCCAAGATGTTCTGTGAGCTTTCCGGCGATCACAATGATAGCCTGCTCGCCGACTCCAACGGATTCCGTGAAGCGCTCAACCGATTCCTCATCAGCTTGGAAAAGGTGATTCCGAAGACGCCGTGAAGGACAACTCGCGTCTCCAGGTTGTTCAGTGATTCTCTTGATCCATTCGAAATCTGTCTGAGCTTCGGCAGCGCCAGCGCAGAGAACATGCGCGCGGCCATCGCGCGCCTCGGCGCGGTGTTGAAGGAAGCCGGAACGTGAGTTCAACCGGCGCGATCAGCCCTCGCCCACACTCAGCCCGGCGGCCAACTCATGGGCCGTCCCCCCAAAATGTGGCAATGCAGATGGGGAACGGATTCCCCGGCATCCCGGCCGTTGTTGATGACGAGCCGGTAGCCCGAAGCAGCCAATCCGAGCGCAACTGCGACTTGATTGGCCTTGAGCAAGAGGTGGCCCAAAAGGGACTGGTCGGCCGCGGCGGCATCCGCCATGCGGGCAATCGGTTTCTTCGGCACGATCAAGACGTGAACCGGCGCCGCCGGCTTGATGTCGCGGAAGGCGATGACCGAATCGTCTTCATAGACAATCTCGGCGGGTATTTCACGCGCGGCGATCTTCTCGAAGAGTGTCTGGCTCATGAATCGTGAGTTCTGGAAACGGTCCCCAAATTTGGAGCGTGTCCCTTACCGGATGACGAGACCGCGAGTCTGGGAAGGCTCTTCCGTGATCAGACATTGGCGCATGTAGTCCACGATCTGATCGTTCAAGTCCTGGCACCGATGGCTCCAGCGCTTGACCCCGAGAATCTGTTTGACACAGTCGCGGAGCCCATGGCACCGGAGCAACTGCGGTGAGTCGGTCAGCTTCTTTCTTAATTCGTCGCGGAGTTGAGGGAAGAAGGCGAGTTCAAAAACCTGGCCAAATCCCGGCGCCAATTGCCGCAAATCAAAGACTTCGGCCACGTTCAGATCGGGTGATTCGTTGGCCGTTATCTTCACCCCCAAGGACGTCAAGACCCGCTCCAGCATCATGGAGAAATCGGCGACCGTCACCGAATCCCGCCCCAGATCATGCCGGAAATAGTGGAGAACCGCGGCCGCGGCCTGTCGAATCACTTCCGGGTCCAAGTGCGCAGCCGCGTCACCCATCATCTCGATGGCCAGAACCTCCGCGGAGCACGGAATCGACTCACCCTTCGAGGTCTGAAACAAAAGACAATCGTTGTTAAGTTGGATCATACTTGTTCCTCCAGCTTCTTGACTTCCTCGACGAATTCCGTGGCTTCCTGGAATCGGCGATAGACGCTTGCAAAACGCACGTAGGCGATGGGATCCAGGTTTCGCAAACCTTCCATGATCCGTTCGCCGATCGCCATGGAGGGCACTTCTCGGTCAAATTTCGTGGTGATCTCAGCGACGATCTTCTCGACCAATTCCTCGATCGCACCCGCGCTCACGGGACGTTTTTGGCAAGCCTTCTTCAATCCAGAATGCAATTTCTCTTTGGAAAACTCTTCCGATCGACCGTCCCGTTTGATTACCATCAAGCCCTCGTGCTCAATCTCTTCGTAGGTCGTGAATCGGTGCCCGCAAGCCAGGCACTCGCGGCGTCGGCGAATCGTGAGCCCTTCTCGAGACGTTCGAGAATCGATGACTTTATCTTCCTCACACCCGCATTTGATACAGCGCATAGACGGGCCACATACTGCTTAATGTGGTCAGCATCATGTAACATACAAAATATTGTGGCGTCAAGGGGTTCTTCCCCCATGTTATCGCCTGACCGCCCGAATCCAAAGCCGTAGATCACCCGCGATGCAAGAGCCGATGTCGATCTTCCTCGCCGCGATGGCGGTTCTTTTCATCGGTCTGTCGAAAGCAGGCTTTGGCGGAGGGCTCGGGATGCTCACGACACCGCTCTGCGTGCTGGCGTTCGGACCCAAGGATGCCATCGGTATTCTGCTGCCTCTTCTCTGCGCCGGCGACGCCTTCTCGCTCTATCATTACTGGCGGAAGTGGGAGCGACGCAATTTGAGGTTTTTGATCCCGGGCGTCATCGTGGGCGTCCTCATCGGCGTCCGAATGATTGGGAAGTTCTCGGCTCGAGAGTTGAACGCCGCCATCGGCGTGCTGGCTGTCCTGTTCGTCATTTTTCAGTTCGTCAAGGAGAGGATCTTTCGCGTGGAAGGCGCCTTTGCTCCCACCCACGCCATGGGCATTCCTTGCGGCATTGGCGCCGGCATAACTTCCGCGTTCGCCCATGGCGCTGGCCCCATCGTCAGCGTCTTTCTCATTCCGCAGCGGATGGCGAAAGAGATTTACGTCGGCACCACCGTGCTCGTCTTTACTTGGATCAACTGGATCAAACTGCCCTTCTTCGTCGCCGGCGGCATCATCACCTCAGACTCGATCATGCGGAGTCTGCTCTTTCTGCCCGTCATCCCGGTAGGCGTCTGGGCCGGCGTTTGGCTGAATCGCCGGGTTTCGGAAGTCCTTTTTAGCCGGCTCGTTTATGGTTTCACGTTCGTCACCGGCCTCCATCTCATCTTCGACTTGAACCTGGCGAAATGGCTGGGGGCCGCACTCAAACCGTGAACTGCAGCCGTGGAACGTCGAACTCCGTTTCGACGCTCTCCGAAGGCTGGCAGGCTTCGCGAAGGTTCGGAGACCGGCCCTCGGATTCATGGAAGACCGCCTTTCGCGTGGCGCATGCCTTGCGACCTCGAACTGAGATGGGACGCGCCAGCCGTGCCGGCTCTTGAGAAACCGCACCGCTACAAAAACTCCCCCAAAGCTCCATCTCAGCGGACCACCATTCCGGAAAACGGAAAGACGTAGGCCTGAAGGAAGACGAGAATTCCGACCAGGACCGCCAAGGCGAGGCTATGGAAGAACACGTAGCGCAGGATGCTCCCCTCATGGCCGTACCAATTTGTGGCCGTGCTGGCCACGACGATGCTTTGCGCATCCACCATCTTCCCCATCACCCCGCCCGAACTGTTGGCCGCCGCCATCAAGATCGGGCTGATCCCGGTTTGCTCCGCCGTGATTCGCTGCAGACTGCCGAACAAGACGTTCGAGGCCGTATCGGACCCGGTCAACGCCACGCCCAGCCAGCCCAGCAAGGTTCCAAAGAAAGGATAGAGCGATCCGGTCTGAGCCAGCGCCAAGCCCAAGGTCGCGTCGGTGCCGGAGTATTTCGTGACGTAGCCCAGGGCCAGCATGGCGGCAATGGTGATCAGTGAGTAACGCACCTTGACCAACGTCTCCCAGTAGGTGCTCGCCAACTCCTTGGCCGAGAAACCCATGATCAACCCGGCCAGAATCGCGGAAACCAGAATCCCACTTCCGGTCGCCGAAAGCCAATTCAACTTGAAGACCGCCTCCTCCGGGGGCGTCGGTTTTTCGGGAGTCGGCACCGGCACGACCGGCGGCGAGCGAACCACCACCTTGTGCAAGCTGGCGACCTGAAACGCCGGCGCGGAAATCTTGTCCAAGGCCTTCTTGACCGGCGGCACTCCCCAAGCGAACACCAAAACGCTGAGGAGAATCCAAGGCACCCACGCTTGAAAGATTCGGGATCGGTCATGTCCAGTGGGGGAAGCCGGCTCCAGCGTGGTCGGACCATTCTCTCCGATCGGCCAAATTGTTTTGGGTTTCCAGCGCCTCAACAAAATGACGAGCGCCCCCATCGAAGAGACCGAAGCGACGATATCGACCAACCACGGGCCATGCAGGTTGGAAACAAGAAACTGCGGCACGGCAAACGCCACACCGGCGACGAGCGCGGCGGGCCAGACCCCCAGCATGCCGCGAAATCCGGCGTAAGCCCAGACGACCCAAAAGGGGACGATCAACGAGAAAAAAGGCAATTGCCGACCGGTCATCGCCGAGAGTTTCATCAAATCAAGACCGGTAACGCCGCTCAAGGCGGTAATCGGCGTACCCAACGCCCCATACGCAACCGGCGCCGTATTGGCGATCAGCGAAAGCCCGGAAGCGGCCAGCGGCTTGAAGCCTAATTGAATCAGGATGGCGGCGGTCACCGCCACGGGCGTCCCAAAACCGGCCGCGCCCTCGAAGAACGCTCCGAACGAGAAGGCCACGAGAATGATTTGAACCCGTGGGTCTGGAGCCAGCGTGGCCAGACTGCTCTTGAGCACCGCGAACAACCCCTTCTTGACCGTGAGCTGATAGAGAAAAATCAGGTTGAGAATGATCCAACCGATCGGGAAGAGGCCATAGAGCGCTCCGTAAAGCGTGGTTGCTCCGGCGGCCTGGACCGGCATTTTATAGACCCCGACCGCGATGGCGAGCGCGACCGCCAAACCGATCATGGCGGACAGATGAATGCGAATTCTCAGGACCGCGATCGAGCCCAACAGGACCACGACCGGGATTGCGGCAACCAAGGTGGAGAGCGTCGGACTACCGAGCGGGTCGTAATTCTGGATCCAGTGCATTAGTTTCGGCTGATTGGGCCTCCGTTTTAACGGCTGGGATCCGACAACACAACGGAAATGTCCGTAGGGTCACGGCACGCCCCGGGCCTCTCCGATTGGTGGATCGCGGCCGCCTTAAGGGGCGAGGAATAATTCCGACCGGTTCTGGGTTGCGGCGGCCCTCCGCCGCTTTGCCGGTGCGGCGCGAGGCCTATTACCGACCGATCCGTCCGATCCATATTCTCAACCCCCGACGAAAATTGACTCTCTGACTCTCCCTCAGAAAACGCCGGAGGGCCATCGCCAAGTCGCCGGCGCGAGCGAGTTCGCTCCCTGCAGTTCATGGTCCCGAGGCGCACGACCAATCCGAGAAATCGCCGCCGCCCGAGGCTGAAATATGTGCCTCGAAACGCACAGTTGACTTGCATAATCGGGACGATTAGCCTTCGCCGCCAAACCCAGTTGGGATGCAACGCGCCAAATCAACCAATAATTATCCGAGTCAAGCTATGCATAGAAATGAACCCGCCCTTCGCGTGAAGGGACCACAGGCCGCACAAAAGCCGTGGGCCTTCACTCTCATCGAACTTCTGGTCGTCATCGCCATCATCGCGATCCTGGCCGGAATGCTCCTGCCGGCCTTGTCCCGTGCGAAAGACAAGGGCCAGAACGCTGTCGATATCAACAACGTGAAGCAAGTTCTCCTCTCCAGCCACATGTACGGGTCGGAAAATGACGACCGACTGCCTCACCCTACCTGGGGCGGTGACCTCAGCGGGCCCGATGGCTGGGCCTACGCGACCGCCAACGGCGGCCGAATTCCCGGCGGACCCGCCACGCCCGGAAGCGCGGCGGGAAGAGACATCAACTCCCCTCAATACAGCAATCAGGTCAACTTTTTCAAGATCGGCCAGCTCGGTCAGTATTTGTCCACGCCCAATGTTCTGCAATGTCCCAAAGACGTCTCGCAGCGCGGTTCAGGCCGGTTTAAGACTTGGTGGCTAGCCCGCCCGGTCAAGGTCACGTCCTATTGCTGGAACGGAACGATCGGCGGCTATTGCGGTCCTCGGGCCGGCGGGATTGCCAGTGGTAAGACCTACAAAATGACCGATTTCCTTCCGACAGACCTCCAACTTTGGGAACAGAACGAGACGGACGGATTCTACTTTAATGACGCTGGCAACAACCCCGAAACCGGTGGAGAAGGCGTCTCGCAGCGGCACTCCGGTTCCGGAACTTACTCCGCCAACGTCGATCGCGGCGGCGGCGCGATGGTCGGACGGATAGGTGGAACGGCGGAATTCATCAAGCTCAAGAAATTCAACGATTATCTGAATACGAAGTTATTCTCTCGTCCGAATGAACTGCTCAATGGGCCAGGCTATCGTTGATTCGTCGGAGCGCCGACAACCCCACTCATCTGTGAAGACTCTCTTGCTGCGGAGCGCGCTCTTGCTGGCCACAGTCGCGCTCCTCTTGACCGGCGCTGCGGGCTGTAAGAAATCGGCAGCCAAGAAGGGTTCGACCACCTTCACCCTCAAAGGCGCGACGGAGGTGGTGGCCGCACTCGACCGGCGGGATTACGACGGCGCGGTCGTGGCGCTTGTGGAAGTCAAAGCAGGAGTGAGCGCCGAGAAAGACAGGGCAGAATACCGCGAACTCCTGCAAAAAGTGAAAGACTCGATGGTCAGCGCCATGAGCACCAACGAGGCAGCCATCAAGGCTTACCAGGCCTTGCGGTTTGTGGAGGCGGGTCGTTAGTTAACCTCCCAGGTTCGCGGTCATGCCGCGGCCCAAATAGCTGATTCAAAAGCGCCCGGCCTCCTGCCGGGCGCTTTTTTATTCCCGAAGACGCAGAGGCCGGTCATCCCGCAACTTCAGCCACTCGTCAAACACGGCGCGTTGCGCTGCCAAGTCCTCCCACCGGAGAAACGGCTCCAGCCCTGCGGATATTGAACCCACCCGCATGGCCGCACTCTTCCGCCAAGCGGCCCAGACTGACGGCATGGCGGGTGGTCGAGCCCGCGGATCTTGGACGTAATCGTAGCCTGTCGGCGTCAGCTTCGAGATCGCCTTCAATGATC
>CAYHFE010000412.1:0-7319 GCA_964355375.1 uncultured Verrucomicrobiota bacterium
CGTGAAAGAGCCGGCCGTCGTCACGCGCAAGAACTTCAATCCCGCCGGCATGACGGCGGAGGCCATCGAGTTGATGAAGCTGCAGGACGGCGTGCGGTTGCACGAGCAGGTGAAGGTCGAACTGGAAACCTACGCCCGCGAAAGCGGGAACGTGATCGTGAAGACGTTCGTCCTGGTCATCGCCCGCGACACGACGCACGCGAAGCAGTTGGTGGATTTGATCCAGTCGGACGCGTTCTTCGAGGGCCCCTACAAGACGAAGGTCATCCAGGTGGATTCTAGCAAGACCGGCGCGGAAGAAGACGAGATGGTGGAGCGGTTGCTCAAGGTCGAGCACACCGACGAGCCGACGGAGATCGTCATCCACGTCAACATGCTCAAGGAAGGTTGGGACGTGACGAACCTCTACACCATCGTCCCGTTGCGCGCCGCCAATGCCCGCATCCTCATCGAGCAGTCCATCGGGCGCGGCCTGCGTCTGCCCTACGGCAAGCGCACCGGCCTCAACTCGGTGGACCGGCTGAACATCATCGCGCACGACAAGTTTCAGGAGATCGTGGACGAGGCGAAGAAGCCCGACTCGGCAATCCGGTTGCAGCAGGTGATTCTGGAGCCGGAGCAGTTGGGGGAGAAAACGGTGACGGTCGTCTCGCAGTCGCAACTGGCGAGCAAGCTGGGATTGCAGCCCGAGCAGACGACCACGAGCACGCTGGTGCCGAAAACTGCCGAGCCGCCCGTGTTCACCACGCCGGAAGACCAGAAGGTCGCGCAGATCACGTATCAGGTGGCGACCAGCTGAAGCCGGGACTACATCCTTGTCAAAATGAGAACTGCTGTTGAAACGGTCCGACTCTCGCCACCCGGCGGAGCGGCAACAGGCATGACGACAAAAACACTGGGCTGCATGAACAGCATTGTCAGCGACCGCCCAAGTCGGTAAAGGAGCTTCGTGTCGAAGACTGCCAAGCTCAAAACAAACCCGCCCGGCAAAGCTGGCTCCCTTGGGCTCCCACGACCATGACCAAGCTCCCTCCCCTTCCCAAAGTCCGCGATCTCGGCGGCGACGAGTTCGAGAAGCGGATGCATCAACTCCTCCTCGCATACGCTGACCACGAGAAATTCGCCTACGAACCACACGGCAAATCCGGCGCCAAAGATGACGGCATTGACACGGCCTCGCGCGCCCGGGCGGTGTGCCGGGGCTGAAGGGGCCGGTCGCTTTCCAGTTCAAGTGGCTCACCGGCAACCTCGGCAAAGGAGGCAACGCCAAACAGATCACCGCTTCGCTGGATGCCGCCGCCGCTTCCAAACGCAAGTTCAGCCACTACGTCCTGGTCACGCCCGAGAACATCTCGCCCGCGCAGAAGCAATGGCTCCTCGGCCTCAGCCGACGCCCGGGCCTCAAGATCCACCACTGGGGCCATGCCAAGATCACTTCCCTCTTCCGCCACTGCCCGGACTTGGTGTTCGAGTATTATCCTGAAACCGCCCGCGCCGCCTCGGCCGACAACGCCTCCAAGAAACTCCTCTCAGCCTACCTCGACTGGCTCATCCAGGACTGCGCCCCGCTCAAGCTCCGCGCCATTGACCAGGGCGCCGCCCGCTCGGGACGGCAACCGCTCGGCCTGACCAGCGTGTATGTCGATCTCGAGCTCACGCTCCGCATCCCGAAGAAGCAATCGCTCGCCGTCTATCTGAGCGAGCCGCAAAAGGAAATGGCTGCCGCCCTCCGTGGTCGCGGCGAGGACGCCCAGCGCGAAGACCGCCGCGCGGCCGCCCTCGAAGCTCTCGGCCACCATCCTCGCCTCGTGCTGCAGGGTGCGCCCGGTTCCGGCAAATCCACCCTCGTCGCCTACCTCGCGCTGAGCCTGGGCGAAGCCGCGCAAGGCCGGAAGAAATCCCTCGCCCGGCTGGGCGGGGGGTGGAAGGCCGGCCCGCTGCCGCCCGTGCGCGTGGTCCTGCGCGAGTTTGCCACGAACCTGCCGAAGAAGACTCCGAAAGGCCGCGCCCAGCACGTGTGGGACTTCCTCGCCGTCGAACTGAAACGCCTGGGCCTCGCCGCCCAGACGGCGGACGCCTTGCGCCAGACCGCCGCCAACTCCGGCGTCCTCTTTCTCCTCGATGGACTGGACGAAGCCCGCGAGGCTTCCACCCGCGACCGCGTGCTTGAGGCCGTCACCGAGTTCGCCGCCACCGCCGGCGCGAACTGCCGCTTCCTCCTCACCACCCGGCCCTACGCCTGGGAACAGGCCACCGCCGCGCAGGCGGATTGGCCCGTTTCCTACCAGCTCGCCGATTTCAGTTCCGCGCAGATCGAAACCTTCATTGGCCACTGGTTCCAGGCCGTGCAGGACGTCGGCTGGATTGGCCAAGCCGAAGCGGAGGAGAAGACGAAGAACCTCGGGCAGGCCGTGCAGCGCGCGGACATCCAGCCGCTGGCGTCCAATCCGCTCCTGCTCACCCTCATGGCCACGCTCCTGTCCAACCGCTACCGGCTGCCCGACGACCGCGCCGACCTCTACGATGAAGTGGTCAAGCTCTTGCTCCAGCGCTGGAGCGAAACCAGCGGCGCCGAGCGTGGCCTGCTCGACGCGCTCGCCATTCCCGACCTCACCCTCGACCATGTCCGCGAAGTCATGCAGCAACTCGCCTTCGACGCCCACGCCCAGCACGCCGGCCAGGAAGGCGTGGCCAACATCCACGAAGGCGAACTCATCGCCGTCCTGCGGCCGCTCCTGGGCGACGCCGGCAAGGCCGAACTCGCGCTCGACTACATCGAGAAACGCGCCGGCTTGCTGCTGGGCCAGGGTCCGCGCGGGCACGAACGCCAATACACTTTCCCGCACCGCACTTTTCAGGAATACCTGGCCGCCTGCTGGCTCGCCGACCAGCCGGACTTCTGCCAGCGCAGCGTGGACCTGGCCCTCCGGAATCCGGCCCATTGGCGCGAGGTGCTCACCTTTGCCGCGCGCCAGGCCAAGGTCGGGCGCGGCGTGCCGGCGGCCGACGCGCTCGTGCGCTGCCAGTCAGTGGAAGAATGGTCCAGGGAAAACCAACCGGGCGAAGCGGACTGGCGCGCGGCGGTGCTGGCGGGCGAGCAACTGCTCGAAATCGGCCTGGCCGCCGTGAATGTGCGTGAGGAACACCGAGCGGTGCGCCGGCGGGTGGCGGGCTGGCTTGGCGCCCTGCTCGGGAAAGGCGCCCTGCCCGTTTCGGAGCGGGCCAAGGCGGGCATGGTCTTGGGACGTTTGGGCGACGAGCGCCAGGGCGTGGGGGTGAAGAACGGCCTGCCGGACATGGACTGGATTCCGATTCCACCGGGGCCGTTCAAGATGGGCAATGGCAGCGAAGCGCATCCCTGCGACGTGATCAAGAAGCCCTACGGGATCAGTCGTTACCCGGTGACGGTCGCCCAGTATCAGGCCTTCGTGGACGCGGGTGGGTACGGCGAGAAACGGCTTTGGACCGACGAGGGCTGGAAATGGAAACAGTCGGAGAAGATCGTGAGGCCGCCCGACTCCGACCCAGGGTTTCAGACGGCGAACCACCCGCGCGTGGGCGTGAGTTGGTTTGAAGCCATCGCGTTCTGCCGCTGGCTGGCCGAGCGGTCGAAGTTGAACGTGACGCTGCCGAGCGAAGCGGAGTGGGAACGCGCGGCCCGGCACACCGATGGGCGGGAGTTTCCCTGGGGGAATCCAGAGCAAGACATCGAGCAACGCTGCAACATGGACAAGACCGGCTTGGGCCACACCAGTGCGGTGGGAATGTTTCCGAACGGCTTGGCTGAGTGCGGTGCGGCAGACATGGCGGGCAACGTTTGGGAATGGACCCGCAGCCTGTGGGGTAAGGACTACAAACTCGAGTTCAGTTATCCTTACCGGCCTGACGATGGCCGCGAGAATCTTGATGCTCCCAAAAATGTCGCCCGTGTGTTGCGGGGCGGCTCGTGGTTCGACTTTGCCGACGTCGCGCGTGGCGCGTACCGCATCTGGAGCGATCCCGGCGCCCGGGACTGGTACTTCGGATTTCGTTTGGTGGCGTCCCCATTCTTCTCTGGACTCTGAAACCTCTGAACTCTGCCGACGGGTTCTGAAGATGCTGGCCGTGCAGTGGCGGAGCGGGGGTGCAGGGGGCGGCAGCCCCTGCTCGAATTTTGTTTTCCGTCTTAGGCGGGCCCTGGCCGGGGTGGCTTCAACCGGATTTTCCCCAGGATGGCTTTGCGCAGTCCGACAGTGTTGCCGTGGCGCAGGTGCTCCGCCCAACTGCGGATGCTGGCGGTGAGATCGCTTAAATCGCGCGTCCCTGCTTCCACTGCCACGAGGCCGCGCAACTTGCGTGCGAAGTGAATGCCCTTGCGCCGCTTGAGCCGCCGCCGGTGAGGATAGACGATGAAGCCCAGGAAGGGTATCCCTTCGGTGACCGGCCGGGGGTGCGCGCCCGGATGGATCGTGAGGCGCAGCCGGGCGAGCCGTTCAACCAACCGCGTCTTCCATTCCCACAACGTTCGTTTGTCGTCCGCAAACAGGACAAAGTCATCCACGGAGCGCACGTAGCCTGGGCAGCGGAGCTCGCGCTTCACGAAATGATCGAACGGGTTGAGGTAGCAGTTCGCCCAGAACTGGCTGGTCAGATTGCCGATGGGCAAGCCACGCGGGCGGGTGGCGGCCTCCAGGCAACAGTTCTCATTTTGACAAGTATGTAGTCCCGGCTTCAGCCGGTCTTCACATGGCCACCGGCTGAAGCCGGGACTACATGCGTGGAACAGACAGTGTCCTGAGTCAAAATGGGAACTGCTGGCCTGCAGGTGGTCGCCGGGGAACCACACCATGGTGTATTCTTCCCGCAGAACGCCGACCCCGCTGCGCAGGATGAGGCGGATGAGGCGCAGCACCTCGTCGTCGGACACCTTCCTGGCCAGGGTGTCGAAAAGGATTTCGTGGTCGAGGCTGGGGAAGAATTGTCGGAGGTCGCACGGCAAGGCGAAACGGAACCGGCGGGTGAGGCGCTGGAGGTGGTCGAGCGCGCGATGCGTGCCCTTGCCGACCCGGTTGGCAAAGGAGTCTGCGATGAAACTGCGCTCGAAGGCCGGCTCGATGATCTGGCAGAGCGCGTGATGAACGACGCGATCGCGGAACGGGGCGGCGGAGATGAGGCGGCGTTTGGGCTCGTGGATGTGGAAGCTGGTGTAGGGGCCGGGGCGGTAGAGGCGCGCGCGGAGTTCGGTTTGGAGGGCGAGGAGATTCTCCTCCAGCCGGTACTCAAACGCGGCCACGTCGGCGTGCCCACGTTTGCCGCGCGCGGCGGCGTGCCAGGCGGCGAGCAGGTTGGGCCAGGAGCAAAGTTGCTCGAAGTCAGTCATCCAGCGGCGGGACGTTGCCCGAAGCCTCGTAGCGTTGTCTCGGTAGAGCGCCGCCGTTGTTCAGCGAGAGTTGTGGAGCGAATACCGAACGAGTCCGGTCCAGGACGAAAGAACCGGGTTTCGCTCTCCGGTGTTCTCTTTCGCCCCTCCGGGGCTGGTTCGTCTTTGCCTACGCACCCCACCGTTGAAACGGTGGGCTATTCTCGGTTGTGCCTCACGGGACTTCGGAATCCGCGTTCACCGTGGTTTCACTCCAGGTGGTTCCAAATGCCTGGCCCCGCGCCAGGGCCGGAGCCGAGGGCGCGGGGCGGTTGCTATTTCTCCGGCTGGAAACGGTTCCAGACGCGGCCTGGAGCAGACTCCGCCATTCTTCGCCTCGGCCCGGAAGCCGTTCCAGTCCCGGAGGGACGTTCGACAATAGCCCAGCGTTTCAACGCTGGGTTCGCTGGAGGGGAAGGGGCAAGTCCCGCAGGGACGGCAGAAAACCTCGCCCGGTGCGCTCTGTCGTCCCTGCCGGGACTGATCCGGTTCTCGCCCACTTCTTCCCAGCGTTGAAACGCTGGGCTATTTTCTTCCGCCCTGACGGGCTGTGCAAATTCCGCACACAACCTGATCGGAAAGTTTGCGCACGCTGCGCAAGTTCTTGTGAGCATGAAACGAAACGTTCAACATTCAACGCTCAACTTTAAACATTCAACGTTTGGTCCCTTGAGCGTTGAGCGTTGAGCGTTGAATGTTGAACATTGAACGTTGAATGTTGAATGTTGAACGTTGAGCGTTGAATTCTTCTGGTTGCCGCTCCGGCAGCCCAGTATCGCGCGTTCACCCAAATCGGCCGGCCTCAGGCCTTCTGCCAGCCGCCCAGCAGGCGGCCGATCTCCGCCAGCATTTGGAAGGCGTGGTGGTATTGGTCGGAGTTTGCCACTGGAACTTCGTGGCCAGGCGGAGGTAAAGGCGGATTTTGGCCAGGGCCTCGTCCGCGCGGGCCAGCCGTTCCTGGCGGGCCGGGCCGCGGCGCACATTGGCTTCCTCGAGGCATTCGCGCAGATCCAGCGCGGCGTCCAGCAGGCGTTTCGTGACCGAATGACGATGAGCGCGGGGGAAGTGGTTGGTGTGAGGCAGCAGCCAGGCCAGGAAGTCAAACGTGCGGGTGAAGATCACCAGCTCCGGCGCGCTTTTCGGCAAGTTTTTTTCCCCGGTGGCTGCGCCCCCGGACCCCCGCTGGGGCGGCAGTGGGACGTCGGCTGAGGTTTCCATAGGCTCAATCAGAGTTCAGAGGTTTCAGAGTCCAGAGAAGAATGGGGACGCCACCAAACGAAACCCGATGCTCCAGCCCCGGTACCCGGTGGCATTGGGGTCGGGAATGATGATGCCGCCGAGGTTCGCCCCCGCGGTGACTCCCGGGTTAACGGGCTGGAAGAGGGAAACGCCATTGACGTCCTGGTATTCGATTTTGACCGCCGGGATGACGGCCAGGTGAGTCAACGGCTGGGTCATGAAACTAAGATTCACGACCTGTTGGTTGAGCAGCGCGTTGCCCAAAAGGTTGATATAGCCCGGGCCGCGCAGGACGGTGAGATCGTAAACCGGGTCAATCCGATCGCCATAAATCCGATTGCCGGTCAGGTTTGTGTCCAGGCGAGTATAACCGTAACCGGTCGAGAGAACGGTGTTTTTGCTGAACCAAGTGCTGCTCGAGGCATGCACGTTGAACAATCCGGATTCGGCGCCCTCTTTCTGAGGGGCGAGCGACTGGGACGTGCCCGCAAAATCGCGGAGATTGAGCGCGTTCTCGCGGTCGGCGAATTCATAGACGAACTTCACTCCCAATCCGGTCTTGCCCAGCGTATGAGTGACTTCGCCCTCCAGGCTATCGCGCTTCTCGTTCAAATCGTAGAAGGAGGCGCTTAGAGCCTGTTTTAAAATTGAAAAGGGTCCTGCGGCGAGGGATTTTGGCTGC
>CAYHFE010000413.1:0-7312 GCA_964355375.1 uncultured Verrucomicrobiota bacterium
CTGCCCATGAACCTGCGGTGGGGTGAGACTCCGTCGAACCGTGACTTTATTGCTGACCAAGATTCCAGGGTTCGACGGCGTCTCGCCCCACCCAGGGAACAAGTAGATGGTTCCATTGGGATCAGCCTGGTCAATCGGTTGTCCGGTCGGATTCACGTTGAACCGCTCCTTCCGTTCAGGCATGATCCATGACGCGAAAAAGCAAACTCCTCTGAGTCATCCGGGGGCAAGAGCGGACCTGAAGGTGTTCGCTTCGAAGGAGTGAGGTTTGTCTGAATCGAATCATGTTAGACTCACAGTCTGCCGCAAAACATCCACCCATAAAAAAGCCATGAAGCACTACTCACCAGTCAATCGTCGTCGTTTTCTCCAACGGAGCGCCGCCCTGGCCGCCGCGGCCACCGGCGCGCCATTCCTCGGGATGCCGGCGGTCTTATCCGCAGCTTCGCCCAATTCCAAGCTGGGTATCGCCGTGATTGGTTGCGGTGGCATGGGGGGCGGCAATCCGGGAGTCGCGGCCAGCGAACGCCTCGTTGCGTTGGTGGACATCGATGAAAAGGCTTTGGGTCAGGCGGTGAAGAATGTCGAGGCCAAGGTGCCCAATCCCAAGACCTACTTCGATTACCGGAAGATGTACGAGGAATGTCACAAGGACATTGACGTGGTGCTCATTGCCACGCCCGACCATCATCATGCCCCGGCGGCCATCCGAGCGATCCGGTTGGGCAAGGCGGTGTTTGTGCAAAAGCCGTTAGCCCACAATATCCGGGAGTGTTATACGCTGGCCAAAGCGGCCCAAGAGCACAAGGTTTTGACCCAAATGGGCAACCAGGGGCACTACGGCGAGAGCATCCGGCGCGTCTGCGAATACATCTGGGCGGGGGCCATCGGAAACGTCACTGAGGTCCATGCCATTTTGGGGCGCAACTTCGGCGGGAGCGGCGGCCGGCCGGCGAGCAAGCCGGTGCCTCCGGGTGTCCACTGGGACGAGTGGATTGGCCCGGCCCCCTATCGCGATTACCATGATGGTCTGCACTCGTTCAGTTGGCGCTCCTGGCGGGACTTTGGCAGCGGCACAGTAGGCGACATGGCCTGCCATAACCTGGATACGTTATTCTGGGCGCTGAAGCTGGGCGAAGCCAAGACGTTCACGGTGGAATGCTTGCACACGAAGGGCGGCAGCGTGGAAATGTATCCTCAGGACAATGTCGTCCGCTGGGAATTCGCGGCTCGCGGCGAGATGCCACCGGTCAAAGTCCATTGCTACGATCACGCCGAACTCAGGCCCGAGATCATGAAGGAAACCGAAAAGAAGTACGATATCAAATTTGGCGAATGCACGCTGTTTGTCGGGGAGAAGGGACTCATCCGCATCGAAGGCACCAGCAGCCGCTGGCAGTTTCTCCCCGCGGAGAAACTCGACGAAATTCCCCGGGCGCCCAAGTCGCTCCCGCGCGCTCACGGCGGCCCCGTTGGCGATCTGCTTTACTGCTGCAAGAACGGCGGCATTCCCTGTTCCAGTTTCGCCGAATCGGCCGCGCCTTTGACGGCATTCGCGGAAACGAGCCACCTGGCGCAGTTCGCCGGAGTGGGCAAGAAGCTCGAATGGGACGTCGAAAGAATGGAGGTGACCAACCTCCCGGAGATCAACCGCTACACCGGCCGCGAATACCGGAAGGGCTGGGAAGTGTGATGGTTCATGTGGGAAGGCGAACGGGCGCGACTGGGGACCAGGAACCGCTGGGATATGGCGGGCCGGTCCAGACGGGGTGAGTTCGGCGACATGGCGTGGTTGGCGCCGGATCAGAGATCGGCGGTCCGACTCACGGAGAGATCAGTTCGACGAACACACTCTGGCCCGGGCCTACCTCCAATCGAATCTCGTCGAGTTTCTCGTAAGAGCGATGGGATCGCCATTCCCGGGCCGAAACACAACGAAATCTTGGTTTGAGAGCCACCCGGGCGATGGCGCTCGGATCCGTGGTCGCGGGCTGGTCCGGCTTTTTCGCGACGCCCGGGTTGTTGATCAGTTCGATCACCCAGCCAGTGGTGGTGCGGTTGACCTGGTAATGGATGGGATCTTCCGAGACTTCGACCGGAAGGCTTTCGCGGGCCAGACGCTGGAGACGCGCGTCGGAGATGACGGCGGAGCGGCCGGTGGCGGGGTTGATCCACGGCGACAGCATTTCGAGGCCGGGATGTTTGGACAGGCGGGTGAACCGGGGGCCCAGCGCTTCTTGATGGGCGGGGGCGAGGAGCACGGTGCGGCCCTGCGCGAGCGCGCGCTCGAGTTTAGCGATGAGCACGTCGTCGAACTCGATCTCTCCTGCCAGCAGCAGCACAGGGTAACTGGAGAGCATTTCCGCGGAGGCGCTGCTGAGCTGCACGTCGAACATCTCGCCGTAGGGAGTGGGCCGCAGGTAGCTGGATTCGGGATTGGCCGGATCTGGCCGGCGGTGGATGTGGTCGCTCCCCGGGAATAGTTGGTGGTCGAACAAATCGCGGACCGCGCGGTCGCCAGCGGTGGGCGGGAGGATGCCCCAAGGTTTGTCCATGTAGCCGTTGTAGCCGGCGAGATGGTCGAGGACGATGGCCACCGGCGTAAACGGCACGCCGCGCTCGTGGGTTTGCATGAATTGGAACACTTCCGCCGCCTTCCGTCCATGCTCGGTCAACGTCCAGGGCGCCGCGGCTTTTTCGAAGAAGATGGCGATGCTGTTCTCGGGCGTCACCATCGCGGCCCCCGCAAACCAGGCGTGCAGCCACATCCGTTCGTAGAAACTCAGGGAGTGGCCGGCGTCCAATCCCCGCGCCCCGCCGCCTTCCTGGCGCAGCGGGCCACTGGTCGTGCAGGCTCCCGAGAACCACGGGCTCACCTGCACGGACCAAGGCCGTTGCCATTGGCGAGAGGCGCCGCGCGCGAAGGCGAACTTCGATTGCGTGAAGGCGATGTTCTCGCCCACCTCGAGCCCGATGCAGCGCGCGCCCCACTCTCCGGCATAGGCCTCGTAATGCGAATGACCGGTCACGCTCATGACGCGTCCGAGCAGGTCACGGCTTCGGCTCGCGAAATAGTCCTGAAGCGCATTGTAGCATTCCTGGCGGCTGGTGGGGCGTCGATCGTAGCCCGCCAGCCCCGGAGGCTTCATGAGGTGTTTGAAGGCGTCAAACTCCTTCCCGTAAACGTCCCGCCACCAGCGCTCAGTCGGTGATAGATTGTGGAAATAGTAGCCCCATTCTCCGAGCTGAACCGCAGTGAAAACCCGCGCGCGATCCATGGCTTCAAGCGCCGCCTCATTGTCAGGGCCGAGCACACAACGTCCGCCTTTAATTTGCATGTCGGCGCACCCCGGATAACAGATGACCGGCCAGCCCACGCCAGCGAGATAGTCGTAGATCGGTTTCGTGTTGCGGTTCGGGGTGGGGCCTGGATCGAATCCATTGCCCAGGTGCTGATCGCGCATCACCTGGACCAGTTGTTTGAGCGGTTCCAACTCGGCGGGCGCGCCGTAGATCGGGAAGACAAAGGCCGAGTGTCCCGGCAACGGTCGCACCTCGAAGGTTGCCGGAAGAGGAGCGGTAAACCCGACCTGGCTGGCGTCGGAACGGTCGTTGGCCAACCCGATCGGTCCCGGAGCAGCCGCCGCAGTGCCTGCCAGGCCAAGCAGAATGGCCATCCAATGCTTCATGGTATTCATAATTTAGAAACTCCGGGGAATCGGCCATCGCAGGCGGATTTCGAGGAAGAACTCCACTTCACCCGCGGCTGGGAGGCCGACTTCGCGGACCCGGACGAGAAAACGTCCGGGCGGCAGGTTCAAATCGCCAAAACGGCGATGACGAAAACCGCGCCGCGGCGGGTGGAGCGGCATTCGGATCGACGACTCATGGCTCGGTCGCAACCATCTCAGAATGCCCCGGGCCTGCTCGGCGGGCAGGAAGTCGGATTCTTCCTTCGCATCATCCTCGACTCACCACTCTCTCCTTGCCGGCCGGTGAAGCGGGGGCGCTGGGATTTCCCGGACCGGGTGAGAGCTATTGGCGGACGCGATAGAACTTCGAGCTGCCCGACGCGGTGATGCTTTGAGGGTTGGCTTGGCTTGCGGCGTTAACCCAGGGTCCGGTGACCTGGCCGGATTCCTGCAAAGCGCCGGCGCCAGTCCAGGACACCTGCAGACTGGTTCCGGACTTGCTGATTTTCAATTGAGCCGGAGTGGTGCTGACCGCAGGAGCAAAGACGATCTCTCCCGTTCCGCCATGGGACAGTCTTCCGTTGGCGTTGATGACCTTCGGGAAGTCGGCCAGATAAGCTTTGGACGCGAGTTGTTGCGGGGTCAGAGAAGCGAGAAACTCCGCGGTCAGTCCCTGGGCCCGCTCGCGGTTCGCCCAAAAGTACTGGAGCTCCAAGTCAGTCGAGCGGCTGCCGTTGCCGTTCGTTCCCAATCCGGTCTTGTCATCGTCATCCAAGCCGATGTTGAAACCCATGACATAGCCGTTATCAAGTTTGTTCTTGGCATCGGGATCCTCGAAAAGGCGCTTCTTGAAACGGACCTCCATCTGCCAGCCGCCGGTCACTGCTTTGCCGAAACCGAAAATGTCGCCATCCTCTCCGTAAGTCCAGTCCACCCCCGAAGACCAAGATTGACCGTTGATGGTCGCGGTGGCGTCATCCCATTTCGAGAACAGACCCAGGTAGTTGACGTAACAGTGCCCTCCGTACTTGTCGTTCGCGTTGTCCGTGTTGTTGTCAATGCGATTGTTCAAGGCGTCGATTACGATTTCGATGGAATCATCTTTCCAGAACGCGGCGTTCGGATCGTCGGAATTGACCACATCATCTTTCGCATCGACGCCCACGTAAAGAAAGTCGTCATCATGCGCCAGCCAATAAGTGAAACTGGAATCCGCCGCGCCATCCCAGATTCGATCGGCCGGATAATCCAGAATCCAGGCATTGACGCCGGGAGTGACTGTAACGCCGCTGAAGCCGCCGTACTTCGCGGAAGAAGGATTGGCATCCAATTTAATGGAACCTTTGGCCACCTTGGGAACGGTTAATTTCGTCTTGTTGGTGTCGGACCATGGGCCCGTTTCCGTAACCCCGAAACTCATGATGTCGAACGGTTGCGACTGGCCTGACAAAGCGGCCAGCGCGAGGGCAGAAGTGAAAGCCAAGGAGAATGTCGAGAGAGAAGGGAATCGTTTCATAAGCTAATGATTTGAACGTTTTTGAGTGAGCATTTTTTCGGGATCGCTGCGCCGCCGCCGTTACCGGAGGAGCACGCGATAGAATTCCGGCGAGCTGGAGGGTTTGGGCAAGATGGCGACGACCGTCCCGGCGGTTCCGGCCGAGAATGTCACGTTCCCCACATCGGTCCATTGCGGTGCCGCGATACTGGAGGTCCGCTGAACCACGTGGATGCCTGAAGGATTGGATGTCGTCACGGAGACTTCGAGTTTGTCCCCGCTCAGCTTGATGCCGTTGACGGTCACCTTTCCGCTCGCCGGAGCGCTCAACGTCAACCGTCCGTAAGTGTATTCGGCATGGGCCAGGCCGTTCCAGCCGAACTGGGCCTTGCGTCCGCTGCCGTCATCGTCATTGGCCGCGATTTGGAAGCCCATGACGGCTCCGTCCTTGGGATTGAACAGAGCAGACTTCTTTACTTTGAATTCGACTTGATAGCCCTTGGCCGTCTTGGAAGTGGCGGCGAACCAATCGTTGTCTCTCCCGAAGGTCGGGTTGTTCGCCTCGTTATCTCGCCAAGCGCCATTGGCTGTGAAGACGTATTGCCCCTCAAACTGTTGAGTGCTGTGGGCGAGTTCACGATCGAAGTCCGCGTCGAAGAAGATCTCCACGCTGTCGTCTTCCCACGTCGTCTGATCTTCGCTTCCAGCCGCCGCCGTGTCGTTGACCACGAGGTTATCAGTCACGTCCACTCCGACATAAACGGCCTCCGCGTCGTGAACGACCCAGGCCGAGTAACTCAGATCGCTGAGCGCAAAAGTATCGTCGCCGGAGGCCACATCAAAAACCGCGGTGAAGGGATTGATCTTGATTTCGGCGGCGCCAACATACTCGCCCGGCTTGATCGCGCCGTCCACCGTGGGCGCACTGACTTTGGGCGCCGCATAGACTTTGCCGCTGAAGACCAGATTGCCGTAGGTCGCCTCGGTATGCGGTAACCCGACCCAGATGACTTGCCGATCGCCGTTGCCGCCATCGTCATCGTCATTGACCGCCACGGTGAAGCCGATGACGTCGCCCGGCTTGGGGCTGCCAATGGCCTTGAGCGAAAAACGGAATTCCGCGTCGTAGCCGGTGGCGGTGAGCGAGGTTTTGGCAAACCACGCCGCCGTAGCTCCGTAGCCGGGGCGGCCCGCTTCCGCATCGCGATACGCGTTGTTGGCGGTGATGACAAATTGCCCGCCTGTGCCGACGATTTCCTTATTCGTGCCGGTCGTATCGCGGGTTGCGAAATTGCTGTTATCTCCGTCGATAAAGACCTCGATGCCGTCATCCAGCCACGTTGAACCGTTGGCCGAATCCGCGTCCGCACTGTCCGTCTGGATGATATCGTCGGTCACACGCACCGCGACATACAAATTGTTTTGGTCGTAACCGGCATAAACCTGAAAGCTCAGGTCGTTGTTATCGACGGGCGGGTTGGCCGCGCCGTCGCCCAGGGCTCCACCGCGAATCCCGTCGGAGAGGGTTGGATCGACGGTGATCTTCCAAGTGCTGGCCCGCTGCCATTCCGTGGGGTCAATGACTCCATCAATCACGGGCGCTTTGTCCAGAAGTGGCGCGACCTGAGTCTTCGTGTCCTCAAAAGTGGTGCGGTCTGCGTGGCTGACGGGGACGCCCAACGCCAACAAAGCCAGCAACATCATGGATAGCCGCATAATGACCCCTTTCAGTTCAGATTTCGATTCATGACCGGCAGGATTCAGGCGACGACGTTGATGATAAAAGCAACCCGAATTTAACTGCCTGCCATCCGGGCTATCTAATGATAGTTTAATCCTGCTTGTCAACGACTATTAGTCCAGCAATGGTCCGAACCAGGGCGGTTTCAAGAAATCCATCTGGTCGGAAAGCAACTCCGTTATGGGGCCACTATTCAAGGCCCATGGGTGGCTTTGCAGCAGTTCTCATTTGGACAAGTATGTAGTCCCGGCTTCAGCCGGCCGCCACGTGAAAACCGGCTGAAGCCGGGACTACCTGCGTGGAACGGACAGTGTCCTGAGTCGAAATGAGAACTGCTGACGCCACCAAGATTCCTCTTGCGCCGGTCCGGGTCATTGGTACAGT
>CAYHFE010000414.1:0-1788 GCA_964355375.1 uncultured Verrucomicrobiota bacterium
CGAACCCGGCAGGCGAGACGCCCGCGCTCCCCATCGCACCTTCAGGTTCATGGTCTTAAAGCGAGCCGGCAAGCCTGGGCGGCTCTCCACGAACCTGTGGTGGGGTGAGACTCCGTCGAACCCTGACTTTTTTGCTGACCAAAATTCCAGGGCTCGACGGAGTCTCGCCCCACCTTAGAACGGGGCGCCTAACCCTTCTTGAGACGCGGCCCTGCCGGGGTGTCCTCGATGATCCAGCCCGCCGCTTTCATTTGGTCGCGGAGCGCGTCCGATTGCCGAAAGTCTTTGGCCTTGCGGGCGGCCTGCCGCTGATCGAGCAGCGCCACCACCTCGGCTGGAGCCTCCGCCTCCGGTTTGGCGCCGACCCCCAGAACGCTCTCCAGGCGCTGCCACGCGGCCAGCATCGCCGCCGCCCGCGCACCGGTCACCTCCCGGCTATCCAATAATCGGTTGGTCTCGCGGACCCAGTCGAAGATCCCGCCCCACGCCGCCGACACATTGAGATCCTCATCCATGGCGGCGCTGAAGCCTTCCAAGAGACCCGCCTCCGGCTCCGCGGCCGCACTTCCGGCGAGCTCCCGCAGCTTGCCCAGGCATTCGTCCAGACGGGCCAGCGAGCTCCGCGCGCCCGCCAAGTTCTCGAGCGTAAAATTGAATGAAGCCCGGTAATGCGCGCTCAAGAGCAGAAAGCGGATCTCGCGACCGGAAAATCCCTTGGCCAACAAATCGCGCAAGGTGAAGAAATTGCCGAGCGATTTGCTCATCTTCTTGCCCTCGACGAGCAAGTGAGAGACGTGCAACCAGTACTTTACAAAGCGCTCGCCCGGCGACTGCATTCCCGCGCCCTCGCTCTGGGCAATCTCATCCTCGTGATGCGGAAAGATCAAATCCTCGCCGCCCAGATGAATATCGAAGCTCGGTCCCAGCAGCTTCATGCTCATCGCGCTGCACTCGATATGCCAGCCCGGCCGGCCCTCGCCCCAGGGACTGGGCCAAAAGACCAAACCGTCCTCGGGCACGCGCGACTTCCACAAGGCAAAATCACGGACCGCCTCCTTGTCGTATTCGTCCGCGCTGACCCGGTCGCCCACCCGCATTTCGTCGAAGTTGAGTTTGAGGAGTTGGCCGTAGTGCCGCCCCGCCCGTCGATAATTTTCGATGTTGAAATAAACCGAACCATCGTTGGTGCGGTAAGCGAACCCGGCCGCCATGAGCCGCTCGATCAAGGCGAGAATCTCTGGGATGTGCTCGGTCGCCCGCGGCGTCTGATGCGGCCGGACGCAACCCAGCGCTTGAAAATCCTCGAAAAAGGCGGACTCGTATCGGCCGGTGTACTCGCCCAAACCCAAGCCGGACGCGCGCGTGGCGGCAATGATTTTGTCCTCCACATCCGTGATGTTCATCACCTGCCGGACCGCGTAGCCTTTGAATTCCAGGTAGCGCCGCAGCAGGTCGGAGAAGACAAAGGTTCGGAAATTGCCGATGTGGGCGATGTTATAGACCGTCGGACCGCAGCAATACAGATCGGCGCGTTTCCGTTCGGGATCGCGCGGCTCGAATTCGTCGAGCGATCGTGTCAAGGTGTTGAACAATCTTAAGCTCATGTTCCAATCAGGACGCGCCAGCGTACCGGTGGACTCGCGAAAGAAAAGGGAAAAGAGGGAGCCTTCGGCCTTTCCCTTTCGGAAGGTCGGGACGAGCCGCCGACTCGTCCCATTCCACAAGCCAGGCGCTTTCTGGTGCGTTAGATTCGGCCTGCGACGGGTCAAGAGGGACCGGCGAGCCGGG
>CAYHFE010000414.1:1888-7304 GCA_964355375.1 uncultured Verrucomicrobiota bacterium
AGGGACGTGCGAGCCGCGCGTCCCTACCTTTTACTTTGACGGCGGGGCGGTCTTCGCGGCCAGGGTTTTGAATTCTTCCAGGCGCTGCGTCCAGACGTGCTCCAATTCCCGGACCTTCTCGGGATGCCGGGCCGCGAGGTCCTGGCTCTCGCCGCGGTCCTTGCTCAAGTCATAGAGTTGCCACGATTCGCCCTTGGCCGCGACCAGTTTCCAGTCACCCACACGGACCGCGCGATGGCCCTCGTGCAACCACCAGAGGTCATCGTGTTGGACCGATCCATCGCGCTGGAAGACCGACACCAAGCTCCGGCCGGGCGCGGGCGGGACCGGCTCGCCGTTCCAGGCTTCCGGCTTCTTCGCGTCGGCCAGCTCAAGCAGGGTGGGCACGAGGTCGATGACATGGCCGGGGTTGTGGCGCAATTCGCCCCGCGCCGCGATGCCTCGCGGCCAGTGCGCGATGAGCGGAGTGGCGATGCCTCCCTCATGGACCCACGTTTTGTGGCGACGCAACGGAGTGTTGGCCACGCTCGACCAGCCCGGCCCGAGGCAAAGGAAAGTGGCGGCTGAACCCATCGGCGCTTGAGGATCGTGGCCGGCGCCGCGAACCATGATTTCGGCGCTCGCGCCGTTGTCAGACGCAAAAAGGATGAGCGTATTCTCGAACGCGCCCATGCGCTTCAACTGCTCGAGGACGCGGCCGATTTCCCGATCCATCCGGTCCACCATGGCGGCATGAACGGCCATTTTGGCGGCCTGAAACTCGCGTTGCGTGTCGGTGAGTTCGATCCAGGGCAGGGGACGGTTGATCTCGCCGGGACCCAAAATCGTGAAGGCGTCCGGGAAAGGATAGGGCGGGCCGATCTCCCGTTCCATGGCGGGCAGAGGACTGGTCACGATGCCGAACTTGATCAATCGGGCGTAGCGCTCCTGCTGGACCACGTTCCAGCCGCCGCGGTAGGAGTCGCGGTAGCGCGCGATGTCGGCGGCGGGAGCGTGCAAAGGAAAATGCGGCGCGGTAAACGCAAGGTAATGGAAGAAGGGGCGGTCGCTGAACTTCTCGGCGTGCTCCTGGAGGCATTGAATGGCGTGCTCGGCCGCCGCGGTGGTCACGTAGTAATCAGGGCTCTGCGCCGTGGGCTTCTCATCGGCGGTATTGCCGGCAGCCTTGAAGAAATTGTTCTGCCCGCCGCCAATCTCAAACGAGTGGTCGAAACCGTTCCGCAGCGGCCGGCCGTCCAGGTGCCACTTGCCCGAGTGATAAGCGCGGTATCCGAGGGGCTTGAGAAATTCCGGCAAGAGGCGCGCCCAATTCTGGCGCACGCCTTGAGCCCCGCCCCCGAGACCGGGCAATGCGTCGCGGTGGATCTGTTGCGGGTAATAGCCGGTCAGAACCGCGCCGCGCGTCGGCCAGCATCGCGCGGTGTTGTAGAACTGAGTGAACCGCAATCCGTGGCGGGCCAGACCATCGAGATGCGGCGTTTGAATTTCCCCGCCGTAGCAGCCGAGGTCACTGAAACCGAGGTCGTCGGCCAGAATGAGCAGGAAGTTGGGTTTCCGTTCCGCGGCGAGGGCGGAACCGGCCAGGACGCTGAGAACGCCGGCCAAGGCGAGGGTTAAGGCAAGTCGTTTCATAATGTGAATGATATCAGCCATTCTTGGCCCTTGGAGTATTTCACCGCCTCGTTAATCCCACTCCAGCACAACGAGCGAGACGCCCTGTCGGGGCAGACGAAACTTCACCGTCGCCCCTCCCTCCTGAATCGCGATTCGCGCGGGCGCGTCCGGAAGCGCGGCCAGTTCGCTCGCGGCGAGCAACTGATCGTACTGTCGGCGATGGGGCGCGAGCGGGGAACCCATCCGCTTCCACGCCGCGTAGGCATTGCTGTGCTGTTCGTCAATGCGATGATGCGTCAGGCGTGCTTCGCCGTTCGGGATGGGCAGGCCGGCCAGCGCCAGTTCCACCGCCGCATCCGGCCCCGTCACGTCGTCGTCATGATAATGCCAAGCCATGACGGCCAGACGCCGAGAGTCGAGAGCGGCGAGCGCGGCGACATCCGCCGGGCCGCGCACTCCATCGCGGAGGATGTCATCGAGCGCGACGGCGCCCGAACTGCTGGCCGCGACCCGCGCGCCGGACATCCGGCCAAACATGCGGAACACATTCAGCACCGGCAAATTGATTCCGTTGGCCGCCAGGGCGCGGAAACCGGCGAAATAAGGTTGGTCTTCAAATTCAAACGCCCAGGTCAAAGCGCCTTCCAGATTCACGCCGTGCCGCGCAGCCAGATCGTGTTTGCGCGCGAAACTGGCGGCGGTGTAGCTCGAATACACCGTCCCGTTGCGATAGGCGAGTTGCGGTCCCTGGCACGCCGCGCAGCCTTCGGGATCGGATTCGCCGATGACGATGGGTGTGCTCTTGAGCTCCGGGTAGGAGGCGACGAGCGCGAAGCCGCGATCGATCTCCTGAAGCTGGTTGGCGATGCCCATGCGGACATGTCCGTTTGTGGAGATGGGCGCGCCTTTGGCGTGAAAGGAAACAAAATCCAGGGGCGTTCCCACGCGGCCCGTCGCGTAATTCGTTCCACGCAGGCAATGCTCGAGAAAGTCGCGCATCCACCGGCCGCCGGAACCCGCGCAATCCGGTCCACCGACGCGCGCCGTGGGCAGGGCGCGGCGCACGGCGTCGATGGCGTAATCGTGCAGTTTGTGAAATTCCTGAGGCGTGCCTTTCCAATAGCCGATGTTCGCCTCGTTCCATGTTTCCCAGTACCATCGCTCCACCTCGGCGCGGCCATATTTCTCGAGGCAATGGCTGGCCCAATGGTGAACCAGGTCGCCCCACTTCGCGTCGTCCTTGGGCGGCTGCGCCCAACCCGTGTAGATCTCATTGTAGGGCAGCCCGGGCCGCCATTCGTGTTGATAGGGCTCCGGCCGGCGTGACAAGGCCTCCGGCATGAAACCGATTTGTGCGTAAGGCCGGAGACCCCGAGCGAGATAGGTGTCAAAGATGCGATCCACGATCGTCCAGTCGTAGAGTGCGCGGCCCTCGGCGTCCTCACGATACACGCCGGTCGAACCCCATTTGAGCGCAGGCGTCCCATCGCCGGAGGTGAGGAGATTGTGGGCCCGGAAATATACCTGCGGGGCGCCGAGCCGGCCAAGTTCGCCGAGCAGCTTGCGCCCATCCTTCATCGTGGCGTAATTCGGCTCGTCCGCACCGAAGAAGCGCCAGATCGGTTTCAGTTCGCCCAGCGGGCGCGCGGCGTTCACCTCGATGCGGACCGGAATGGAATCGTTCGAAGTTGCCTCCGCCGCGTGCGCGACCTCATGCACCAACCACAGTAGCAACACAACGAACGGCCAGAACTTGGATGATTGCATCATACTAAAGAGTCGGTTGGGGTGTCTCTTTGCGGCTGAACGCTGGGCCGGGTGGCGCAGTCCGAGCAGGTTCGCCCGGGGTTGCAATTCGGTTGGCATGGCGTCATTTAAGGCCCCGGTCGCATCATGCGCAACAGGTTTTGACAACCTCCGGCGTTGACTCCCATCTTCCTGGGACCGATCAATTCAATTCGTCCGCCCATGCCCCCAAGAGCAGCCGAACCGCAGGTTAGATTACCGTCTGCCAGCCTCTCCTTTGATCTCGGTTCTTTCCGAGCACCAGGGCCACTCGAAACTCGATTCGGCGACAGCAGAATTCGAAGTGAGATGATTTGGAATTGCTCCCCGGACGGAAGGACCCTCTCCTGGAGCGGCTCCGGCAAATTGTAGCAGGCTGACGCCGTGACCGGCCCCTGGACGGACGCGTCCAGTCAAACCAATCCGCAGACCATCCCATTGGCCGGCGGGGGGAAGTTCTACCGCATCCGACAATAGGCCGAGATGGAGTGTTGGGCGGAGTCTCGCCCCACCGAGATTCACGGAGACCGAATCGGCCGCGCGGTTGTGGAAACCGATGGCGCGGGCTGCGGCTGACCCCGAGTGGCGCGGCCGTAAAGCCGCCCCTCTTGATCGAACCAAAGCGGGTCCAGCGCGATGAAACGGCTCCATTCCACGCGCTCGGTATTCTTCTGGTGATACACGTGCCACCAGCGACCGGCATCGTCCTGGATGGCGCAGCCGTGTCCGGGACCGAAAAGCCCATCCTGCCGGTGAATGATCGGATTGTGCTCCGCTCTGGTGAACGGCCCGAGCGGATTATCCGAAACCGCGTAACCGACCGCGTAATTGGGAGTGTCGGCGCCCGAGCCACTATAGAGCAGGTAGTAGCGTCCGTGGTGTTTGATCATCCAAGGTCCCTCCGTCACCTGGCCGCTGCGCCGTTCCCACTCGGATTCAGGTTTGAGAATGACCTTCGGCTCGCCGACGGGTTCGGTCGGAGTGGCCATCGTTTGCACCGTGATGCGGAAGCCGGGCAATTGAACGAAGTAAAGGAAGAGGCGTCCGTCGTCGTCGCGAAACAAGTGAGCGTCAATGGCCCGTTCAAAAAGCTTGCGGCGATCCACGAACATCCCCAACGGACCGTCCGCCTCCGCCACTCCGACCGTTTGGCTGACGGTGTAATAGAGATAGAATCGACCCGACCGCGGATCACGCCACACGTCGGGCGCCCACACATGGGCGGGTCCGGGGCGAAAGACGACGGGCCCACGCTCCCACTGGACCAAGTTCGTCGAAGTGTAGGCGCGATAGCCGTTATCCCCATCCACGTCGCCGGTGGCATAGAGATAAAACTTGCCGTCGTGTCGAATCACCGCCGGATCGGCGAGATTCCCGGGCAGGATCGGGTTCTGGTAGGTGAAGTTGGTGGTGTTGGTGGCGGCATCCGTCACGAATGTAAACATTGCAAGCAATGCCAGAGTCATCGGGTTCATGGGCTATTTAGGGTGCGGCAGCAATTCTAATTCTACCAGGAGCGCGGCTGGGTCGTCCCGACCAGCCGCCGCGCGTCCGAACAACCTCAAGCGGGTAGGCGTTTCCACGCGCTGCGGCTGGCGCTCCACAGACAGCCGCGCTCCGCAAAATGAGAATTACTGAGAGTGCGGGAGAGATGGTCGCCAAAAAGCACAAGAAACGCGAGACTTGATTATTCGTGCGCATGCTGTGCCTTCTTGCGGCTGATGGTTGTTGCAGGTGGCGGGTTTCGCCTGAGGCTGCGCTTGGAATTGCATGGCGTCATTTAAGATTTCCATTGTATCAGGCGCAAACAGAATTTGAATAACTACGCGAAGGGCGTAATCTGTTCGCATCATGAAGTTCGCCAAGATCCGGTTTGAGTCTGACGAGGTATGCGCGCAAGCCCTCAAGGGCCTGGCGACTCGCATGCGAATCACGGTGCTGGCCGACGAGAGTTTCATCGTGCCGGAGGCTGGCCTTGAATGGCTCAAGACCGAGGGTCTGCCATTTCAAATCGCAG
>CAYHFE010000415.1:0-7294 GCA_964355375.1 uncultured Verrucomicrobiota bacterium
GGGTTCGGCGGGACGCCGAACCCAGCAGGCGAGACGCCCGCGCTCCCCATCGCACGTTCAGATTCATGGCCACGATTCGCGTCCAATTCTTGGAGGGTGTCCCTGCCCGTGAACCGTTGAAGGTAGGGACGCGCGGCTCGCGCGTCCCTGCTTGTGCCGCTGAGCGCGGAGCGGACGAACCAGCGGCTCGTCCCGACGGTTCATGGTTCCAATGCTCGCCCCGATGGTTTCCGGGATTCTCCATAAGACTTGCGTTTTTCAAACGAACGCATGGCCAGAACCAGGGCAGCGATCATGAGTCCGGCGCTAAAGAAAAACCCGGCGCCGGGGAGATAGACCGAGGTCCGGTCGCTGATGAAATGGCTGAAGAAGGCGGTGCCGATGGGCGGGCCAATAATGCCCGAAACGCTGGCCAGACTGCCCAGCGAGCCTTGCACCGCACCTTGTTCATTGGCCGCGACAGTTCGCGAAATGAGCCCTTGCACAGATGGACCGGTCACACCGCCCAACGCGCCGACAACAAGAATCACGTAAATCATCCATCCGTCGGTCGCCAGGCCGTAGCCGGCGTAACTGAGGGTGGCGACGGCCAGTCCCAGGATGGCCGTTTTCTCCTCGCGGAGCCGCTGCACGATGAGCCGGGTGAGTCCGCCTTGCACGAGCGCGGCCATGGCTCCGATGATGGCCAGAGAAATTCCGACTTGGCCAGTGGTCCAGTGGTAGCGGTAACTCGTGTAAAGGACCCAGGTGCTCGGCAGAATCTGATGCGCAAGATTGATGAGAAAGTAGGTGCCGGTCAGACCGAAGACCGCAGGGTAACGCCGCAGATTGAGCAGGGCGCCGACTGGGTTGGAACGTGCCCACTTGAACTGTCTCCGATGGTTCGGATCGAGGGATTCCGGCAAGACCAGCCATCCGTAGATCCAGTTGAGCAGAGTCAACCCGCCCGCGACGAAAAACGGAACGCGCAAGCCGACGTTGCCGAGCAAGCCGCCCAAGGCCGGTCCCAGGACGAAACCCAGTCCAAAAGCCGCTCCGATCAATCCGAAGTTGGCCGCGCGCTTCTCCGGTGGGCTTACGTCGGCGATGTAGGCCATGGCCGCGGAGAAATTGGCCCCGGTAATCCCGGCAATGATTCTCCCGGCGAAGAACCAACCCAGGTTCGGCGCCAACGCGAGCAGAAAATAATCGAGCCCCGAGCCCAACAGCGACATCAGGATGACCGGACGCCTTCCGAAACGATCCGACAAACTGCCCAGAATCGGCGCGCAAAGAAACTGCATCAGGGAATAGAGCGCGGCGAGAAATCCGACCGTGTGGGCCGCTCCCGCGACGTCACCTCCTTCAAAATGAACGACGAGCTGTGGCAAAATGGGGATGATCAACCCAACTCCGAGAATATCGAGAGTAAGGGTGACGAAGATAAACCCCAGAGCTGGCTTGCGTTTGGTCACTCTAGCGGCCCAGTAGAAGCGAAGCCCCGCCGGGTTGGCAATGACTACTGAACGAATTTTTGCGGAATCGGGGAGCACACGCGCCGACGCGTATTCCGACCGGCGCCCCGAGGGCAGGAACGGGGGCTCAATTCAATCGCTGAACAATAACTCGTTTGAACGCGCCAATGTGGTCGGCGAGGGCGCCGACACTCGCACGCGAGGGCGCGTGCGCTCCCCTTCTCGACTGAATGGATGCGGCTTGGGTGCGGCGGTTGCCTCTGATCGAAGTCCGGATTGGCTTTTGTGGAGGCGAGGGTATGATGGGATTCGGTCCGCACCGTATCCGGATTCAAACTGACGCCGTCAACACCATCGAGAGGTTATGATCAAACTTACCGTGCTTTTTCTGCTCGCCGCATTCGTCTTCGCTGGGTCAACCGAAGGAGCGCCTGTTCTGCGAACGATCAAGGATGAGCCTGCTCATACCCCATTGCTGAGCAACGGGGGTTTTGAGGAACTCCAAGAGAACCGCCCGACTGCCTGGCGCGCCGCGCCGAAGGGATTCTCGATCAAGACGGGTGAGGGACGAAATCGATCGGTAGCGTTGGCCTGCGAAAACGGGGATGGGATCGGTTGGTATGGCGCGAGTCAGACCGTGACCCTCGAGCGCGCCAGTTCCATTCCGTTGATCGTGCGCGGTTGGAGCAGGGCGGAAAGCGTCACCGGGAGCGCCGACAGCAATTACTCGCTCTACGTGGATCTGCAATATCAGGACGGCACGCCGCTCTGGGGACAATCGGTTCAATTCCGCTGCGGCACTCATGAGTGGGAAGAGCGGGAGTTTGTGATTGTCCCGGAGAAACCGGTGAAATCCGTGACTCTGCACTGTCTGTTTCGCGGTCACGCCGGTCGTGTTTGGTTCGACGAGGTCAGCTTGAGCGAAGTGGTGGCGGGAGCCAACGCGGTTTTGTTCCAGGGAGCGGCGTTTCAAAAGCCGGAAGAATCGAGCTCCGCGAAAGGAAATGCGACCGCCACAGTGAACTCCGGCGACGGCTTGCGGCTGACGCTCAGAGAGACCGCGCCGACCTCGTTGTTGTGGGCGAGGCGAGAATGTTTCGGAGGCACGGCGGGTGGATTCATGGTCCGCGATGTGGCCGCCAACTCGGACTTCTTCGGTTTTCGTGAGGGTGGCTGCGGCGAGCTCGGGCTCAGACTCTCCTCATCATTCACGTCTCGCTCCAATCACATTGCCATCGAAGGGCGGCTTTCGGACACGACCGGCCGGGACCGGGCGGTAACGCTCGTTTTTGCTGTGCCGTTGAAGGCGGACGGTTGGCATTGGGGTGACGACATCCGCCGCGAACGCACGATTTCGGGTGGGGCGGAATATGCGAGTCAGGTGTCGGTTCGGTGCGGCGCGACTGGCACGCAGTCGCTCTACCCAGTGGGGGCGGTTTGGGATGGTCGGACGGGAGTGGCCCTGGCGTTGGACATGGGGAAACCAGCGGTGTATCGGATCGCGCACCACGCCGGATTGAGCTGGCTCACGATCGCCTTTGATTTCGGTCTGGCTCAAGCAACGGATCGGTTCCCGCAGAGCGCCGATTTTCGATTTGTGCTTTACGGATTCGATGGGGAAGGGGGATTTCGCGCCGCTTGGGAAAAGCTGGCCGCCGTTTTCCCGGATCACTTTGTGGTGCGTTCGTCGGTGCAAGGCCTCTGGATGCCCTTCACGGACGTGAGCAAAGTGCCGGGCTGGCAGGATTTCGGTTTTCGTTATCATGAAGGCAACAACAACGTGCCTTGGGACGATGAGCATGGGGTGCTGAGTTTTCGTTACACGGAGCCGATGACGTGGTGGATGCCGATGGCGAAAGAGATTCCCCGGACGATGTCCGAAGCCTTGCGGGTGCGGGATAGAATCGCTCAAGAGCGGAATGAATCCCGCCGGCGCATGGCGGAAGTTTCGCGCGTGGCGGCGATGCACGACGAGGCGGGTGAACCGGAGATGCTTTTCCGGAACGAACCGTGGGCGAACGGTGCCGTCTGGAGCTTGAATCCGAATCCCTGGCTCGGGATCGCGGGGGCTCTATCATCCGGAGAATCTCTCCCGGGCCATCCGCCCATCACGAACGCCGCGACCGTTCACTGGAGCGAGCTCATCAAAGAGCGCCTTTACGGTGCCGGAGCAAAAGGCCGGCTCGATGGGGAGTATCTCGATTCGCTGGAGGGCTATGTGACCGCAGAGCTCAACTTCCGTCGGGAGCATTTTCGGACCACGACCGTCCCATTGACGTTTAGCAGCGCGAGCAAACGCCCCGCGCTGTTCAAAGGATTGGCCGTCTGGGAATTCACTCGTTGGATCGCGGACGACGTCCATCGAATGGGCCAGTTGATGTTTGCCAACGGCGTGCCCTATCGCTTCCCGTATCTCGCCCCTTGGCTCGATGTCTTGGGCACCGAGACCGATTGGCTGTCTGCCGGCAAGTACCGACCGCCCCCGAAAGCCACGCTCGACCTCTGGCGAACGGTGGCCGGGGCGAAGCCGTATCTGCTCTTGATGAATTCGGATTACGACGCGTTCACCTTTGAACTCGTCGAAAAATACTTCCAACGCGCTTTGTTCTACGGCATGTGGCCGGGATTCTTCAGCCACAACGCGGCCGAGAATCCCTATTGGCAAAACCCGAAATGGTATGAGCGCGATCGACCACTCTTCCGCAAATACATTCCGCTCATCCGACGGGTTGCTGAGGCCGGTTGGCGGCCGAGAACCTGGGCTGATTCGGGCAATTCAGCCATCCTAGCCGAGCGATTTGGTCCGGACACTTCCGGAGCCATCTACTTTACGATCTTCAATGACAGCTCTCAGCCTCAGAGTGGCATTCTCAAGGTCAACTCGGCCGGAATCGGTCTAAACAGTTCGGAACGGCCGAAAGTGGGTCTGGGTCCCGAGCCCGAATCCGCCGAGGGCGGCTGGCGCGTCCGGCTGGAACCGGAGCAGACCGTCTTGCTGGAATTTCGGAAGAAGGACTGACGGGGCGAGCGAGGGCGGAGCACGTTAACTGGATCTGTCCACTCCGGCTCGGGGAGCATACGCGCCCTCGCTTGTGCCGACCGGTGCCCGCCGGTCGGAACGGGCGTGTCACCCTTTCACCAAACGGTGACTCGTTCGCCGGTTTCAGAGTGGCCGGCGAGGGTGCCGACCACCGCACGCGCGGGCGCGCTCTCTCCCCAGCTCAACTGAAAAATTACGGCTCAACCGCGAACTTGTCCGAGCGTCAGTGGCAAGGATCGGAGACGCTGATTCGTCACCGCGAATACGGCATTGGCGATCGCGGGGGCGACGGCGATAATCGGAGTTTCTCCTGCGCCGACGGACGGGAGATCGGGCCGATTGAGGACGTGGATATCGAGCTCGGGAACGTCGCTGAAGCGGGGCACCAAATACTCTCCGAAACTGGCCGTCTGGAGCTTTCCGTTTTGGAAGCGCATTTCTTCGCGGAGCGCGGGACCAAGACCCATGATGATGCAGCCTTGAACTTGGGCCAGCAGGTTGTCCGGATTCAGAATCGCTCCGCATTCGAAGACCTCGCAGATTCGCCGTGGGATCAGGCTCCGCTCCCGAGGGTCCACGACGACTTCCACGCAAGCGGCCACGTAGGATCCTTTCTCCGTGCCGCAGGCCAGCCCGAAGCCGACGTTGCGCTCTTTCTGTTTGACCCGCTCGCGCCAGTTGAACCGTTGCGCGGCCTCTTCCAAGACGGCGCGAAGGCGGGGATTCTCCAGGTGAGCCAAACGGAAATCCAACGGGTCAACGCCGGCCGCCGCCGCCAATTCGTCCATAAACGCTTCGCGAGCGAAATTGTTCGCCGTGGAAGCGAGGGCGCGATACGAGCCTTGGCGCAACGGGGAGTCGGCGGAAACCGAGTCGCTCCGTGCTTGACCGATGCGGTAGGGCGTGTCAATGGCGGCTCGACCCGCGTTGATATTGACGAAGTGCCAGGACGTCAACGAACCCTTGGCATCGAGCGAGGCTTCGATATCGATGACCGCGGCTGGGCGACAGTAGGCCCACGTGAATTCCTCGTCGCGCGTCCATTTGAGCGAGATGGGCTTGCCGGCGGCTTGGGCCAAGCGAGCGGCCTCGACGGCGACTTCTCCGGTGTGTTTGCCGCCAAAGCCTCCACCCGTGTCCGGCACGATCACGCGCACCTTGTCATTGGCGAGGCGGAAGGTGCGGGCCAGCTCGGAGTGATAGCCGAACGGATTCTGTGTGCCGGTCCAAACCGTCAGATGTCCGTCGTTCCACTCCGCGACCGCCGCGCGGGTTTCCATGGGAGCGTGCTGCACATAGGGAACGTGATAGGTCTGACGGAGGACTTTGCTCGCGGCTTGAACGGCTTCGGGAAAGGGATTCTTGGCGGCGGGGCTTTGGGCATGCTTCCGGAGGTAATCGAACAAGTCCGGGCTCGAGGGATGAGCGGCCGCCTCCCATTTGGCGGTTTGAGCGATCGCTTGCAAGGCTTGGTCCGCGCGAAAGGTGGTCGGCGCCGCCACTCCGACAAACGAACCATCTTGGACGACGATGACGTCGCTCAGGGCGCGCGCCGGACCCAGGTCGATCGAGGTGAGCTTGGCACCGTAGGACGGCGGGCGCAGGACTTTGCCGCGCATCATCCCGGGACGCTTGATGTCGGACGGATAGCGATGTTGTCCGGTGACGAGATCTCGCGCGTTGGGGCGCGGCAAAGACTTGCCGAGCACCTGCCATTCTTGAAACGGGCTGACCGGTCCGGCGTCGGTTCCGGGTTGCGCCATGGACTTTGAGAGGTCATCCCCTTGGGCAAGTTCGGCGTAAGTCAGGATCCGCTGAGAAGGCGCGTGTCGGACTTGGCCATTGCGGACTTCGACGGTGGCGCGGTCCACACTCCAGCGGCGCGAGGCGAGGTCTGCGAGGACGGCCCGGGCGGTGACGGCGGCTTGGCGCACCGCCGGCACGGTCGAAGGTGTGCTGCGGCTGCCGGCAGTGATGCCATCGTCCGGGACGAGGCTGGTGTCGGCCATGACTAACTGCACCTGGCTGGGCGGCACCCGCAGTTCTTCGGCGGCGGCCTGGGTCAACTCCGCGCGGGCGCCTTGCCCTAGCTCGACTTTGCCGGTGAAGACGGTGATGATGCCGTCCTTCCCGATGTGGAGCCGTCCGGCGAGACTGCGGTTCCCTGCGCCGCCACGGCCGCCGCTGCGTTGCGCCCACGACGACGCGGAACCGGCGGCGATCAAGAGTCCGGTGCCCAGCACCTGGACAAAAGCGCGGCGGTTCAGGCCGAAATCAAAGTGGACCGGTTCGATCAGTTGGTCGTCCTCGGAAAGACTGAATTGGGTCGGGCGTGGCTCGGTATTCATGGCTTATCCCTGGGAGGAAGAGGCGGCGCGCCGCATTGCCTGGAGTATCTTCGGGTATCCACAACAGCGGCAAAGGTGAGCTTCGAATCGGCGAACTATCTCCCGGTCGGACGGTTTGGGATTCGCCTTCAGGAGAGCCACACCGGCGAGGATCATGCCGGAAGTGCAGTAACCGCATTGAAACGCGTTCTCGCTGAGGAAGGCCGCTTGGACTGGATGAAGCTCGCCGTTTTGCTCCAACCCCTCAATCGTGGTGATTTCCTTAGTGACGACGGCGTTGACCGGAGTGATGCAGGATCGCGCTGGCACTCCGTCGATGAGAACGGTGCAGGCGCCGCACTGACCCTCGCCGCATCCATATTTGGTGCCGGTGAGGTCGAGATCTTCCCGGAGGACGCTAAGCAATGATTGATGCGCCTCCGCATTGACCCGAAAAGCCTTTCCGTTGACAT
>CAYHFE010000416.1:0-7277 GCA_964355375.1 uncultured Verrucomicrobiota bacterium
AGAGGGACGGGGTGAGGGAGCAGTTAGTCTCATCTTGATCGCAAATTCGAATCAGGTGCAGGGCGGTTCTATCGTGGGCGCGTGGTTGAAGCCGAAGTCGCCATCCCGACGGGACGTTGAGCCCAACACTCGGGAGGGGCCACTTCGATCCGATCCGAAATCTCCGGAGGGATGTTCGTGGAGGCCAGTTTGCCGTTGGCCTGGTGAGTCACACACACGATGGTGAGCAGGCCGGTCGCAACTTCTTCGGCGGGCGAGGAGGACAGGTTCCGGAAACGAAAGGCGTAGCTGATCGATTTCGCCTTCTTTTCCCGCACCAGCAAGTGAACCTCGACTTCATTCTCGAAGAGGAGGGGCTTTCGAAAATCACATTCCGCGTGGACCCGGGGAAACCCGAGAGGCGGTTTGAATTGCTTCAGGACGACCGAGAAGCCCAGCGAGCGGTAAAAGCCGTGCTCGGCCGTTTCCATGAACCGAAAAAAATTCGAGTAGTGCATGATCCCGGCCATGTCGGTTTCGGAAAACTCAACGCGCCGGACGATTTTGAATTCGTGAGCCATGATGGAGAGAAGGGCGGTGCTGAGGGTCAGTCTTGGGCCGCTCTGCGGGCGTTGAATGGGCTGGGCGAAGCGACGCTTCGGGCTCGGGCTTCGCCAAAAACCTGCAACATGTTCTCGGCCATCCGCTCGACGCTGAACGTTTGTTCGACGGCCCGTCGTCCGGCGTCGCCGAGAGCGCGAGCCCGGTCCGGATTGGTCAGGAGCTCTTCCAGGCCGTCGGCCAGAGCCGTCGGATCGCGGGGTTCGCACAACAAGCCGCCGCCGGTTTCTTGCACCAGTTCGGTAAAGGCCGCATGGCGCGGCTGGACCACGGGCCGGCCGGCCGCCCAGGCTTCGACCAAGTACAAGCCAAACGCCTCGCTGTAACAGGCCGGCGTTGAGAAAACGCTCACGGAGCGCAGGAAGGCCTGCTTCGCCGCGCGATCCAGGTTCGGGTGAAATTCGACGTCAGCGCCGACGCCGTTCGATTGCAGGCGATCCTGGAGCAGGGCGACGAACGGTCTATCCGAAGGACCGAGCCCACCGCCGACGCGCAAAACGAGATTCGGCACCCTTCCCCGTTTTTTGAGCGTGATAAAGGCATCGACCAGCGTCTCGAGTCCTTTCTCGCGACACATGCGGGCGAAATATCCGATCGCCGGAGGATCGCCGGGCGGGGAAGGCGGGCCGTAATCCGCCAGATTGATTCCGTTGTAAACCACGCGCACCCGCTCCGTCGGCAGGTGCAGACGCCGCCCCATGGTCTCGGCAAAATAACGGCTCGGCGCGACGAACAGGTCCACGTCGGAAGCCCGCTCGGCCAGGGCCTTCCAGGCGGCCTCGCCATGCGGCGCGGGCAGGGCGTCGAGGAAGGAATCTTCCCCTTGCAGCATGCAGACGATGGGCACTCCCAGGACTTGCTTCAATTGGCGGGCCAGGCCCAGCAAGAGCGCGTTGGACAGGCAGATCACGTCCACCCCGGGCTGGGTCTTCAGCCAATCCGTCAATTCGTGCAATTCACGGGCTTGATGGCCCTCTTCCCCTTTCAGCATGGAAAGAGTGAGTTCGCCGACGTCGGACGCGCGAGTTTTGGCGGCTTTGCCGGCGGCCCATTTCAGAAGGGTCGGCGAGGCCAGCCAATCATGCAGCCAACTGGGCGCCTTGCGAAAGAAGGCGGCTTTCTGCTCGAGGTAAACATTGATCCCGCTGAAGAAGATGGGTGTGCCGGCGGACTGATCCTCTTCCTCCAACGTCAGGGGCAGGTAAAGCGGAACCATCAGGGCCGAGTGACCCATTTTCCGGAGCGCCGCCACCAACGCGTTGTCGCGAAAGCAATTTCCGCAATACATCGATCCGGCCCCCGGAGTGATCTGGACAATATTCATGGCGCTCGTCAAACGGGGCTCGGCCGGGTTCTCGCGGGGCGGGCCCGGAGCCGCCGCAATGTCATCGATCCAGTAGCACGGCTCACGCGCAATGCAATGCCGAATTGGGCTGAACGAGCGGCTGACCGAGCGGCAGGGGATCGGGCAACTCGACGAACTCGGAAATCCATTTCCAGAGCGGGGTGAAGTCCTTGTTGACGTCGCCGCTCAGGCAATCGGTGATGTAACCGGCCGCTTCAGGATGTTTGTCCGTCACCTGCCGGAAGCTGAAGTCTGGATTGTAGAAGGCGTAAACGAGCTTGCGCATATTCTCCACTCCTTGACGAAGGCCGGCGGCGTATTCGGCAAAGCGCATCGGGGAGAAATCGCGTTCCACCAAAGCGGCGTGAACCGCGTCGCTCGCCATCACCGCGCTCTTGAGCGCGAGCATCACTCCGGAAGAAAAGACCGGATCGAGAAACGCCAAGGCATCGCCCACCAAGAGCAGGCCTTCCGTTCCGCAATGCTTGGAGTGATACGAATACTCGCTCGTCAGAAAATACGAACCGGTTGGCCGGCCAGACGCGAGGTGATCCTTGATCCAGAGGTTCTGTTCGATTTCCCGCTGAAAGATCGCTCCCGGATCCTTGACGCCCTCCCGGGTCAGGTACTTTCCCTCGGCCACGACACCGACGCTGATCAGGTCGTTGTGCAGGGGGATGTACCAAAACCAACCCTTTTCCGGAATGAAGGCCACGGTCGTTCCGCCGGCGTCGATGCCGTCGTCGCGTTTCGCGCCTTCGTAGTACGTCCAGACCGCCACTTTATTCAGGCAGGGGTCTTTGATCCGCCAGAGATTGCGCACCGCGGAGAAGGACTCTTTGCCGGTGCAATCGAGGGTCATGGGAGCACGGTATTCCATGGTGGGCCCGGTCGCCGTGGCGGCGCGAACCCCAACCACGCGGGATCCATCCCAAATCAACTCCTTGACGGTAGTCTCTTCGTGGACGGTGGCGCCTTTCTCCCGGGCGTTATTCAGGAGCATGACGTCAAATTCCGAGCGGAGCACCTGCCAGGTTTGGGCCACGGTGTCGCGATCATAGCGATTGAAAAAGTAGAAGGGCTGGGAGGCCCGGCCGGACGGGGCCACAAACTGGACGCTGTACTTCTTCACAAAAGCGGATTGGCGCATCTTCTCGATCAAACCGAGACGCAGAAGAGGCTCATAGGTGAAGGGCAGGAGCGATTCACCGATGTGGTAACGGGGGAATTTCTCCCGCTCCAGCACCAGGATGCGATGCCCGCGCTCGGCGAGGAGGGCGGCGGCGGCAGCCCCAGCGGGACCGCCTCCGATGATGATCGTGTCGTAATTGGTTGCGATGATTTCTTCAGACATGAATTCGGGAGTGCTGAATTAAGCGGACCGGGCGATTGGGGAAAGAATCTCCACCACTTCGGCCAGCGAGCGGTGGCTCGGATCGGCCAACGAATTGCGCCGGCCGAAGAGCGGCCCCCCGCCACTCAACTTCAGCGCCGGGCCGATGAGGTCATCCGGGGTCACGCGCAGAAAGGCTCGGGGCCGGCAGGTGTGGGCAATCTGGTGATGGCGGAGAATATGTCCGAGAGGGGTTTTCTCTTCGAGGATCTCCCGGCGGGCGGCGGCGGGAAAGAGCGCCAGGTTGATCTTGATCGCGCCAAACTCCACCGGCGCGTCGGAGCCATCCAAGTGCAGCACGACCTCGCGAAAATACAAATCGTCGCGCTGCTGGCTGCGCAGCACCTCGAGGTGAACCGGGTGCCGGTAAAACGACTCCAGGGTTGGCGTCATGTCGTTGGTGTGAACCAGAAGGGACTTGTACGGCTCCGGAACGATCTCTCCCGGGATGGACGCGATTTCGGGAAGCGGCTTCCGGGCTTGGGCGTAAAACTCATCCAACGGATAAGCCAACGGGCTGACGGCGGCGCCGAGAGGCCGATCGGAGGTGGCAGGACGAGAGGGCATTGAACTTAGACTTGGGTGGTGGGCCGTTTAGCCGTGACTATGCAGTCGTCGAGGCACCGTCCCCTCACCCCAGCCCTCTCCCGTCGGGAGAGGGAGACCTTGGTCCCCGCCCTGGGACGGTCACTGGATCGTGAGCCGAACTGCGACCTCAGAAACACTCCCCCTCTCCTCAGGGGAGAGGGCCGGGGTGAGGGGATAGGCCACGCCGGACTGAATCGATAAGGATCAGGCATAGCGGACGTTGCGGTGCCGGGGTAGGAAGAACTCCTGCAGAAGCCGATCCACCTGGAGCAAACCCTCGCGATTCAAGCGCACTTCGTCCCCGGCGATGGTGAGAAATCCCCCGTCGCGGAGCGTCTGCAAGGGCGCGGCGAAATGCTCGCGAATATCGACGCCGAACTTGTCTTGGAAGTAGCGGCAACTAATCCGGCCCAGCTTCAATTGCAGAGCCACTTCCCGGATGAGCCGCTCCTCGGCCGTGGGGGTGAGAGCGCGGTGGATGGGCAATTGCCCCTCGGTGAGCGACTGCAAATAGGGCTCGAAGTCGTGGCGGTTCTGAAAGTGAGTTCCGCCGACGTGACTGAACGAAGCGACCCCCAGACCGATCAGATCGGCTCCCGCCCAAAGCCGGTCGCGATAAACAAAGCGGGTCTTCTCCTTGTTTCTCACGGCGGTGTAAGCACTGGCGACGGTGTAGCCGGCCTTTTCCAGTTCGGAGAAGGCGTCGCTCACCCAGCGTCGTTTGGTGTCCCAATCAGCCACGGGTGCGACGAGCTTTCCTTCCGCCTTCATTTGCCCGTAGATGGTCGTGTTGTAGGGAATCTCCATCTGGTAGATCGTGACGCTGTCGGGCTGCATCTCCACCGTCTTGCCCACGCACTCCCGCCAGTTCTCCTCGGTTTCCTCGACCATTCCGGCAATCAAATCGATGTTGATCTGGGGAAATTCCAGCTCTCGGGCAAACGCGTAAGCTCGGGCAATCTCCTTGCTCTGGTGAGCCCGGCCGTTGATCTCCAGCACATGATCGTTGAAATTCTCGACGCCTAAACTAAGCCGGGTCACTCCCATCTCGCGAATGGCTTTCAGCTTGTGATCGGTCAGTGTGCCCGGCTCGCACTCGAAGGTCACCTCTTCCGCCTCGTCCCAGGGAAGGAGCGCTTTCATCCCATCGGTCAGGTGTCGCAATTGCTCGGCCGAAAGGTAGGACGGCGTGCCACCGCCGAAGTAAACAAAGTTGGGTTTGCGCCGGTCGATAAACGGCCGGGCGGCATAGAGGCTGAGCTCTTTCAACGCCGCGCTTATGTAGCCTTTGATCGCCGTGGCATCTTTGTCGGTATAGACGCGAAAGTAGCAGAAATGGCAGCGCTTCCGGCAAAACGGAATGTGCAAATAGAGCCCCAGCGGGGTCCCGGTGCGGGGCAAGCGCTCCAGGGCCGCTTGCGCTTCCGCCGCGAACTCCGGGCGCCAAAAAGAGTAAGGCGGATAGTTGGAGACAAAGTAATTGCCGGCGGTCGTTTCCTTCTCCGCTGCCGGACGTTCAACAGAAACGGTGCTCAGGGTCGTCGGAATGCTCATGGGACGCTATCGTTTGAGCGGCTTCTTCTCCGCCGCGGCGGCTTTCGCTCCGAAGGCATAGACCGAGCCGTCTTCCGAGCCGACGACGATTCGCCCATCGACCACGGCCGGCGAGGCCGTAATCGCCTGACCAATCTCATAGGTCCAAAGCTGGCGCCCGGTCGCCAGGGAAACCAGATACAGACTGCCATCATCGGATCCCACCACGACCTTGTCGCCGCAAATGACCGGGGAGCTGTCCACCTTGCCGCGCGTGGCCAATGTCCAAATCGGCTTGCCGTCGTCGCGCCGGACGCAATGCAAGCGCTTGTCACGACCTCCGAACACGACCCGATCCGGCGCGAGGGCCGGCGAGGAGAAAAAGGGGAACGCCCGATCCTTGTACTTCCACACAATCTTTCCTTCCGCGACGTCGATGCAGAGGAACTCGTTCTCGTACTGCCCGATATAAACCCTTTGATCGGCCGCTGCGCCGGAACCGGCGATGTAGGCCCCGGCCTCGATTTCCTTCACCTTCTGTCCGGTGGCCAGATCGATGACGTGAAGCAAAGCATCGCAGCCTCCAAACATCGTGCGCCCCCCGGCCACGGCCGGAGAGCCATTGATGTAGTTGCCGGTTTCGTAGGTCCAGATGGCCCGCCCCGTCTCAGAATCCACGCAATGCAGTTTGAAATCGTAGCTTCCAACGACAATCCACGGGGCGCCCTTGTTCGTGGACGTGACCCAATTGGGAGCGCCCAGAATCTTCTCGCCCGTCTCATATTTCCAAAGCTGCTTCCCGCTTGCGCCATCGATCGCGTAAAGATGCGCGTCGGCGGATCCAACAAAGACCGTGCCGCCCAAGACGAGCGGCGATGACTCGATCGGCCCCCCGGTCTTGAACGCCCAATTCCGCTGGCCGTTCGTCAGGTTCAAGGAATACAGATGGCCGTCGTCCGAACCGACCCAAACCCGCCCGGCCTCGATGGCCGCCGACGATTTGACCGGTCCCTGGGTTTTGGTGCTCCACAAGAGAACCATCGAATCAGGCAATTCCCCGGCCGCCACCCCGATCAGTCCCGGACTCCCCCGAAACATCGGCCAACCGTGGGAGGGAGCACTCGCTCCGGCGGACGAGCCCGACGGCGACGGGGCGGCGGCGGTGCTCAGTGCGATCACGGAGACTATCTCCATCGCGGCAAGCCGCGAGCGCTTCCAGATCCAGTTCATAGCATTTGCAAAACTTGGCTTTGAGATCGAAACCGATGGTTGGCTTCAGTTTCAGGCCCAGAATATTCAACAGGACCTCCGGCTTTGCAACCAAAATGCTACTTACACGTATTAACACGACGCTCTTGGAGAGCCTCCTTTCGCTTGGCGCAGGCCTCGGGACCATGAACTCGTTCCCATGGTGGGGCGAGACTCCGTCGAGCCCTGGAATCTCAGGCCGGCAAAAAAATCAGGGCTCGACGGAGTCTCTCCTCACCGCAGGGTCACGGAGAGGGAAAACCTCCAACGATCGAAGGTGAATCGTGGCCATGAACCAGGTTGGGACGAGCCGCCAGCTCGTCCGCGCCGCGTTCAGCGGCGCGAACAGGGACGCGCGAACCTGTTTTAAAAGTAGGAGACGACGTGAGGAGACTCATTTTTCTCCGGGTGACGCCGGCATATTCCATCGAAAATCAGAGTCTCGTCACTTGACTCCTACGAGAGGATGGTTTTTCAAACAGGCTCTGAGAGCCGCCGCCGTCGCGGCGCTGGCCAAGAACTGGCCATGGAGCCTGTACCGGAATGAAATGAGGTCGGGATCGAACTTCC
>CAYHFE010000417.1:0-7266 GCA_964355375.1 uncultured Verrucomicrobiota bacterium
TTCGCCGGTACCCACCTCTCAGGCTTCACCGCGCGAGATCAGGAAGTCTGAGCCTCTTTTCCTGGGCGAGCCTC
This sequence comes from uncultured Verrucomicrobiota bacterium, assembly GCA_964355375.1. Taxonomy (GTDB): domain Bacteria; phylum Verrucomicrobiota; class Verrucomicrobiia; order Limisphaerales; family SIBE01; genus CAYHFE01. The sequence continues at coordinate 75 of CAYHFE010000417.1, forward strand.
AGCAATGCCGCGGCCCCCTCCTGCGTCTGGGTGAGCGACCGCACCGCTCGTTTGCGCAATGAAGAATCGCGCCGCGCGTCGATCACGACCGCCTCCAACAGGGGAGCGACCCGCTTTTCCCCCAAATGGCCCAGCACTTCGATTGATTTGAGGGCGGAGTTCGTGTTCGTGCTCGCCAGAGCTTGCTCGAAAAGACCGACGCCATCGTTTTCCAGAACGAGCCGCGCCGCTTCGACCGCTGTGGAGTTGTCCGGATGCGATAAGGCAATCTCGAGCAACGACTGGTTCTGGTCCTTGATCCGAAAATCGCGAACGAGTTCGACAAATTGGGCGGTGCCCTTGGTGGACGCGAGCACCTTCCGGACGGCAGCTTTGACCGCCGGGCTGGATTCGAGATCGATTCCCTTCAACCGGCTCAAGGCCTCGATCGCGATGGCAGTTCGATCTCCATTGCCCTGGCCGCTGACCGGGAGGCAGGCCCATCCCGCCAACCCAGCGACGCAGCATCCCCAGGCCATTGGCGTCGTGACGAAACTCGGGAACTTCATCGCTTTGCGCGCCCGGAGAGACTCTCAGCAGATCGGTTAAGCGAAGCCCCACGATCCGCCAACTCCAGCGGAATTCGGCCGGTTTTACTTGCTGGTCAGTAACTCGACCAGGGCGGCGTCTTTCTCCGGCCCCGGGATAAAATCAAGCGACCGGAAATAGCGGGCTCGCTCGGTTTCCGATGTGTTCTTATCATTGATGAGCTTGACGAGCAGAGCCGGGGTCTTTTTGCTCCGGGACCTCCAGATGATCTCGCGGCCAGCGGCGGTGTTCACGGATTCGCCAGCCTGAGCCAGCCACGCCTCGAGGAACTTGTCCCATTGCTGGTCCGCGCCGATGCCGAGAGCCTCCAGGGACCATCGGTCTTGACCGGCATGCTGCCGGGCCAATTGAGCCCAAAGTTGGGGTGCGTCGATGGACGGGTGGTGCCGCAGGGCGATGGCGCATTCGCGTCGAACCTGGGGCGAGGGATCATTGACCAGAAGCTTCACCGCCGAAATCACGTCGAGTTTCCCATCGCGGGCGATGCGCAATCCGGTGATGCGAATGTCCGAATTCCGATCCTCGAGAGCCTCGGTCACGTAGGCTTGCTGCCATCGGCGGTTCTGAGTTGGCGGCCTTCATTGCCGAAATTGAAGTAGAGCTTGCCGTCCGGACCAAAAAGAAAGGCGTCGCCCCGTGATCGTGTTGCACTCCGCCAAGGCCGCTGAACAACACTTGCGGCGGGCCATCCGCTTTGTCGTCGCCATTGGCATCCGTGAAGACCATGATTTTGGGAGAACACGAGACAATGACCTTGTTGCCGAGCACGCAAATCCCGAGGGCCGTGTTGATTTCCGGGCCTTGATAAAACGTCTTGGCGACGTCGGCGGCACCGTCACCGTTGGTGTCTTCGAGTATGACGATGCGATCGCCGTCCGGACGGGTGTTGCTCCAACGCCGGTAATTGGCTCCCTCCGTGATCCAGACCCGTCCTCGCGCATCGATCTCCATGTCGGACGGGTTGACGATCTGCGGTTCCGACGCGAAGAGGGTGACTTCCAGCCCCTCTGGAACGGTCATCGCTGCGAGCTGTTCCCGCGCGGCCGCCGGACCGGACCGGGATGAACTGTCCGCCGCACCGGCCATCAGAGTTAAACCCGCGAGAGAAATCGCCAACGGGAGGATTCTTGAGGGTGGTCTATTCATATTTTGCTCTACCCAAGTCTATCGACGTCCACCTTTTGGGTCGAGGTTTTGTTTCAATTCCTCGTCCGAAACAGCGGATTCGACCCCGCCTGCCGGGACATCGGCGCGGGCGCTCCACAGAATGGCGTTCAGAATGGTTTTTCGAAAATCGTTATTCCCCCAATTCTTGTGGAAATGCGCGCCGGTGAAGCCGTAGCCGCGTCCCCCGTCGGGGCGCTCGACGGCCCACATGAGGATTTCATCCCGCCCATTCGCGGCCACGATATGCGGATGGGGCCCGCGCGGGTATGAGGTGCTGCCTTGGCGGGCTTCATCGGACGGTTTCGCGAGGAGAATCGGAGTTACGCCCTTCATTTCGGGGCGGAAGCGCATGTTGAAATACCATTCATCGCGGATCTTGAATGGTTTGACCCCGCGCGTGATCGGATGGGACGGCAGGCTCTTGATCTCTCCGTCCCAGTGTGGGTTGGTCGAGAAACGGTCTTCGTAGTAGCCACCGATCCAGTCGAGAAACTCCGGCCCTCCTTTGTCCTTGGGCACTTCCACGGCATAATGCACGCAGCCGAGTCCGACCCCTTTCTTCATCAGCGTGCCGATCTTCTCGAGTCGATCTTCCTTGATCACCGGATGGCCTGGGCCGCCATCCATGAAGAGGAAGATCGCATCGGCGCTGTCGAACGCTTTCGGGTCTTTGGGCCAGCCATTAAGATGGACGGTCGCCTTGATGCCGGGAATCTTGTCCAAACATTTCTTGACCAGGAGGCAGCCGGCATTGTGCTCGTGTTCGCTGGGACCGTGGCTTGGTGTGCCGGCGATGAGAATGACGTTTTTGTCTGCCGCCATCGAACTGAGCGTGGCGGTGGTTATCGACAGGGCGAGACTGAGCTTAAGGATCGAGTTTTTCATCTTCGATTTGTGAGTGAGGTATTGCGGTTGGAGCTTTTGTCTATCGGCAAAAATCGGTTCGGCAAGGACGAGCGGCGGCTCGTCCGCGTCGCGACCGGGTAATCGTTCATGGGAAGGGACAACTTCCAAAGATTGGACGCGAATTGGACGCGAATCGGTGCCAGGAACCCATCCAACGGTGGGGCGAGACTCCGTCGAGCCGTGGAATCACTGCGGTCAGGAAAGTCAGGGTTCGACGGAGTCTCACCCCACCCAGGTTCCAGACAAGGTGTCCACGTTACAGGAACTGGCCTATGCGCGCGATGTCGAATCTGGCGAGTAGCACCGGCAAACCTGCGTTGGGCCTGGCCGCGGAGCGTTACCTCCGTTTCGAATCCAGATTCTTCTGGAGATCTTCCGCGGTGACGGAACATTCCACCCCGTTGGCCGGCACTTCCGCTTTCGCCGTCCAAAGCAGCGCATTGAGGACGATCTTGCGAAAACTCTCGTCCGCCCAATTTTTGTGGAAATGAGCCCCCGTGAAGCCAAATCCGCGTCCGCCGTCGGGCCGTTCATAGGCCCAAGCGACATGCTCGGGCATTCCCTTGCGCGCCCGAACCTCCGGATTGCCTCCGTGAGTACTATCCGGGCGGTCGCGGGTCGCTTCCGGCGGCACCGCGGTCAGGATTGGGGTCACGCCTTTCATATTCTCCTGGAACCGCATGTGGTAATACCACTCATCCCGGATCTTGAACTGTTTCGCGCCCCGGGTGATGGGATGTTTGGGAAACTCCTTGAACTCGCCGTCCCAGTGTGGGTTGACCGACCAGTAAGTTTCGAAATAGCCCCCCATCCATTCCAGGAATTCCTTTCCGCCTCGGTCCTTCGGCACTTCCACGGCGTAGTGGATACAGGCAAATCCGACTCCCCGCTTCATGATCTCACCCAAGATCTTCAGGTGATCCCCCTGAACCGCCGGATGGCCGCCGCCACCGTCCGCGAAAAAAAGAATGGTGTCGGCGCCGTCAAACGCCTTGGGGTCTTCAGGCCAACCGTTCAGATAGAAAGTCGAAACCACCCCCGGCACCCCTTGCAGACAGCGGTGGATCAATTGCACGCCGGCATTGTGTTCATGTTCGCCGGGTCCATGGCTGGGCTTCCCGGCCACGAGGACGATCTTCTTGTCCGCCGCGGACGCGGTCAGGAGAGTTAATCCCAGGTAGGTGAGGCCCAGAAATAGTTTCGAGAGGGACGAGTTTCGTTTCATAGCAATGGATGGAATGGGCCGAGTGGGCCTACTTCAGCGAGCGGATGCGAAGGTTCTTGAATTGAACGATCATCGGCGGCCCCACGTGAATCTGCAGGGCCAGAACTCCGGTGGTGGCGGCTTTGGCGGGCTGCTCATCGGTCACGTCCACGGTGGGCATGCCGTTGATGAAGTGCTGCAGGTGATTCCCTTTCGCGATCACCACATACTCATTCCAGTCCTCGTGCTTGATCTTGGCCTGGATGTCTTCCGATTTGCCCAGGGAACCCGTCACTTCGATCTTGGGCCGATCGCCGTTGGCTTTGATGACGGTCTTTTGTCCGCGTTGGGCGAGGATCCCGCGGCCCTGTTCCTCGTAAAGAATGCCACTGTAGGTCTTGCCCGCTTCGAAGTCCGCTTGGTAACCACCGACGACGGGCCCAAACTTGTCTTGGCGGAGAACCTTGCTGCGGTATTGAATGCCGGAATTTCCAGCGACGATGCGATAGGAGAGCCGCAGTTCGAAGTCGTCCACCGGGCTGTTGGTGTAAACGAGAAACGTGTTGTGCGTCAGCTTCGGATCCGCCTTGGTCACGCCGGTGATGGTGCCCTCTTTGGCGGACCACAACTCGCGGTTGCCGTCCCAACCGGTCAGGTCTTTCCCATTAAACAGGCTGGTGAAGCCCGGTTCAACGTCGGCCGCGCAGACGCGGTGGGTCGGGGTCGCCGCGAGCGTCAAGAATAGGGCCGCGGAACAGGCAAGGATTGTGGATGGCTTCTTCATAAGGGCATGGAGTTGGGCAGGTGGGTGGTTGCGGTTTCAGCGTTTTCGGTGGCAGACGGCTCTTAGTTGAGCGTTTTCTTCAGAAACTTAAGCCCGTTGACCGCGATCTCGTCGCGGGTCGGTTCGATGCGCCGCCAGATCGCGGCTGCCCGGGCGATGACTTTCACGTCGGTAGTGAAGGATTCGATGACGACATCGCCTTGGTAGCCGATGCCCTTGAGGGCGGCGGCGATGGGCTTCCAGTCGATATGATCGTTGCCCGGCGTTCCCCGATCGCTGCCGCAGGCGTGAAAGTGCCCGAGGAGTTTTCCCGCTTTGCGGATGGCCGTGGCTTGATCCTTTTCCTCGATGTTCATGTGAAACGTGTCGAGATGGAGCTTGAGGGCGGGACTGCCGACATCCTGAATCATCTTCAAGGCTTGGTCGCAGGTGTTGATGAAGTCGGTTTCAAAGCGATTCAGCGGCTCCAGGCAAACCTGCCGACCGCGCTTTTCGGCGTACTTGCAGAGGGTCTTGAGATGTTTCACCACCGTTTTCCATTGTTGCTTGTATTCCTTCTCCGGCACGGCATCGGCTCGGCCGACGGCCGAATAGACCGGCCCGATCAGGCTCGGGCAATCGAGCGCCACCATTTGGTCGATCAATTTCATCATGTAATCCAGGCCGGTCTTCTGTTGCTCGACCGTGCCGCGCAAATCGCGGTCGGGTCCCATGCAGGCGCAGATGGATCCGCAGACTAAACCGTGCTTGTCCAATCCGGCTTTAACCTGGACGGGATCGATGTGCGATGGATCCTCCACGGGGATTTCGATCGTCTGAAAGCCCCATTTTTTGAATTGGGGAAAAAGCTTGGTGCTCTCGGTCGTGAAGGGAGAAGTAAAAAGGAAGGTATTGATGCCAAGTCTCATAATGGTTTCTTGTAGGCTAATAAAACGTGAGCCCCTGTCAAAAGGTTTTCGTGACGGAGTGGGGACGCGGGCACGAAACTCCGGGATCTGCTCGAAGGGGCCGACCATCGAGCGGATCTCTTGGACCGTGCGCGCCGAGCGGGGCGGCACTTTCGCCTCGACCATCGCCAAGTCGGGCTTGAGCCGTTCGGCTTGCAGGCTGCGCCGTCCCCGGCCAGAGAGCGCGCGCACGAACAGCCGCTTGGGCTTGCGATGCTTCAAATGTTTGGCGGCCGCGCTGAACACCAACAGCGCCAGCCCCTGCCCCCACTGCCGTTGAATTAAGGAATGGAACCAAGAACCGCGATGGACTTTCTCCCTCTCTTCCCTGCCATAGGAGGAGAGGGGTGGGGAGAGGAGGGCGTCTTCATTGGCTTACCCCTTCTCGATCCTCTCCCCACTCGTCCCTCGCGGGGAGAGGAAGAAGAGCAACAGCCGGCACGTCACTTAATTCAGTGGCAGTGGCCCCTGCCCCTGGGCGTCGGTGGCCAGGTGATAGAGCCGTTCACGCACCGGCTTGAGACTTCCGAGATAATGATGCCGGTCGAGCAGGCGATGGCTGCGTTTGAGCTCGTGGGTTTCAAGGAGGCGCACTGGCAGATCGGGCCAAAGCGTTGCTTGGTCTGAGACAGGCGGGCGAAGTCGTTCACTCATCCCGCGAGCCTGAAAAACTTCGTCTCGCTTGTTCCGCAAAAAATGCTTGCCGCCTTCCCCTCAAGCCGATAGATGCCACGACGGCCTTGCCCTGCCCCCAGCAGGTGCACCACCAGTTGGCGCGAATGGGGATCGGTCCGGTGCTCCCATAACCCATCTTGTCCCTTGCAACTGGCCTGCTCGCTCCTACAACTAACCCATGGCTTTTGATTCCTTTCGCGATTTTCTTCACGCTCTGGAACGAGCTGGAGAATTGGTCCGCATCTCGCAGCCCGTCGCCACCGAACTCGAAATCACCGAACTGGCCGATCGCCAGATGAAAGCGCCGGGCGGAGGGCAGGCCCTGCTCATCGAGAAACCCACGGTGAACGGTGCCATCTCGCCGTTCCCGGTGGCGATCAACACGATGGGTTCGCACAAACGCATGGCGCTGAGTTTGGGCGCGAATTCTGTGGACGAAGTCGCCGCCGAACTTGGCTCACTCATGAAGGCCAAGCCGCCCACCGGCTTTCGCGAAGCAATCAAACTCCTCGGCACCGCCCTCGACCTCCGCCACGCCAAACCCATGCTCGTCAAGAACGGCCCCTGCAAGGAAGTGATCCACAAATTCGAGGCCCCGACGAGCCGCGCCGAGCCATGGCCAGCCGCGCCCCTGATGACCGATTCACCGATTACTGGTCACTCCGGGGCAAAGGGTCATCCGTCATCCGTCATCCGTCATCCGTGTCCCTCGCTCCTCAACCTCCCCATCCTCAAATGCTGGCCGCTCGATGGCGGGCGCTTCATCACCTTGCCCTGCGTCGTCACCCAAGACCCCGACACCGGCGAGCGCAACGTCGGCATGTATCGCATCCAGATTTACGACGACCGCACCACCGGCATGCACTGGCAGCTCCAGAAAGTCGGCGCGCGCCACGGCCGCCGCTATTACGAAACCGGCAC
>CAYHFE010000418.1:0-7259 GCA_964355375.1 uncultured Verrucomicrobiota bacterium
TTATCCGTTTGATCACAGGCCCGGTCCGACTTTAGAGCAGCCCTGATGGAACGGCCTTGACGATGGAATTCCCTTGTCTTGGGAAGGGTTGATGGTTCTAATGAACGCCCGTGGAAGCAACCGCATGTGAAGTTTTTGCCCCAATGAACAGGCGCCGTCTTCCAGCAATTACTTGAAACCCTCGCCATGGCTACGGATTCCAACGCAATGGACCCGGTCGCATCTCAAACGCGATCCGTGACCCCACCCATCTCATCCGCCCCCCCGACCCCGGGAGAAGTGCGCGTCGTCTTGCTTTACAAGCGGAATCTGGTGACCGACGAGCACGTCCTGGAATTGCTCGAAACCGAACTGTCGCGGCAGGGCTACCGGGTCTGGATCGACCGCAATTTTACGTTGGGAGTGGCCTGGGCCAAGGAGATTGATCAGCAGATCCGTTCGGCCCACGCCGTCGTTCCCTTGCTCTCCGAATCGGCGGCGCGGAGCGAAATGATGGGATTTGAGATCGAAAACGCGCATGAAGCCGCCCAACAGCAGCAGGGCCGGCCGAGCGTCCTGCCCGTGCGCATCGGCTATACCGGCCCACTTCCCGAGCCGTTGGCTGGCATTCTCGATCCGATTCCCTGTGTCCTCTGGGAGGGACCGCAACATGACCAACGGCTGGTCAGCGAGGTGTCGGCGGCCCTGCGCAACCTGGGGCCAGCCCAGGCATCGTTGCGCGTGACCCCCGCGAAAGGTCTGCGTCTGGTGCCCCGGCCTTTAACCGGGCCGGCCTCCGACTTGCCGGGAGCGCCCTCGACCGCTCCATACGTCCCACCCGTTCTCGAACCGGTGGGAGGCGCGGTTCCACTGAGTTCCGAATTCTATCTCGTTCGTCCGGCCGATGGAGAGTTGCGGACCGCCATTTCTCGCTATGACAGCATCATTCTGATCAAGGGCGGTCGGCAGATCGGCAAAACCTCACTGCTCGCTCGCGGTCTGCAATTGGCCCGCGAACGCGGCGCCAAAGTCGCGTTGACGGATTTTCAGAAGTTCAACGCCCAGAATCTGGAGACGGTGAGCAACTTCTATATGAGCTTGGCGGAGTCCCTGGCTGACCAACTCGATCTCGCGGTCTTGCCCACGGAGGTCTGGGATGAACGGCGGGGCCCGAACGTGAATTTCGAACGTTACATCCGTCGCGAAGTTCTGGCCAAACTGAATACCCCGCTGGTCTGGGGGTTGGATGAAGTGGACCGCCTCTTCGTCTGCTCCTATGGCAGCGAGGTGTTCGGCCTTTTCCGTTCCTGGCACAACGAGCGGGCGCTCGATCCGTCCGGACCCTGGGCTGGGCTGACCCTGGCCATCGCCTATGCGACGGAGGCCCATCTCTTTATCACGGACATGAATCAGTCGCCCTTCAATATCGGCACCAGGCTGGTCTTGGAGGATTTTACGGCGGCGCAGGTCGCCGAGCTGAATCGCCGCCATGGCAGTCCGCTGCAGACCCCATCTGAGCTCGATCGATTTGTCGGTTTGGTCAGTGGCCATCCGTATTTGGCGCGCCGCTGCCTGCACGAGATGGCGGTCAAAAAAATGGATTTAAAGACCCTCGAGGAGCAGGCCGACCGCGACGAGGGCATCTTGGGTGATCACTTGCGCCGAATTCTCGTTTTGCTCGCCAAGGATCCCATCCTCACCGACGTCGTCCGAGGCTTGGTCGGTGGCCGGACGTGTCCTACTCCCGAGAGTTTCTATCGGTTGCGCAGCGCCGGGGTGATCACCGGAAATTCGCAGAACGATGTCCAAATGCGATGCCGCCTTTACACCTCATACCTTAAGCGCCATTTGCTCTAAGAAGATGTTGTCCGTTGAATGTTTGTCCGAGTTCACGGTCTGAATGGAGCAGCGAGCCTTCCGCGGCCACCGCAGCGCAATCGTTTTCTTACCGGACGGAAAAGACAAACGCCGTCCGACTCTGAAACTTTTGTCCGGGTCGCAGGATGGCCGAGGGGAAGTTCGGTCGGTTGACCGAGTCCGGGTAATGCTGGGTTTCGAGACAAAGTCCGCCATGTTTCAAATGATTCCCCGTGTAGAGCTGGACGCCGGGTTGAGTGGTGCGGACCTCCATCACCCGTCCGCTTTTCGGCTCACGGACTCGCGCCGTTAAGGCCAGCGAACTGCCGCCGCCGTTGATCACGTAATTGTGATCGTAACCGTTCGGTTTCGGTTTGAGTTGTTCGATGCGAGCACCCACCAGGGTTGGCTTGGTGAAATCGAGAGGCGTGCCAGCCACCGGGGCAATCTCGCCAGTCGGAATCAACTGATCGTCGGCTGGGGTGTAGCGGTCCGCGTTGAGCCAGAGTTCGTGTCCCAAGACATCGCCGGAGCCGGCCAGGTTGAAGTAAGCGTGATTGGTCAGGTTGATCGGCGTTGGCTGGTCCGTCGTCGCTTCGTAATCGAGCCTCAGTTCATTATCGTCGGTTAGTGTATAGGTCACCGCCGCGGTCAGGTTCCCGGGATAGTTCTCTTCTCCATCGCGGCTCAGGTAGGTCATCCGCACCGCCGCTTCATGTTCACCGATCGGCAACGACTTGGCCTCCCAGACCACTTGCGCGAAGCCCTTGCGGCCGCCGTGAATATGGTGAGGCCCGCTGTTGGCCGCGAGTTTGTATTCGACCCCATCCAGGGTGAAGCGGGCTTGGGCGATCCGGTTGGCGAAGCGCCCGATCACCGCAGCGGAGCCAGGAAACCCTTTGAGGTAACGGTCCAGGGTTTCGGCGCCGAGCACGACATTCGCCAGAGCGCCATTCCGATCCGGAGCCTGAACCTCGGTGATGATCGCGCCGTAGGTCATGACTTTGACCACCATGCCCTTGACGTTGCGCAGGGTGAATTGTTTGATGACCGTGCCGTCCGGCAATTTGCCGAATTCCCGCTCTTCAAGGCGTTTCAAGGTTTGGCCTTTGACCCAGACGGGCGTCGAGAGGGTTGTGAACACGACCAGGCAGGACAGAAAATGGGCTGTGCGCATGACTCAATTTTGAGGCAAATGATCGGCTGAAGCAAATATCAATTTTCTCGAAACATCCCAGCACACGGTTTAGTCTTTTGTTTCGCTATGCGTAATTTAACTCTGCTCATTCAATCGTTGGCTTGGGGAATCCTGGCAAGCTCACCCAGCGCTTTAACCGGCGCGGTTCCGGAAGCCACTTGGACCAACTCCATCGGATTGCGGATGATCCAGGTCGATCCCGGAACATTTGTCATGGGCAGTGCCGAGGGCGATTTCGACGAGCAGCCCGTCCACCCGGCGAGGTTGAGCAGGGCGTTTTACCTCGCGGCGACCGAGATTTCCAACGCGCAGTATGAACAGTTCGATCCGACCCATCAGGCTTTCCGGGGTCGCCAGGGCCTTTCGCAAGCGGACGATGAAGCGGTTGTGTTCATCAGTTGGACCGACGCGAATCGCTTTTGCGCGTGGCTGAGCCAGAAAGAAGGCAAACCCTACCGCTTGCCCACCGAGGCGGAGTGGGAATACGCCTGCCGCGCCGGTTCCACAACTCCGTTCGCGACCGGCCTGACACTGCCCGAAACCCATCTCAAGCAGCAACGGCAGGATTGGACGCCGGCCGTGGTCTCGCTGCGAGTCGGTCAAACACCCCCGAACGAGTGGGGGTTTTTCGACCTGCACGGGAACGTCGAGGAGTGGTGCTCCGATTGGTACGGCCCCTATCCGGCGAACGAACAGACCGACCCGGTCGGTCCGGCGGCGGGTGATTTTCGCGTGACGCGAGGCGGAAGCCATAACACTCCCGTGGCATTTCTCCGGTCGGCCAACCGGGCCGGGACGCTGCCGGACGACAAACACTGGTTGATCGGTTTCCGCGTGGCGCTGGGGGAGAGGCCGCGCTCCGAGCCGCTCCGCGGCACAACTCCGAGACTTTGGGCGAGTCAAGTCAGCCAGGCCCGGCGCGATTGGTCCAAGCGCCCAGATCCGGCCCAGCCCTATTTCAAGGGGCCGCGCGAATACGTGAAGATTCCCCCCAATTCAAATGGACCCATGTTTTCCCAACATAACCATCAACCGGCCATCACCGCCTGCTCCAATGGCGATCTCCTGGCAATATGGTACACATGCCGAACCGAGGCCGGTCGCGAGCTCGCGGTCGTGGCGAGTCGGTTGCGCGCCGGTCAAGAGGAATGGGAGCCGGCCGCGCCCTTCTGGGATGCCCCCGACCGGAACGACCACGGCAACGCGATCTGGTGGGATGGACGGGAGAAGATCTTTCACATTAACGGCCTCGGCACGGACGGAACTTGGGGAAAACTGGCGTTGATCATGCGCACGAGTGTGGACAATGGGGCCACGTGGTCCCCAGCCCGGATCATTCACCCGGAGCACGGCTTGAGGCATCAGGTCATCGCCGGCGCGTTCGAGACCCGAGACGGTCAAATCGTGGTGGCTGGAGATGCCGTCACGGGCGGCGATGGCGGCACCGCGATTCACGTGAGCCGCGATGGAGGAGAAACCTGGACGGATCCGGGTGAAACGGCGGCGAAACCCGCCTTCAAGGACGGGCAGAGTGGGGGTTGGATTGCCGGGATCCATGCGGGTGTGGTGGAGTTGAGCGGTGGACGATTGATGGCGCTGGGACGGGGCGATTCCATTCAAGACCGGATGCCGCGGAGCGTCTCGACGGATGGTGGACGGACCTGGAAGTACTCGGCGAGTGGATTGCCACCCATCGGCGGCGGACAACGCCTGGTGCTGCGGCGACTGCAGGAGGGACCTCTTTTCCTCGCATCGTTTGCGAAAGAGATGAGCCTGACCAACGCCGCCGGGGAACCAATCAAAGTCTCGGGTTTGTTTGGCGCATTGAGCTTTGACGAGGGTCAAACCTGGCCGATCCGGCGGTTGATCACCGACGACGGATCGGCTCGGGAAGTCGATGGGGGCGGCAACACGCGGAAGTTCACGCTCAGCGCCCATTCGGCCGAACCCCGGGGGTACATGGCCGGAACTCAAGCGCCCGATGGAATGATCCACCTCATCTCAAGCAAGCTGCATTACGCGTTCAATGTCGCGTGGCTGAATGCGGCCATGCCGGCAAAGGCTGCAGAAGCCGTGCCCAAACCGCCTGCCGCACCGAAACCGGCGGCCCGCGAGACCGCCAAAGACCAATCCGCGGAGCTCTCATCCCATCCGAACCGGGCTGAATTGGAGCAAAAGTTCAAGGACACGATGGCCAACACGGTTCTAGCCGGTCGATGGTGCCTCGTCGAAGCCGGAAAACTGGGTGATGAAAAGGAAGACAAATACACCATTCAGAGTGCCAACAAGATTGGCGAGGATCTCTGGGTGATCTTCAGCAAGGTCGAATACGGCACCAAGAACGTGACCCTGCCCATTCCTGTCCAAGTCAAGTGGGCAGGGGACACTCCGGTGATTTCAATCACGAATCTTGGCCTGCCCGGTCTCGGTACTTATTCGGCACGGGTTGTTATTTACGATCAAACCTATGCCGGAACCTGGTCGGGCGGCGGCCATGCAGGCCTGATGCATGGTTTGATCAAGAAGTCCGCAGGACGCTAACCGATCTCGATTCAATCCGCCGAGATTCGCTTCGAATTCCTCAGCCTGCGTTAAACACATAACTAACATTGTGCGAATCTCAACGGGTCAAATTACCTTGAATTTCCGTTTCATTCGGGAGTTGGCCTTGGCTGGTCCCTGGACGGTTCACCCGGTCAGTGCGCCCGGGTCCGGCTGGCGAGTTTGTTATCCGGCGCACCTGATCCACGGAACCAATGCACACTGGCTGCGATGTATCGATTTCTCTATGGCTGAGACACGAACTGGAAATCTTCAGCAACCGCCGAACTGAACTTGTGGTCGTGTGAATCGGTGCCTTTGAGGAAGACCCATCTTCGCGCCGCTTGGAAAAAGTCTTTCTTTGGCACTCACGCTCAGATCCAGTTCCATGCCTTTCGCGCGGGACGATCCAGGAGAGCGGACGCCTGCGCATCGTCGATTATCTCTTCCTTAGCTCCGTCCCAACGGATTTTTCTTCCCGAGACCTTGTAGGAGATATTGCCGAGGTGAGGAACGATCGTCGAACGGTGACCGATTTCAACGTCCCCAGCCGGCCGCCCCCTCGATCGGACGCAGTCGATGAAGTTTCGGGTGTGTAAGTCAGTAGAATCGCGTCCTGCCACGGACCGCGGTGCGGAACTTTCACCACGTCCGGTCGGAAAGAGTTCGTAACCGACGCGATCGGAAAAGACCGTTCCTTTGGTTCCGTAAAACGCTTCGCCGTGAGGACGGTCATGGCTGGCTGAGGCATTGTAGGGAACACGTCCTCCCGCCATTCGAGGACCGGTGCCGAAGCCATTGATCTGGATTCCTTCGTAACTGAGGACCCAGCCCTTGTACTCATAAGTGACATGAAGGACATTGGGCGTGTCCACAATTCCATTTTTGCCGTAGAGACCGCCGACGCTTGTCGCCGACAAAGGAGCGTCGTCATGCATGATCTGATGAACCGAATCAAGGCGGTGAGCGCCAAAATCCGTAATAAACCCGCCTGAATAGTCGTAGAACCGGCGGTAGAAACGAAAGCGCATCCGGTTGTAAGGTGCTGTGGGGGCTGGACCGAGGTAGAAATCCCAATCCAAACCGTCTGGCGGTTCCGAATCCGGCGGGCTCATCTCGCTGGTGTAGATGGTGGAGTAGTTCCAGACCCGGACGAACCGTACTTCTCCGATCTGTCCGCTCTGGACAATCTCCTCGACTTCTCGGTAGTGAGGTGCGGAGCGATGTTGCAGACCCGTCTGAACCACGCGGTTGTGGCGTCGAGCCGCGGTCACAATCGCCCGGCCTTCTCGAATCGTCAGTCCCAAGGGCTTCTCGACATAGACGTCCTTGCCCGCCTGACAAGCCATGACCGTCGGCATGGCATGCCAATGATCGGGAGTCGCCACCACCACCGCATCCACCTCTTTCAGATCAAGAACTCTCCGAAAATCGCGAAATGACTGCGCCGCAGAGCCGGCCCACTGCTTGGCTGCTTCCGCGGAAGGCTCGTAAACATCGCAGACCGCCACGAAGTCCACGTCCGGCACCTCCCTCATCAACTTGGCCACGAGCCGTCCCCGCCCTCCGCATCCGATCAGGGCAACCCGGATCCGGTTGTTCGCGCCGTTGACTCCCGCAACCGAGAACGCCGAAACCGTGGACAGTGTCGCGGCGGCACGCGTGACACGCCGGATGAAGAGAC
>CAYHFE010000419.1:0-7258 GCA_964355375.1 uncultured Verrucomicrobiota bacterium
GGATAGCCTCCACCTTCTGTTCGGGTTTTAGTTCGGCGCGCACATCGGCCAGACCGAGCTTGCGCTGCAATGCCTGGGCCGATGCCGGACGGTCGCCGGTCAACACCACGCAATGCACGCCCAGTTTTCGCAACGTTTCGAGTACCGGGCCTGCCTGCGGCCGGATGTCGTCACGCAGCAACAGACGTCCGAGCACATCGCCGTCGCCGACCCAGGCTTCGGACAGGCCCGGTTGGGCTGCCGTGACGCTCTCCGTCAACGCGGCCCAGCGGGAATCTTGCGGCAGGACATCCGCCAGCCACTCGCGGCGGCCCAGGAAGATTCTTCTGGCGCCGAGTTCGGCTCGAATGCCCAGACCCGTCACGGACTCGGAGTGGTCGAATTCGATCGGGACCAAACTGTGTTGTTTGCCGTGACGGGTGATGGCTCGCGCCAGCGGATGGGTGGAAAGTCGTTCGATGGAAAAAGCCAGCCGGGCGATTTCGGCTTCGCGCCCCGGCGGGTAACTTTCCACGGTTTCCACTTGCAGTTCACCCGTGGTGAGCGTGCCGGTCTTATCGAGAGCCACCACGCTCACTTCGGAAAGCTTCTCCACGGCGGCGCCGCCGCGAAACAGGATGCCGCGCTTGGCCCCCCAGGCGATGGCCGCCAGCACCGCCGAGGGAATCGAGAGAACCAGCGCACACGGCGAGGCGACGACCAGCAGGGTCATCGCACGGTAGAACGCGCTGCGGGCCGCTTCGGTGGAAGCAAACGGCGGCAAATCCATCACCTGCCACCAGAAAAAGAACATCGCCAGGGTCAAGCCAAGGATGGCGTAGGTGTAACCGGTGCCGAATTTGTCGGTGAACCGCTGTGACGGTGCCTTGAGGTGCTGGGCTTCATGAATGAGCCGGATGACCTTTTGCAGGGCGCTCTCACTCGCCGGACGAAGCACGATAACTTCCACGACGCCCCAAAGATTGATGGTGCCCGCGAGCACCGTGTCGGCCAATGTTTTCTCCACCGGAGTCGCTTCTCCGGTGAGATTGGATTCGTCACTGGCGGTTTTGCCTTTGACAATCTCGGCGTCCACTGGGAATAGCGCGCCGGGCTTGACCAGCAGGCGCTGTCCTGCGCGCAACTCGTCCACCGCCACTTCGCGCTCCTGTCCCTCGGCATCGACCAAGGTGGCCACCTTGGGCGCGGTGCGAAACAGGGAGCGTATTTCCCGCTGGGTCCGTCCCATGGCGTAACGTTCCAAGGCCCCGGAGCTCGCGAACAGGAAGAGCAGCATAGCCCCTTCCGCCCACGCGCCCACCGCCGCGCTGCCCGCCGCCACCGCGAGCATGAGAAAGTGAATGTCGAGCGTCCAGGTGCGGATTTTGGCGAAGGCTTCCTGGGCGGCAAACCAGGCTCCGGCAACGCATGAAATCACGAAGAGCGGCACTGACCACAATGGCTGAGGTGTGACGTAGCCGGCCAAGCCGAAGATCGCGCACACTCCAGCCGCCACGGCTTGGCCTTTCCATTCGTCCAAATCGGAGGCCTCTTCGGGGAGACTGACCTGGCGCGGCACAATTCTGGGCAGCGGAAAGTCGCTCCAGCGCCAAAACTTCGGCACGGTGGGGCAACGGACACGCGCGACGGTGACGGCTCCGCTGCTAATCGTAACGGTAAATCCCTGTTGTCGGATCGGCTCGAGTGGATGTTCGCACCGCGCACAACCAGGCTCGGCTTGCAGGAGCCGGCATGGTTGAGTCGAGCCATCACCCTGGACATTGGCCAGCGATTTCTGGATTCGATCGGCGACTCCGCTAGCAGGCCCACCACCGATGGTGGCGAGAGAGATTTTGCCCTCCCCCGCCCTAATCGAGATGGCCTCCACCGAGTGATTATTCACCAGTTCCGTTGCCGCAGCATGGACAAGACATGGGTCTGTCATGACCACGCCGCATTGAGTTTTGGCTTCTGATTTCATGCTCAAGACGTGATTAGCGCCTGCGCAGAATCTTCAGGAACGAGTGGAATGGAGCGCGCTTGGCTGCGTTCTCGACAATGAGATCCAATTCATTTGCGTCCAGCCACAAACCCGGCAGGCCGGGCAGAGGTCCACCTCCACATTCCCGTAATTCTCCAGGGCCAGCTTCTGACCGCACTTCGGGCAGTGCATCCAGTGCAAATCCTTCAAACGGCGCTTCTCCGACTCGGTGGTAGCGCGCTGTTCCTCCTCCAGTCGTTGCAATCGGCGCTTCAGTTCTTCTTCACGGATGTGTGTTTCTTCGTATTCGCTTGGTTTTGTTGGCATACGTGTTGTTTCCGTTGTGACGCGCTAGCCCGCCTCGCCGCCAAGCCTCCGTTGTGAGGAGTCGGTTGACCAACGAGCCGGCGCGGTTTGTGTTTTGACTTACATGGTCAACCTCAGGCACCCCGGGCGAGCGGTAAGCGTCGCCACGGTCAATCCTTTCCATGTTTAAAGCCGGTCCGAGAAGCCGTAGGAGCCGCGGTCACGAGGCTCACTTCTTGCAGTTTCCCCAGGAGAAATGAGCCTCGTGACCTCGGCTCCTGCAAGGAAGACGAATTCTCCGACAGGCATTTACACCTTCAGGACCGAGTTCATTCCGTCAAAAGGGTTCGGCACGTTGTCGGCCGCCTGCGGATCGGGCATCCACTGGCCATCCACCACCAGCCGGTATTCGTACGTTCCAGGTGGCAGGATCAGGTCTTTCCTCCAACTCCCGTTCTCGCAGGGAATCATCGGCGTGGCCTCGGGCCGCCAGTCATTAAAAGTTCCCGCGACGCAGACTGCCGTCGCGCCTGGATGATTGAATTGCAGATGAACAAGCCGGGATGTTGATTCGGCACCGTTGGTTTTGTTGGCTCCGTTTTTTTTCATAGGCGTTATCTTCGTTGGCGGGTGATCTTTCTTCCAAGTCGATGGGTTCGCGGCACGTGCTGCGTCGCTCTACTCGCGCTGTCGCCCGGTCAGCAGCGGGAGCAAATACCAGAGGAAATAGACGAGCGACGAGATAAACGCCGCCACGTAGGTCCAGGCGGCGGCGTTCAGAACCTGGCTTACGGCCGCGCGCTCCGAGCCTGCCTGGATAACGCCCATCTGCTCGAGCACGCCCTTGGCCCGGCGCGAGGCGTCGAATTCCACCGGCAAAGTAATCAGGTTGAAGATCATGAAAATGCCCCAAGCCACCGCCATGATGAGCAAGCCAGTCTGGGTCGCCAGCAACCCGGTGAATATGCCCAAGAGCGGAATCCAGAGAACCAGTTGGCTCGCGAAACTGGTCAAGCCTACGGCCGACATGCGCAATCGCAGCAGCCCATAGGCCTGGTGGTGTTGCATGGCGTGGCCGCATTCATGCGCCGCCACGCCCAGCGCCGCGGGCGAAGTGCCGTGGTAATTGGCCGAGCATAGAACTAACCGGCGGTGTCTTGGGTCATAATGGTCGGCGAGAAGCTCCTCATGCTGAATGATGCTCACATCGTGGATGCCCGCCTGAGTGAGTATCTCATGAGCTACTTCCGCACCGCTGAACCCGGAGAGCGTGGGGGTGCGGCTGTGGCGGGAATAGGTTCGCCGAACATGCCAATGGGCCAGCAAGCTGACGCCCAACGTGAGCAAGAAAATCAAGAGTATCATGCCAGTCCCTGGTTTGGGTGTGGACTCGTCCCGACCACATAATCCCTGGCTTTGCCCAACCATCGCCCGATTCGCTCCGATTCAATCGTCAGGATTCCCAGTCCCCCAGGCAAGAGGACGAAAGCGACAGCAATCAGTCCCAGCAAGACCATGGCTGAAAGTATCATGGCGACAGAGACAGCGCGCCTGATCCCGGACAGGATCTTGCCCAGCGCCGTCCCGCATGGCCCGGCGTTGGGCATGCTGTCGCTGGAGACATTCTCCCTCTTCAACCCGTCCCGCTCCTTGCGAAGCCAGCCTTGGATCGTCTTGATGGCAGTCATCTGAATTCTCCGAATCCGTCACCAGTTGCCAGAGTTTCGAGTGGATTGCGCATCAGCTCCCTCGGAGCAGGCCCGTAATAAAAACCAGCCAAGCCGCGTTTGCCGGCCGCGGGGGCCAGCGCGGTCGTCTCGCGGGGCGGGCGAACAGGGTGGTTGGGAATCCCGGGAAACGTGTCGCCCGCTCGGCTGATCAGGTCGAACGACAAAGCGCTGAAAGAATGCAAAATGAGTTTGTGTTTCATGCGCCGATCATGTTTTTTGATTCTGCTCAAGACACCTGTTCGTCTGATCAACGATTTTCCGATAGCTGGTTGGATGCCAGCGAGCAGATGAACATTCGCAATTGGAACAGCAACAGCTTATGAATTCTCGGCTTCCCCAGAGAAGCGAAGAGCCGATCAATTGGTATCCGGCTTTGGCTACTGACTGATCGTTCGATGAATTCGCCTGTTAAACTGGAATTTCTCGGGTTCGCGCTGGCGGTGATCGTGGCAGGAGTCCTGATTTGGGGGACAGAGCATGCTGCCTGGGAACAATTGAAGGAGTTGCGAAGCGCCTTCGGCGCGCTCGAGACGAAGAACTTCCACCTCGCCGATCGCCTGGAAGCCGCCATCCTCGACCTCAATGAGACGTTGCTGCGCTATGACCTCCGCAGGAACTCGGCGGACCGACTGAGCTTTCGTCAGAAAAGTCAAACTCTGCAGGGGTGGATGGCCCGCCAACAAACGGGGGTGACCACGCCCCGCGAAGGCGAACTGCTTGGACAGATCACGGCCGCTTTGGACATGTACCTTGTTAGAACCGGAACATTGATCGACGAGAGTACCACGACTCCGCGCTCCGCTCGGACGCTTTCCACATTGGAATCTGTCCAAGACTCTTCCGCGCCTTTCCTTGAGTTGTGCCGGAAACTCGATGAAGCCCAACAGCAGGCCCTTTCTCAGATTGGAAGCGATTCCCACCGATCTGCCATCTGGCTGCAGCGCCTTCTTCTGGTCTCATTATTCCTTCTGTTCGTTTTCTGGGTCGCGTTCACGGTCTTGGTCTATCGCAGCCTGATTGCTCCGCTGCGCATGAAACTGATCGCAAGCCGCGCCATCATCGAGCGCCAGGAGAAACTGGCGGCTCTGGGCACCCTGGCCGCCGGAGTCGCTCACGAAATCCGCAATCCTCTGACCGCGATCAAAGTTCGTCTCCATAGCCTGAAGAAAACCTTGAGCCCTGGAAGCATCGAACAGGAAGACGCCGTGTTGATTGGCGATGAAATCTCGCGCCTGGAGCAGATTGTGAAGGACTTCCTCCAGTTCGCCCGTCCGGCCGCCCCACAATTCGTCACCACCACCTCCGACAGCCTGCTGCGCAAGGTTCACGATCTATTACGGCCACAACTGATGAAAAGTTCCATCGCGTTGAAGTTGGCTCCCTCTCTGCCCTCTTGGATCCGGGTGGACCCGCAACAAATTCAACAGGTCTTGATCAATCTCGTTCAGAATGCCGCGGAAAGCATTGGCCAAAACGGGACGATTACTTTGCGCTCCACCAACCGCTTGGCCCCCCTGGCCGGTCGGGCCACTCCGGTGGTCCTGCTCGAAATCATCGATACCGGAAAGGGTATTCCTCCCGAGGTGCAGAAACGCCTCTTCGATCCCTTTTTCACAACCAAAGCAGGCGGCACGGGCCTCGGTCTTTCCATCGTCGCCCGGATCGTGGAGCAGCATGGTGGCGCACTGCACTATCAAACCCAAGCCAACCGGGGGACGACGTTTCGCCTCTTCCTGCCCAAGGCTCCACAAGATGAAACCTAGAATCCTCCTCATCGAAGACGATGCCGGCATTGCCTCGGCGCTGCAAAGGGAATTGCGGAGCGAGGGCTACGAAGTCTCCCTCGCCAGCCGCGGCGACGATGGCCTGTCGCAAGCCCAAGCGCAATCCTGGGATGCGGTCATCACCGACTTGAAGATGCCCGGATTGGACGGGCTGGAACTGGTGGAACAACTCCACCAAGCCAAACCGAAGCTGCCCATCATTTTAATCACCGCCCACGGCACCACCGAGACCGCCATCGCCGCCACCAAGCGGGGCGCCTTCGATTACCTGCTCAAACCCTTTGAGATTCCCGAACTCCTTGACCTGTTGGCCCAGGCGGTGGCCAGCAGCCGCTTGATGTCCGAGCCGGTCGAACTCGGCGACGACCGCTCGGCCGCCTCGGCCATCGTCGGCCACAGCCGCGTCATGCAGGAGCTCTACAAGAACATCGGGCGCCTCGCGGCCACACCAGTCAGCGTCCTGATCCGAGGCGAAACCGGCACCGGCAAAGAGCTGATCGCGCGGGCTATCTACCAGCATAGCCATCGCGCGGCCCGCCCGTTTATCGCGGTCAACTGCGCGGCCATTCCGGACACATTGCTCGAAAGCGAGTTGTTCGGCCACGAAAAGGGAGCCTTCACCGGAGCACAAACTCAGCGCATCGGCCGGTTCGAGCAAGCTCATCAAGGCACACTATTCCTCGACGAGATCGGCGACCTCAGTTTGAACACCCAGGCCAAATTGCTCCGCGTCCTCCAGGAAAAGTACATCCAACGCCTGGGGGGAAAGGAAATCATCTCGGTCGATGCCCGCGTCATCGCTGCCACGCATCGGGATTTGGAGCAAGCCATCCAGGAAAAACAATTTCGCGAGGATTTATTCTATCGCCTGAGCGTGGTTACGCTCCTTCTGCCTCCCCTCCGCGACCGCGCGGAAGACATTCCGGCGCTGGCCAAATACTTCCTCCGACGCCACTGCCTGGACCTGGGCGTGGCCGCGCCCGCGATCCAGCCGGAAGGCCTCCACTTTCTCCAGAGCCAGCCCTGGCCAGGCAACGTGCGTGAATTGGAGAACGTCATTCGTCAGGCCTTGTTGGTGGCTCGCGACTTCCCCGTCACTCTGGACCATCTTCAGCGAATCCTGTCGAAGTCCAAGCGTCCCGTCCCGACCGCCGACCAGACCATCGCGGCGTACCTCGATGACCTGCTGAACCGCGCGCAACGGGGCGAAGCCGCGGACGTTCAGGCCCGAATGGCGGAGGAAATGGAACGTGAACTGTACCACCGAGCTATTCGTCTGGCCCAGGGCAATCAGACAAAGGCGGCCCACTGGCTTGGCATCACGCGCACGACGATGCGGGAAAAGCTGATGCATTTCGGACTCCATTCGGCCCGAGAACAACCGAACGAAACCGTTTAACTATTCTGACACTGAGGCTCGAGGTTTTGACTCAGGACACGGTCCGTTCCACGCATGTCGTCCCGGCTTCAGCCGGTTT
>CAYHFE010000420.1:0-7245 GCA_964355375.1 uncultured Verrucomicrobiota bacterium
GCCGTCCCTCAATTCGGCTTCGGCTCCGGTTTCGCTTTCTCAACCTCAACCGCATAAACGTGGGTCGGACCGTGCATGTTGGATCGGAAGACAATCCATTTCATGTCCGGGGTGAAGGTCACATTGGGCTCGAGTTGGTAATTGTGCTGGGAGAGATCGACTAATCGTTCCGACTTGAAGTAGCCCGTTCGGATCAAGTTCTTCTGCTCGGGCAAGGCGCGGCCCGGATTCCGCACCAAGACCGGCCGAAACAGATAGATCCACTGGCCGTTGCCGGGCGGATTCAGAGTCCGGCCATCGGGCGAGCGGTTCGCGACGCTGTTCGGTCCACCCCCATCCCCGGCAAAAAGTGTCCCGTCCGGCGAGACGTTGAAATGCACCGACCAATCCTCCCGCTCCACGCGGTACTGCGTCCTCGTCCCGGTGGCCCAATCCACCCCGGCCACCCAGAAGACGCCGCTCTTGGGTGTTTGCAGGTCGTACCAGACCGTCTTCCCATCGCCACTGAAGAACTCGTGGCCGGCGATCTCCATATCCATGGTCCGGGCATGCATCAAGCGCAGTCCGGTGCCGTCGGTGCGGATCGTCCAAATTCGATCGACATAATGCCAGGGCCCTTCGTGGCAAAACAGGATCAGGTTCGGGTCGGTCGGGGAACATTGCAGATGGTTGGTCCAGTCATGTTCGCGATAAATCTTTTTCACTTCGCCCGTCGCGACGTGGATGGTGTAGAGCACCATCGGCGTGCCCGCCGCCCAGCGCGATTCCAGGCGATCTCGAGCCGAGGCGGAAGGCGGCGTTCGGGGTTGCGGTTGACCCTCCGGATCGGAGGCAATCCCCACCAGCAAGGTTTCGTCGGCATTGACGGCGATGGTTCCGCCCCGCCCGAGATCGGCCGGAAGCTTGGCCACCTCGCGAGTTGCATGAGTGTCGAGATCGGCGGCATGAACCGCCCCATCGCGGAGGTAGTAGATCCGCCCGGTCTTACGGCCGGTCACGAGCACGTTGACCCGGCCGGGCACGACCAGATCGATTTCGCGGGTGTGAAGGTGGACCGTCGAAAGCCCGCCCGGAGTTGTGATGATCAGCTTCTGGCCATCAGCAGAATAGGCGTGTTGATGGAAATAAAGGCTGGCGCTGCCGGGTTCATGGGAGAGTCGGATCACCTTATGGCCGGTTGCGGGTTCAATCCATTCCTTGGGCGGTTCCGCCGCGGCGAAAGTCAAAAGACTGAGGCCAAGGAATGCGGGCAAGGCAAGATGGGACGAGCGCATGATTCCATTATTGCCAGGAAGGCCACTCCGACGACAAGCGCTAATCCCGGTCAATCAGCAGTTCTCATTTTGACTCAGGACACTTGTCAAAATGAGAACTGCTGTCGGTCAATCGGGAGCGATCAGGCTGACGTTGACGCGGAAGAACTCGGGCGGCCCAGTCATCGGGAAGCTGACCGACTTCGAGCCGTCGGGTCCGCTGGCGATGTCGGAATCCGCCACCTCATTCCAAAGCCGGAGATCCTGCGAGCGTTGCGGGGCTATCCGGACCAACCGGCCGAACTTGGTCTCCGGAATGAATCGAATATGGAGTCGCCCGCCCTCAACCCGGGCGGTGACCGGCCCGGCATTCCTGACGGATGGATCGAGACCGAAGGCCAATTCGACCAAGTTGGGCAAACCATCATGATCGGGATCATCTTGCATCCGCTTCTCCGAGACCTTGAACGTCTCGATCCAGTCCAAGAACGGCTGGTCCGAACGCAACCCCAGAAACTTCAGCGCCTCCGCATCGGTAATGTTCGGGACCCCGGCTCCGAACGCGGCATTGAAGGTGTCAATCATCACGCGCGCCAATTCGATTTGGGAAGCCGTGTTCGGGTGCAGTCCATCGCGCGTGAAATGAAACCGTGGATGGTTATCCGGATGGGTTTCATTGATGATATCCACCGCGCCGAAGAACGACGTCACGCCCGTCACCAAACGCTCTGTCTGGGCAAAGACGTCGGCGAGGGCGACGCCCTGGGACGCGGCCAGGGCCGCCACCGCGGCATTGGCTTTTTGAGTGGCTGCGGTGACCCGCGCTCGTTTGGCCGGATCGGGTTGGGAAGCTCGCTTGACCGGGGCGGCGTTCAGATCCGGAAGGTTGGCCAGAACGATCTTCAATCCCGCCTTCTGTTTCTGAACGAACTCGATGATTTGACGAAGATCGGAAATCAGGTGGTCAATCAACGGATCCGGCGTTTCCCCTTCGGCGAGCGCACCGTACTTGGCCCTGAATTCATTGGCCCCGAGCCAAATGACCACCCAGTCCGCGTCGTTCTTCAGGGTCTCGCGCAAGGCGGATTGGAACGGAAGATATTGCGGATTCGAGAAGAACGAGCTGTTGACGATGTCCTCGTACTGGGAGGCCAGAAACCCGGGAATGGCGAAGTTGTATTCGTAACCCGACAGTCGCAGATCCAGCCATCCGGGAAGATCGGTGCGACTCCGGCCCAGACCAAAAAAGCTCCCCCGCATCCGGGCCAGAACCTCCACCCAACTCATCGACTCCCAGCCCTCCACCGTGATCCGGGCATATTCGGTCGGATCCTCCGTCAACGGGAACAACGGAAGGCTCTCGTATTCGGCGGACAAACTGTCGCCGATCACGACCAAGTTCGCCGCGCCCGCCGCCCTTTGATCTGTCAACAGGACCAGCAAGCCCAGCGTCACCCAGACCATCCCGCGCCGCCCCACCCGGGGGAGAGCGGCGGCTCGGTGACTGGACCAAATTTTTGAGAACGACGGCCCTCTCATGTCAACTGGACCTCAATTCTTGCCGGATTCGAACCCGTCCGACAAGGGCGATTGACGAACGATGGGGCGCTCCTTACATTGCGGCCATCACAGCTAATGATCTCGATCGATCGGGAGTTTCGGTGTTGCCTTCCGGTCGGGCTGTTACGGGCGGCGTCGTTGGCCGATGCGCCTCGGGCCCGCGGGAAGCGGGCCATGAAGAAGGACCCATGAGAAATTTGATAACCGATCTCCGCCCCGCTTGGGCTCTGCTCATCCTTGGCCTCATGCAGACGTCGTTCGCCCAGGAGTGGACCCGTTTCCGCGGCCCCAACGGCACGGGGCTCAGCCAGGCCAGGACCATTCCCACCACCTGGACAGAGAAGGAGATCAACTGGAAAATCGCCTTGCCCGGCACGGGACATTCCTCACCCGTCCTGTGGGGCGATCGCATCTTTCTCACCAGCACCGAGGAAGTGCCCAATCAGATCAGTGTTTTTTGCCTGAAATCGGACGACGGCAGTCTGGTCTGGAAACGAGAGTTCCCCTACCGCCCCTTTGACAAACACAAATTCAACAGCTTCTCTTCCGCCACCCCGGCCGTGGACCAGAGCCGGGTTTACGTCGCCTGGTCGATTCCGGAACGGTACAGCCTGATGGCTTTGGACCATGAGGGGCAGACTGTCTGGGAGCGGGACCTGGGGCCCTACAAAAGCCAGCACGGTTGCGGCGCTTCGCCGATCGTGCAGGGTGAGACGGTCATTCTGGGCAATGACCAAGACGGGTCCAGCTCCCTGATCGCCGTGGATGCGAAAACGGGGAAAACCAAATGGCAGACCCCGCGCCAAACCGTGGTCGTGTCCTACTCCACACCCTGCCTTTACGAGCCGAAGGGGGAGAAGCCCGCGCTGATTTTCAACAGCCAGGCGCACGGCATTTCAGCCATCGATCCGGAAAACGGCCAGGTGCTCTGGGAATACCCAAAGGCTTTCGACAAACGCACCGTCAGTTCGCCCGTGATCGCGGCCGGCGTCATCATCGGTTCCTGTGGCAGCGGCGCGGGCGGCAATTACATCGCCGCCATCCGGCCCGGAGGAGCGAATCGGAATCCCGCGCTGGCCTATACGATCAAACGGTCCGCGCCTTACGTGCCCACCAGCGTGGCGGTCGGTGACCTGCTGTTCTTGTGGAGCGATGCTGGCGTGGTGAGCTGCGTGCAGGCTCCGACCGGTGAAATCAAATGGCAGGAACGCGTCGAAGGGGAATTTTTCAGTTCACCGGTCTGGGTGGATGGCCGCCTTTTCTGCGTCTCCACGACCGGCCAAGTGGTCGTGCTCGAGGCCGGGGACAAATTTCGGGATCTGGCCCGGTATTCTTTGAGTGAACTCACCCGCAGCACCCCGGCGGTGGCCGGCGGAAGGATGTACCTTCGGACCGTCAGCCATCTGACCAGCGTTGGCGGCAAACTCAAAGAGGTCTCGCTCCGCTGAGCCGTAAGTCTGCCGTTGGAATGGGGGAGCAGACGTGCCCCCGCGTCTGCCAACCGGTGCCCCGCCGGTCGAAATCAAGGCCCAATTCAGTCACCAAAAGGGTGGCTTGTTCGCAGGCGCCGACCACCGCACGCGAGGGCGCGCGCGCTCCCCTTCTCAACTGAATCCCTCCGGCAAAGACAACTCGGAGTCATCTTCCGGGATCGAATCGAAGGTAAAGGCATTTCAGATACTCCGCCTCCGGAAACGTGGCCGGATGATCGAGCGGATGATGGGATCGACCCAACTCCGAGAAATCTCGCCGCGTCAGAACGGCGGCGTGATGCACCGCGGGAAAGAAGTCGCGCGCCGGCACGTGGGCCGAGCAGGAGGCGGCCACCAGGATGCCGCCGGACCGCAGGTGCGCGATCGCACTCCGCGTGAGCTTGGCGTAGGCCTCCAAGGCGGCGGACCGTTCCGAATCCCGCTTGGCCAGCGAGGGCGGGTCCAAAACGATCACATCAAACCGACGTGATTTCGTGGTGGCCAGCCAGGCAAAGGCATCCGCCTGAATCGTTTCCTGCCGGCAGGCCGCAATCGCGGGATCTGACCCGTTCATGGCAAAGTTTCTTCGCGCGCTCGCCAGAGCATGGGCGCTGATGTCCAGGTCGGTCACCGAAGTAGCCCCGCCCCGGGCGGCATAAAGCGAGAATCCTCCCGAGAAACTAAAGGCATTCAACATCGTGCGACCGCGCGCCAGCGACTCCACCAGGCGGCGATTATCCCGTTGGTCGAGGAAGAAGCCCGTCTTCTGACCCCGTAAAACATCGGCTTCAAAGCGGAGGCCCGTTTCCTGAAAAACCACCGGGCCGTCCGAGGATTCTCCGTCCCTTGGAATCGCCGGAGGATTCTTCCCGGGCGGCGCGACGCGATCGCGATCCAGCCACATTCCATCGGAAAGCCGAAAATGTTTCCGCGCGTTCTCCTGGATATTCCGACTCAGACGGAGCGCCATCCGATCCGGGCGCAGCGTTTCCGCGACGAGGCGCGCGATGCTCTCCAACCTCGGCAGCCAGGCTGCCGTGTAGAGCTTGAACACGAGGGTCCGGTCATACCGATCCAGCACCAATCCCGGCCAGCCGTCGCTCTCTCCATTAATCCAACGATAGCCGTTCGTCCGCTCGTCGAACAGGCCGTCGCGCCGGCCCAGTGTTTTCTCCAAGTGCCGCTTCCACCAAGCCTCATCAATCGTTTGCGGCTTTCCGGCATGCAAAACGCGCACGCGCAACGGAGAACCCGGATCGAACAGCCCCACCGCCAGAAAACGATTCTGCCGATCGTAGATCACAGCCAGCTCGCCCGTCGCGCCCGCCCGGTTCTGCTCGCGAACACTCTCGGCAAAAAGCCAGGGATGCCCGGCACGAATCTGTCGTTCCGCGTCGGCGGTGATCCGGAGACGGACGAAGGTCGCACCTCCCACCGCCCGGGGCGAAGGTGAACCCGGCCCGGCGTCCGGCTTGGAAAGCGCTCGGTCGAGTCTGCAGCCTGATCCGTGCCCTCCAATTCCTGGATCGCCCTGGCCGGGTCTGGGCCGTGCCGTCTTCATCTCCACGAATATCGAACCACCTGGGTCGCGGGTTTTCTGAGACACCCTATTCGCCGCGGCAGGAATACAGATGGACACCCCACAAACCGAAGTCATCCTGGAAACTTCCGTCGCGCGCGGTCAATCTTCGGTTCTCGCCCAGCACCTCCACCGCGACGTCTGATTTCAGGTCGGGCAGTTGGAAGGTCACCTTCGTTTCACCAGCGCGCATGGCGGCGGCGAATAAGTAGGTCGTGCCGGCACGGCGCAACAGCCGCGTCGCCACGGGCACATCCACGTTCTCCGACCGGACGGTCGCCCCGGGTGTCATGGGCGGCGAGTTCAGGACCGGCGCGAGCTCGGTGATCTGACGGTTGATGGCGGTGGCCGCCGCCAGCATTTCCGGGTCATCCAACAAGGCCGCCTCATTGAACCGCGGCTCCCATTCGTGAACGAAGTAGATCAAGCCTTTCGAGCCGTGGATCAAGGCCATCCAGATCTCGCTCCGCAACTGCTGGGGCGTGGCCTTGCGCGTCGGGTGGTGGATGCGTGTGCATTCGATGCAATTCCAAGCGATCTGGTTCTCGGCCTTCCACTGATTGAGCCGCTCCACTCCTCGGGCCACGAACCAGAGATTCCCGGCCACTTCCGGCGTGCTGTGCGCCACCGGATAAATATCAAACGAGACAATGTCGCAGCCGCGAATATACTCCGGATAATCTTCCGGGTGCCGACTGCGCACCCCGCGGCCATACCAGCCATCCCAGGCCACGCCTTGCCCCAGATTCAACAGGATCGGACGCGACGGATCGACGGCCTTCAAGCGCTCATAGTCCGCCACGATCTTCGCCGGCAAAATCGGAGGACCGTAGCCTTTGCCCGAACCGAGCGACTGCGCATTGTCCGGTTCATCGCCATGCATCCAGCCGATGATCGTGGGGTCATCCCGATGCTTCAAACCGCTCTCGTTTTGGTGGCAAATCACCCGCATGTCGGCTTCCCGCAGAACCCGCAACTGCTCGTCCGTCGGCCCTCGCCACAGGGCGACGTAGGTATTGAAGCCCGCCGCTCGGTACTGTTTGGCGCGGGAGGGATTCTGTAGCCAAACCGCGATGGGAAAGAAGTTCTCCGAAGTGGAAAGGCCGCTCTTCCAACGCGCGTAGGGGCTCGGTCCATTCCGTCCCGCCGCCGGCTCCGGATTGGCGACCGGCGTTGGCTCCGCGGCGCCCACCGGAGAATGACTCGCGAGGAGGACAGCCAGCACCAGCACGCCAAACGTTGCCGGGAGATTAATCCATCGAAAGGAGTTCGTTCTCATCCCTGCGTTTTAGAATGCGGTGACAGAATAGTCCACACACTTTGGAGAATCCTGGGACCCATTCGCCTCTCTGCACCCCGCTGATCGCACAGCGTCTTGGAC
>CAYHFE010000421.1:0-7241 GCA_964355375.1 uncultured Verrucomicrobiota bacterium
GGTCCGGCTTGGGCAGCCTCCTTTCTCTTTGCGC
The DNA here is from genome assembly GCA_964355375.1 of uncultured Verrucomicrobiota bacterium. Taxonomy (GTDB): domain Bacteria; phylum Verrucomicrobiota; class Verrucomicrobiia; order Limisphaerales; family SIBE01; genus CAYHFE01. The sequence goes on from CAYHFE010000421.1 coordinate 35, forward strand.
GTGCATCGGGACCATGCGCCGAATGGAGTGGACTGCGTCAGCAACCCAAGCAGGGCAAGCTTGCCGTCCGGCAAAATGATCGATACCATCGAGTCCGAATCACGCAACTCTGGCCGTCGAGCGGAAATCCCGCGACGAGACGCCAGCGGTCTCCTGCAGTGAAACGCCGAATAGAATGAAGACTTCCTGGCTCCAGCGTCGGTTGGACCGTCGAGCGCGGTTCGGGACGAATCCAACGGTTTCGTCGGCCCCGGTGGAGTGGCGGGGCGGACGCGGCCAACGATCCGTGCTTGGCCTCGTGCTGCTGGCCGCGGGTCTGCTCCGGGCCAGTTACCACACGGGTCCTCTGCAAGCCGCGGAACGCGAAGCCGTCGCGCGATCCGCGCCGCCGAAGCCGTCTTCAGGTTTGCCGGTTCCACCTCTCCCCTCTTCCGGCGCCTCCAAGTCTGTTCCGCGCCGCGACCCGCCCAAGGTGGAGCCGCCGTTCGTTTTGAGTTTTGAAACGATCGTTCACCTTGTTTACACGAATAACCCCACCGTCCGAGCCGCGCGCGAGGAAATGGTGGCGGCCCGGCACGGCCTGGATGAATTCCGCGCCAATCTCAGCCGCTTCGAACCCTTCGTCGAAGCCCGGTCGGATCTTTCGGATTTCCCCAGCCGACGCAACGCCTTTGGCAACACGGTGGAGACGGTCGTCGGGGTGAAGAAGGAGACGTTTGAGGGCGCGGTCCTGAGCGCGGAGGTGGGAGGCGCTTACTCGCGGTTTAAGTTCGACCCGGTCATGGCTGGGCAATCACCGGTCGAGAGCGGCGGCGGAGCCTTGGTGCGCACGCGCTTGGAGGTGCCGTTCCTCGGTTCGCGCCGGCGACAGGATCGCATCATCGCGCAAGCGTTTCAGGAATCGACGGCGCGGAAGGCGCAACTCGATTACCTGAAGAGCTACAGCTCGGTGGTGGATAGCGCGGTCGAGTTTTTCAATGAAGCGGTTTACTTTCAGCGGTTGATCGCCATCTACCAGCGTTACGGCGCGGATTTAGCCGAGCTGGCCAAGGATGCTCGCCTCAAACCGCAGGATCGAGGCCGGGTCGAATCCGCCACGGGCAGCGCGGAAACGACCAAGAACATTTATCAAACACGGCGGCTGGAGGATTCGGAGATTCTTCGGGCTTACCTGGCGCTCCAGTCGAGCCAGGAATTTCAGATTCCCGTTCCCGAGTATCGCTTGAGTCCTTTCGCGAAAACGGCCAGCCAGCCGGAGAAGCTCCAGGAGTTGCTCCAACAGGCGCGAGACAACAATCCGGCCTTCACGATTCTGCTGGATGCCAAGAACAACGCGGAATTGCAGCGCCAACGGTCGATCAAAGGGCGCTACGACGTCACGGCCTTTCTCGAGGGCACGACTTTCCCGCTCGGTTCGGAATCGTTTGACGATCGCTTCCAAGGCTGGACCGTGGGCGGCGGCATCAATGTGCGATTGAACGATCGGCGCGTGCTGAATTCCTCCCGCTTGAAGGCCGAAGCGGAAATCCGTCAATTCGAAGCCCAGATCGAGGCGGAAGAGTTGCTGGTCCGCCGCCGCATCACCACCGAAACCCGCAGCTTGCTCGAGACGGACCGCAATCGCGGGCAGATTCAGGACGTGGTCCGACAGAAGCTGACGGAATTCCACTCGCGCCGCGACGAGTATTTCGCCGGCAAGATCAATATCGACCAACTGGTGGACACCCGGTCGGGGCTCGCGAGTTCAGAATCCAGCCTGGCCGCCAATCTCTACGGCTCGTCGTATCGAGAAACCCGCCTGCTCCTGGCCACGGGACGAGCTTACGAATTGGTGGGGCTCCGCGTCCGGAATGCGCCGCCCCCGGCCAAGCCCTGAGCCGCATCGGCAAATTCCGAAGAGTCGAAGTGGTTTTGAATAATGATTGCGCCCGCATCTTCTGATATACTTGAAGCCTGGCTAATCGGATGAAGACATGGTTGATCGTGGTGTTGAGCCTTGGGGCGATTCTCGGCGGAACCGCGCCCGCCTCGGCGGAAGAGAACCCTTTCGAAAGCCAGGCGGCTCCGGTCCCGCAGAGCCAGATTGATCACCTCGTTTTCGCCCGGCTCTCCTCGCTGAACATCGCGCCGGTCCTTTGCTCCGATGCGGTCTTTGTCCGTCGCGCCTATCTCGACGTCATCGGCACGCTGCCCACGGCGAAGGAGGCCCGGGATTTCATCCAGGATCCGGACACCAAGAACAAACGCCCTCTTCTGATTGATCGTTTGTTGGAGCGTGATGAGTTCGCCTATTTCTGGGCCATGCGGTGGGGTGACATCTTGCGGATCAAGGCGGAGTTCCCGGTCAATCTCTGGCCCAATGCGGCGCAGGCGTATCACCGCTGGGTCTTGACGTCTATCGCGGCCAACAAACCCTACGACCAGTTCGCCCGCGAATTGCTCACCTCGAGCGGGAGCAATTTCCGCGTCGGTCCGGTCAACTTTTACCGCGCCATTCAGAACCGGACCCCGGAAGGCAGCGCTGGCGCCGTGGCCTTGACGTTCATGGGAGCGCGGAGCGAGTCCTGGCCGACCAACCGTTTAGCCGGCCTGACGGCGTTTTTCTCGCAGATCGGCTACAAGCCCACCGGCGAGTGGAAAGAGGAGCACGTTTTTTGGGATCCGCTCGGGGCCAGCGCCGTGGCGGGCAACAGCGCGCCGGGACGCGCCGCCATCACCGCGATTGGACAAGCTTCCAACAGCGTGGCCCAACCGGCGATTCCAGCACGGACGAACCGGGAGTTGCCGGTGGCGGTTTTTCCGGATGGCACCCGGATCCAGTTGCCGTCGGACCGTGATCCCCGGGAGATCTTCGCCGATTGGTTGATCACTCCGAAGAATCCCTGGTTTACACGCAGCATTGTGAACCGCGTCTGGGCCTGGCTCTTGGGGCGCGGCATCGTCCACGAGCCGGACGATATTCGCGAGGACAACCCGCCCGTCCATCCCGAATTGCTGGCTTATCTGGAGCAGCAACTGGTGGCGGGCCGCTACGATCTGAAACACCTCTACCGTTTGATCCTGAACTCCGCGACCTATCAGTTCTCCGCCATGCCCCGAGCCACCGCTCCCGAGGCCGAGGCGAATTTCGCGCACTACCCGTTGCGCCGATTGGATGCCGAGGTTTTGATTGACGCCATCAACAAGATCGCCGGCACGTCGGATCTTTATACCAGCCCCATCCCGGAGCCGTTCACCTACATCCCGGAGGGCATGCCCGCGATCGCCCTCGCCGATGGCAGCATCACCAGTCCCTTTCTGGCTTTGTTCGGACGTTCGGCGCGCGCCACCGGCATGGAGAACGAACGCAACAACAAGCCGATCCCCGCCCAATGGCTGCACCTGCTGAATTCGAGCCACATCCAGCGCAAGCTGGACCAAAGCCCCAAGCTCAAAGTGATCATCGGCTCGGGCCGCAAATCGTCTGAAATCGTGGATGACCTTTACCTGACGATTCTATCGCGCTACCCGACGTCCAACGAGGTCCAGAACGTGGAGGCGTATGGCAGCCCCGCCGTCACGAGCAAGCCCGCCAAGCCCGTCCCTTTGAAACGGCGCGAGGACTGGGTGGACATCGCCTGGTCCTTGATCAACGGTACGGAGTTTCTGTATCGTCACTAACCGCACAAACGGAAGTCATTCTATGAGCACAAACGACGGTTCCCATCGCCAGTCAAAGGGCGCGGATTTCACAGGCCTGTTTCTCAGCTTGCCGATGTCGCGGCGCGAAGCGATGCGCGTCGGTCTGTTCAGTACGGCCGGCTTGTTGTTGGCCGACGGCCGGGTGCTGGGGGCCAACGATGCCCCGCCGGCGGGGCAGGCCCTGGCCGCCGCGCCGATCCAAGCCAAGGCCAAGTCGGTCATCCAAATCTTCCTTTGGGGCGGCATGTCGCACAACGATACCTGGGACCCGAAACCGGATTCCGGTTACGAGTACATGGGCGATTTCAGAAAAGCGATCGCGACCAACGTGGACGGGATGCAACTCGGCGAGTTGTTCCCCAACCTGGCCAAGCAGGCCGACAAGTACTCTCTCATCCGGAGCATGACCCATCGCAACAACGGCCATGAGACCGCGGCCTACCTGATGCAGACCGCGCACGCGCCCGGCGAACGGTTGGCCTATCCGAGCGTGGGCGCGGTGTTCGCGCTGTTCAAGAGCCCGGGCTACAAAGGGATCATTCCGCCCTACGTGGTGCTGACGCGGCCGCAAGGCCGGTTCTCCGAAGAAGGCTTCCTGGGACCGAGACTCAAACCGTTCGCCACGGGCGGTGACCCGAACGCGCCCCGGTTCGAGGTGGAAGGGGTCCTCTCCCGGGGCATCACCGATGCCCGGCAGAAGGCCCGGCACGGATTGCTTGAAAAGATGGACACGATGGGTCGCCTCATGGCCGCCAGTCCCCAGGTGGCGGTTTCGGAAGAGGCCAGGCAACAGGCTTACGAGTTGATTCTGGGCGAGGGCCGGGAGGTGTTCGATCTCTCCAAGGAGAAACCGGAATTGCGCGACCGCTACGGCCGCCACACCTTCGGGCAGGATTGCCTGGCGGCGCGCCGGATGGTCGAAGCCGGTGTTCCCTACATCGTCATCAACTACCCGGGAGGCTGGGACACGCACAGCAGCCACTTCGCCACGATGCGCCGGCAATGTCCGCAACTGGATCAAGGGCTGGCCACGCTGCTGCAGGATTTGCACGATCACGGCTTGCTGGAGAGCACCCTCGTCTGGTGTTGTGGCGAGTTCGGCCGCACTCCCAAGGTGGACTGGCAACCTCCGTGGAATGGCGGCCGCAACCATCATGGCAACGTCTTCACGGCCTTGGTCGCCGGTGGCGGTTTCAAGGGCGGTCACGTGGTTGGAGCGTCCGACGCGAAAGCCGAAGATGTCCAGGATCGGCCCGTCTATCCGGTGGACCTGCTCGGCAGCATCTATGCGTTGAGCGGCATGGACGCCAACGCCCGACTGCCCCATCCCCTGGGCCTCGAGGCCCACGTCTTGCCGTCCGCCGCGGAAGGCGTGAGATCCGGCGGGCTGTTAACCGAAATCATGTAGTCAACGTTTCGCATGCGCAAAGTTCAATGGCTTGCACTCTGGGGACTGGCCGGTTGGCTGGTTTCGCCGTCGGCGGCACAGGCGCAGGTGCGACCTTCCATCGGTTTTGTCTATCCCGCCGGTGGCCAGCAGGGCACGACGATCCAAGTGCGGCTGGGGGGACAAGGACTGGATGATGTCAACGCGGTGCTGATCACCGGCTCCGGTGTCACCGCCCAGGTGGTTGAGTATTGCTGGCGACTGAACAACCAGGAGCAGCAGTTGTTAAACGAACAACTGCGAGAATTGAAGCGAGCGACGTCGGCCGTCGCCTCGGCGATCGCGCCGGAAAAGCTTTCGCCGGGGCCGGGGGCGGGTGAGGACCCGCAGAGGCTGATCGCCCGAATCGAAAAACGAACTCGCGAATTCGTGCAAACGCCGGCCTGCGCTTCGATCTCCAGCTTGGTCATGGTCGAGGTCAGGATCGCTTCCGACGCCGAGCCTGGGGCGCGAGAAATCCGGCTCACGACCTTGCGCGGCGTGTCAAACCCGCTCGTCTTTCACGTCGGCCAGATTGCGGAATTCTCCCGCAAGCCGATGCTCACCGCCACTCTCCAGGTGCTCGGCAAGGAGGAATCGGCCTTGCGCAAGCGGCCGGCCGACGAGGTCGAAGACCGCATCACCGTGCCCTGCACCGTCAACGGCCAGATCGCTTCCGGCGAAGTGAACCGGTACCGGTTCGAGGCGCGCCAAGGCCAACGACTGGTGGTCACCACCCAGGCGCGGCAATTGATCCCGTATATTGCCGACGCTGTGCCTGGCTGGTTTCAACCCGTGCTGCTGCTCTACGACGCGACGGGGAAGGAACTCGCCTTTGCCGACGACTACCGGTTCAATCCCGACCCGGTTGTTCTATTTGAAGTGCCCCACGACGGCGAGTATGTGCTCGCCATTACCGACGCCATCTACCGCGGGCGCGAGGATTTCGTCTATCGCCTCAGCCTCGGGGAACTGCCGTTCGTGACGAGCCTCTTTCCGTTGGGAGCGCAGGTCGGCGCGGCGGTGGCGCCCAAAATGAAAGGTTGGAATCTCCAGGACGCGGAACTGACGCCGCTGGCCAGCGACGCGGGACCCGGAATCCACCGCCTCGCCGCGAGCAGGAATGGGTTCATTTCCAACCGCGTGCCGTTTGCCTTGAACACGCTGCCGGATGGATTCGACCACGAACCGAACAACACCCCGGAGAGCGCGCAGAAGGTGACCCTTCCCCTCATCATCAACGGGCGCGTGGACACGCCGGAGGACTGGGATGTGTTCCAGTTCACCGGCAAGTCAAACGAGACGGTGGTGGCGGAAGTCCAGGCGCGCCGGCTCGATTCTCCGCTCGACTCCGTGATCAAGCTCACCGATGGGACCGGCCGGCTGCTGGCGTTCAGCGACGATCGGGAAGACCTGGGAGCGGGGGTGAACACGCATCAGGCGGATTCTCACTTCATGATCAGACTGCCCGCCGACGGGGACTACTACGTTCACATCGGCAGCACCGCGCGCCAAGGTGGCGACGAGTATGGCTACCGTCTGCGCCTCAGCGCGCCGCAACCCGATTTCGAGCTGCGCGCCGTGCCCTCCAGCCTCGCTCTCCGCAGCAAATCCACCGCCGTCGTCACCATTCATGCCATCCGCAGGGACGGATTCACCGGTCCTATCAAGCTGGCCTTGAAAGATCCGCCATTGGGTTTCTCGGCGGCGCCCGTCAGCCTTTCCGGAACCCAGTCTGTGGCGCGGCTCACGGTCAAAGCCAGCCTGGTTGCGACGGAAGAACCGGTCAGCCTGACCATCTTGGGGAGCGCGAAAATGGGAGCGGAAGAGGTCGTCCGTGAAGCCGTGCCGGCGGAAGACCGGATGCAGGCGTTCTTGTGGCGGCATCTCGTTCCGGCCAGTGACCTGAAGGCTCTGGTCTATGACCCCTCCTACCAACCTCCGCCCAAACGCGTCGCCCGAGCCCGTCCTGCCTCGTTGGTCGCCACCAATGCCCCGGTCGAAACCAATGCCACAGTCACCGTGACGCCTGCGGCGACCGCCAAGCCCAAGTTCACCAAGCAACAGGTCGCCGGGCGTTTGCGGCAACTCCAACGGCTC
>CAYHFE010000422.1:0-7214 GCA_964355375.1 uncultured Verrucomicrobiota bacterium
AGGCAGTCCAACAGGTCTTTGTCCGCTCGGCGCTCGACGTAGGACAGCGCGTCGAGGCGGAGCGTGCCGCCCGTGACATAGAAGTTGGCTGCAAACTCGCTCATTGATTCTGGAGGCGTCGGCGATCTGAAGGAGACTTCTATCATCTTTCCTCGACCATTCAAGGTTCGGTTTCCGTCACCCCTTGTCCGGGTGGGACCTATTGGACCGCCCGCGCGGCCCCGAAATAGTGCTTGCAACCTTGTCCCGGATAGCTACTTTCGGCGCTTCCTAATTGAGAGTGGAGATTTTATGGCAAGAATTTGCGAATTGACAGGCAAGGGATCGATCAAAGGCCGCCACATTTGGCGCAGTGGTAAGGCCAAGAAGAAGGGTGGCATCGGCACTCACGTGACCGCCACCACGAAACGGCGTTTTCTGCCGAATCTTCAACGAGTCAAGGCCGTCGTCAATGGCGAGGTGCGCTATATTCGGGTTTCGACGAAAGCGATCAAGCGTGGCTTGGTGGTGAAGCCACTGAAGCGCACTTGGAAGAAGCCCGAGGCGGTCAAATCCTAGGGCGAAGTCGTTTCTGAGAATTACCTTGTCAGAAGGGTGGCTGGCAGCAGGCCGTCCGCTCTTCTCACTTGCCTTTAAAACGGTGCATGGTGGCCCGTTTCAGTTCCCGATCTGATTCCCGCTTCTTCAGATCTTCTCGTTTGTCGAACTCGATTTTTCCTTTTCCGACGGCCAAGGCCACTTTTACCTTCCCGTTTTTCCAGTAAAGCGACAGAGGAAAGAGGGCATTTCCTTTCACCGAAGCGAGACCGAACAACTTCCGGATCTCCGTCTTGTGGAGGAGGAGCTTTCGCGGAGATTTCGGGTCATGGTTCTGCCAGTTGCCAAAGGCGTACTCGTCGATGTGGGCGTTGTAGAGGAAAACCTGATCATTTTCCACCCGGGCAAAGGCATCGCGGATCTGCCCTTGACCCGCTCGCAACGACTTGACCTCGGTGCCCCGCAAGACAATTCCCGCTTCGAAGGTCTCGATGATGAGATATTCGCGTCGTGCTTTGGAGTTGGTCAGGATGTCAGCCATGGGCATTGGCGTGGCCGGCCCGCTTCCACCATTGACGAAACCTCGCGGGAATCTCCCGAAGACGCCGCAGGGCCATCAGGCGGCGCAGGATGGCGAATCACCGCTAAGAAGACCTTTTCCGCTTCTTGACCACGGGTTCCACGGCGGCTGGTTTTTCCTCCAGTAGTTCCCAAGCCATTTTGCCCTCGATGATCTCGAGCATGGCGATATCGCCTGCCCCGAGGCCGGCTGTCTCCGCGAGCAACGGCCGACTTCCCGAACCGCCGCCGCTGGTCAACTGCCGCACCCGCCGTGAAACCAAATTCACGAGGATGTTTGGGTTGATGACTTTCTCCAGTGCTTTCTTACAGATTTCGCTATTCAATGGTGCCTCACGTTTTGTTTTGCTAAAGGGTGGCTAGGCTAGTCGCCATTCGGAACAACGCAACAGAAATAATCGAACAGAAATAATCGAACCATTGGGAGGGACTGAACTCAATCCAACCTTGATCGACGGACCGACTTCCCCTAAAAGGCTCCCCATGCCAGCAACAGCAGCGCCCGTCGGTCGGATGCAAAAACATCCGGTGGACCTTCAACCTTATCTCAAAATCCGAACGGAGGCCGTGAATCGCGCCCTCGATGGGTATTTGCCCGGTCCGAGAACCAAACCGGCCACCCTCCACCAGGCCATGCGCTATTCTCTGTTTGCCGGCGGGAAGCGAATGAGGCCGGCCCTTTGTCTGGCGGCGGCTGAAGCCTGTGGCGGCGATCCGTCCGACGCGATGCCTCTGGCCTGCGCGGTCGAATGCATCCACACCTATTCGCTGATTCATGATGATCTGCCGGCCATGGACGATGACGATTACCGGCGCGGAAAACTCACGAGCCACAAGGTGTATGGAGAAGGGATCGCGATCCTCGCAGGCGATGCCTTGCTCACTCAAGCGTTCGAAATTGCGGTCCAGTGCCGCGGTTGGCCGCGATACACCCACCGGGATGTGATCCTGGAGTTGACCAAAGCCGCCGGCTCTCTCGAACTGATTGCCGGGCAGGTGGCCGATTTGGAAGGGGAAGGGAAAGCAATTTCCGAGACTCAACTCCGCTATATTCATGAGCGGAAGACCTCCGCGCTGCTCAGTTGTTCGGTGCGGCTTGGCGGAATGAGCGCCAATTGCACCGCCGTGCAGCTCAAGGCGCTGACCGAGTTTGGCTATTATGTCGGCCTGGCTTTCCAAGTGATCGACGACATTCTCGATGTGACCCAAACCAGTGAACAACTCGGGAAGACGGCCGGGAAAGACACGGCGGCCCAGAAAGCCACGTATCCGGCGATTGTCGGTCTCGAGCGCTCGCGCCGAATAGCCAAGCAGTTGACCGAGCGAGCGTTTGCCGTCCTGCGGACATTCAAGGGGAAGGCAGATATCCTGGACGCGTTGGCCCGCTACCTTCTCGACCGCCAGAAATAGACCATTCGCTGGGCGAGACAATGCCATGGCCCGTTCATATCGAGAGAGTTCGAGCTTGGATATTGGCGCGGGCCTGGCGGCCAACGCTAATGACAAACTGGATCTTATTGCCGGCGCATGGTCGGCTGCTGTCAAGGGGGCGACCTGACGATTTCGAACGACCTGTATCAACGGCCTGAGACAGCTTGATTTCTTGCCCAAACCGGCAAGACGGGGGAATCCTTGGAAGTCAAGTTTCGCGGCTTTGAGAGACCTCGCCGCGTCTGGCGAATCCCGATGGCCTGAGAGTCAAGCCTCGGATCCGAGGCGTTGGCGTCGCTTCAGCTCGGCTTCTTGAAGACGGCCACCACGTCGCGGGTTTGTCCTTGGCCGAGGTTGGTCCCAAACACGGAAACCAGCTCCCAACCCTTGTTACCCTGCTCATTCAAGGCTTGGTCAAGGTCCGTTTCCTTGATCTTACCCCCCAGAATTCCTTTGGTCGGAATCTTGATCGTCTTGTATTCCCATCTCATAGTGACGCCTTTCTCTTTGACGCAACGCTGCCTTCGATCAAACCTCGCTTGTCCTCAATCCCCAGAGTTCTGAGAGGAAGAGGATTGCTTTCGTTTGCGCACGGACTGCTTGAGCAGATACTCGATCTGTCCATTCACGCTCCGTAATTCGTCCTGCGCCCAGGACTCGAGTTCCTTCCACAGATCCGGATCGATTCGAAGCAGAAATGACTTTCTCGGTTCCACGCGACGCTTAGTGGTAGAGGGTGCCGGTGTTGATTACGGGCGTCACCTCGGACTCCGCACAAAGCACGACGAGCAGATTGCTCACCATCGATGCTTTCCGCTCATCGTCGAGCTTGACCACTTGCTTCTCCGCCAGCTCCCGCAAGGCCATTTCAACCATGCTGACCGCGCCATGAACGATTTTCTGGCGTGCGGCGATGACCGCTTCGGCCTGTTGACGACGAAGCATGGCTTGGGCAATTTCCGGGGCGTAGGCCAAGTGGGTCAAGCGAGCTTCTTCCGCCAGGACGCCGGCTTTGGCCAGACGTTCCTGCAACTCCTCCTTCAGGGCCAGCGCCACCTCTTCGCCGCCGCTCCGGAGCGTAATCTCATTTTCCTCGCCGTGATCGTAGGCATACGAACTGGCCAAATGACGGACCGCGGATTCACTTTGAATCTGCACATAGCTCGTATAATCCTGAACGTCGAAGCACGCTTGGGCCGTGTCTTCAACCCGCCAGACCACCACTGCCGCGATCTCAATAGGATTGCCCCGCTTATCATTTACCTTCAGGCGGTCGCCATTGAGATTCCGTGACCTGAGGGAGACTTGGCGCTTGGTGAAGAACGGATTCGTCCAATGAAATCCGCTGGATCGAACCGTTCCCTTGTACGCGCCGAAAAGCATCAAGACCTTGGCTTCATTCGGCTGAAGAGTGAAATAGCCAAAGCACATGACGAGCCCAATCAGGGCCAGCAAGATTCCGGCAACGACCCACGGCGGCGTCAGTCTGGAGATCAGGAGTCCTCCCGCGACCAAGATCATGAGATTCACGAGGAGCATGATCCACCCGCTGGGCACTTGGATCTCCGTCTCTCGGTTGATATGGGTTTGGTTTGGCGTATTCATGGCATCGAACTTTGTTTGCGGTTGGCTGACAATTCACAAGTGTTATCGTTATGATATCACAATGCAATCTACATGGGTTTGATGATTCTGTCAAATTCGCCCCTTTCATGGACAGCCTCGCGGCCTCAATTCGGTCAACCGTCGAGTGCCCTCGACCGGTCAACGCTTTCGTTGGTTGCGCACAATCCGTTGCCTTCCTCCTTGCCCGGGAATGGTCCATTCCTATAATGCCACGATGCTGGACATTAAAGTCATTCGCGAACAACCGGAATACGTTCGACAACGATTGGCGGCTCGCGGGGCAGGGGACGAAACCAAGATTGATGAACTCCTGAGCCTCGATGAGAAGCGACGCCACCTTCTCGCGGAAGTCGAGAATCTGAAGGCGCAGCGCAATCGCGTTTCGAAAGAAATTGGCGCACTGATGGCGCAGAAGAAATCCGCGGAAGCCGAGGCCAAGAAGGCGGAGACCCGGCAAATTGGCGACCGCATCAGCGAGTTGGACCGCGCGGTGGGAGAAGCGGAGCAGAACCGGGATGCCTTAATGCTTCGACTTCCCAATATCCCACATGCCAGCGTCAGCATGGGAAAGAGCGCCGCCGACAATCCAGTCGTCCGCATTTGGGGGACTCAACCGCAGTATTCCTTTGGCCCGAAATCCCACGTCGAGCTCTGTGAGCGACTTGGACTGGTGGACTTTGCCCGCGGGGCCAAGCTTTCCGGCAGCGGGTTTCTTCTCTACACCCACTGGGGGGCGAAATTGGAGCGGGCACTGATTCAATTCTTGCTCGACCTGCATACAACGTCTCATGGCTATACGGAAGTTTCGCCCCCATTCGTCGTCAAAGTGGAGTGCATGGTTGGAACGGGCCAGTTTCCCAAGGCGGCTGATCAAGCCTACGCAGTGCAAGAGGGGGAAGACGGCGCCACTCTCGGCAAGCTCTACCTGATTCCCACCGCTGAAACCCCGGTTGCGAACATCCATCGGGAGGAAATTCTCAAAGACAGTCAGTTGCCCATCAACTACTGCGCCTACAGTCCCTGCTTTCGAGCCGAAGCCGGAGCCGCCGGGGTCGGGACTCGGGGGATGATTCGGGTTCACCAATTCGACAAGGTGGAACTGATCAAGATCGTGAAGCCGGAGAGCAGCTATGAGGAACTGGAGAAGTTGGTGACTCATGCCGAGACCGTATTACAGAAGCTGGGCCTGCATTACCGGTTGATCGTGCTCTGCACCGGCGACATGGGGGCGACGAGCGCGAAGACTTATGATATTGAGGTGTGGGCGCCAGGGCAGGGGAGTTACCTCGAGGTTTCAAGCTGCTCGAATTGTGAGGATTACCAGGCGCGCCGCATGAATCTTCGATATAAGGCTGAATCCGGGGAAAACCGGTTTCCTCATATCTTGAACGGCAGTGGAACGGCGTTGGCCAGGCTGTTTGTCGCGCTCATCGAAACCTATCAACAGGCGGACGGAAGCATCCTGATCCCGGAAGTCCTTCGACCCTATCTCAAGACTGATCGCATTCCGGCCAGCTAAACCATGAAGATCCTGCTCGCCAGCAGCGAGGTTCACCCGTTTTCCAAGACCGGCGGGCTGGCCGACATGGTCGGTGCCTTGGCCAAATACCTGGCGCGAGCGGGCCAAAAAGTCGGTGTCGTTACACCCCTTTACGCAGGAATTCGGCGCAAGTTCCCCGACCTGCGATTGCTGGAAATGCGGGTCACGCTGCCGTTGGGTTTCGATTATCCTCAAGCCCTAATCTGGACACTTGAACCATCCGAAAACCTCACCGTTTATTTCATCGACCAGCCCGAGTTTTTTGACCGGCCCGGCCTGTATCAGGAGAACGACCACGATTATCCGGATAATCCGGAACGGTTCTTTTTCCTCTCGAAGTGCGTGGCCCACTTGGCTCGAAACCTCCGCTGGGAACCGGAGATCGTTCATCTGCACGATTGGCAAGTGGGACTCGTCCCCCTCCTGATTCGACACCAACAGTCGTTTGAAGGTTGGCGGAAACCGCCCAGCGCGTGTGTGACAATCCACAATCAAGCATTCCAAGGTCGTTTCTTGGGAGCCAAATTCGGTCTGATGAATTTGGGCTGGGACGCCTTTCACAATCGTGGGGTGGAGTTCCACGGTGGGATGAATTGTCTGAAGGCCGCGATCGTGAACTCGGACATTATTACGACTGTCAGCCCGCGATACGCTCGTGAAATAACGACGCCAGAGTACGGGCAAGGGTTGGACGGGGTGCTCCGCGAGCGCCAATCTCGGCTCGTCGGCATTTTGAACGGAGTCGATTACGAAGAATGGAATACGACGACCAATCCCTTTCTCACTCATCCCTTTTCCATAGGTTCCATGGCTGGAAAAACCGCGGGGAAGATCAGTCTCCAAACCGAACTTGGCCTTCCGCCCTCCGCGCATATCCCGATGTTCGGCACTGTGACCCGGCTGGCTGACCAGAAAGGCATCGGCCTTCAGCTTGGAGTTCTGGAAGAGATGCTGGCCGGCAATATGCAATTCGTCCTCTTGGGTAGCGGCCAAGCGGGCTTTGAACGAGCGGCCCGTGATTTGGTTAGCCGATATCCGGAGAAAGCCGCGGTGCGAATTGGCTATGACCAACGCCTGTCCCACCGCATCGAAGCGGCCTGCGACTTCTATCTGATGCCCTCTCAATTCGAACCCTGCGGTCTGAACCAAATGTACAGCCTGCGCTACGGCACCGTTCCGATCGTCCGGGCGACCGGTGGGCTCGATGACTCGGTCGTGGATATGACCGAGGACATGGATCGGTTCAACGGCATCAAATTCACCGAATACTCAGCCCCGGCGCTTGCCAAAGCCATTCGGAAAGCGCTGGTTCTTTACGAAAACCCGGAACTACTGGCGCGATACCGGGAAAACGGAATGCGGGTGGATTTCTCTTGGGAGCGAAAGGCGCAGGAGTATCTCGGAGTCTTTGAGCGGATCCTGGTCGCTTCGAGCGTGCGATAACTCCCCCTTTCCATGAACCGTTTGTCAACCGGGCGCATCGATGTTCGAGAGGAGGGCC
>CAYHFE010000423.1:0-7188 GCA_964355375.1 uncultured Verrucomicrobiota bacterium
GCTGGGCGGCACGGAAGCATCGGGTTGGAGGTCACAAGGCGTGGGATCGAGTCCGAGAGCTCGTTCCCGGTGGAGAGTGGAGGAGAAAACGCCACACCAAAGTCTGGCAATGGAGCTTTTGAACCCCGGCCGGGCAGACCACACCGGTGGATGAGCGGACCCATCTTTCGACCGAACGACGGGGGCGGAAGCGTCGAGGTCATGGCGGACGGAGCCGCTCCGGCCAAGGCGACGGCTGGCCCGCTCGTCAGATCGCCCGTTGGACCATCGGGGTGTGGCAGCAAGGACAAAGCGGAGGCAGCGCGAGGGCGGGTTCGGCCAACGACTCTGGTTCCAGGCCCAGGAGTTCCTCGGGGATTTGCCAGGCTTGTTGTTCGGCCTGGGAAAGCCGCGGCGCTTGCCGGAGCAAGGCGCGGACGCGATTGGGCCGGACCTTGGCCGCGGGATGGTACCAGCCGAACATGCGTTGCAGCGCCCCGGCCCTCGCGCTCCGGCTGCAATCCACGCGTCCCGTGGGCTGGGTCGCTGAGCTTGGGTTGTTCGTGCAAATCGGCAATTCGGAATTGAACACACTTTGGCTATCGTTTAGCTTCCTCCATGCAAAGCCCGATCGATCTAAAACAGATGACAGTGCCCGACAAGTTTCGACTCATGGAGGCGCTTCGGGACGAACTCTGTAGCCGGGAAGAGGGAATTCCCGTGCCGGATTGGCCCAAGAGGGTTTTGGACGAGCGAGAGCTCCAGATCGAAGAAGGGAAGGCAACATTCAGTGATTGGGAGACAGCAAAGGAGAGAATTACCAGGCGGATTTCATGAGGATCGAGATCCTGGACAAAGCGAGACCGTTGAAGAGTGTCGTGAAAGCCTACTTTTGAAGCAGGCTCTTGTCGCGCCGTCAGGCGTCTGCTTTCAATTCTACCAACGTGAAGTCGCCTGACACGAGTCGCCGGAGCCAACCGCCGTTGGCACTGTCAGTTTCGTTCTCGCGGTTCACGTCACGAGTCGGCGGTGGCTCAGCTTTCTCTGCTCGGTGGCATGGAGCATTGTCGGCACTCTCCCGTCCAACAAGCAGATGAAAACGTCACTCGTATGGCTCGTCCCTCTCCTGGCGCTCGGCGTCCACAACGGCTTGGCCGCAGACAAGGACAAACCCAGTGCTCCGCCCACCGGTTCTCCACCGGTCGCCGAGTCGAAAACGGTCCGGCTGCGATTTGTGCCGGGAGGCCCTCCGGCGAAGGGCGCGGCGGATTTCAAGGGCGCATCTCAAACGGCGCTGGGGCCGGGACCTCAGAAGGGCGTCCTGTGGTGCCAGGCTCATGCGGGAGTCGGAGATCATTACCCGGTGATGAGCAAGGAAGGCGTGACGTTTTTCGAGGTGCTGCTCGCGGAGGGGGACGACGATCAGGTCGTGCTCGAAATCCGCTCGAAGGAGGGGGCGAAGAAGATCGACCTTCCGCGGGATAAGCCCAGGTCGGTGGAGGTGGCAGGCATCAAGTATGACTTTTTGTATCCCTCGGTCTTCGTGGCTGCGGTGCCGGGTGAGAAGCCGACGACGAACAAGGCGATGCTGATGGTGACACGCAGGCTGTGAGGCTTATGCCGAGAAGACTATTCGAGATTCGACCGCAACGCCGCCGATCGCGCGAGCGCACGGCGGTTGAACGCGCCATTTCCAGTCCGAACCACCTGGTCCGCCGTCGCGACAAGGCATTCGGCGACCGGTGTCTGATCAACGACTATGACTAACGAACACATGCACTGTCCAAAATGCCAAGGTGAAATGGTCCAAGGGTTTGTGCCGGATTATTCGCACGGAGCTACCCTTGTCGGGGGCTGGCATTCCGGCCCGCCGAAGAAATCGTTCTGGACCAGAACGAAAGCGCCGTTTGCTGAAGGTGTGCCGATCGGAGCCTTCCGCTGTCAGAAATGTGGATTCCTAGAATTCTACTCTGACGCTAAATTCGCGGCGCAATGAAGTTGCCGAACAGGCCGGACGCAGCGAACCGAGCGATTGCGTCTCTGTGCCATCCTGCGCGTCAGTGGCGCGGGGTCGCTGATCCGCAACATTGGGCATCCCTACCATTTGGTGCGGTCCGCATGCCCGAAGGAGACAAAGTGTGACAGAACACCGCACAAATAAAGAGCAGGTTGCTGAGTTTTATGAGCTGCACCACAGCAGAGGAAAGTATGACTACCTCTATGGAGACGAGGGGCGCAAGAACACGCTCGTCCGCTTGGTTGGGCGGGGGCAGCGCGTGCTCGATGTTGGTTGCCGCTCGGGCAACTTCACGCAGCACTACTGCCATGGCAACGAGGTCATTGGAGTGGACATTGACCGAAAGGCCCTGGATTTGTTTCGCGAGCGATTGCGGCTTGAGGGGCATTGGCTCGATGTTGACGACGAGCCATTACCCTTTCCGTCCGCCTCGTTTGATGTCGTCGTCTTCACCGAGGTCATGGAGCATGTGCGCTTTCCACGCAGGGCGCTGGCGGAGATTCAGCGTGTTCTCAAGCCGGATGGTCGTCTTGTCGGCTCCGTCCCCAACGCATTTCGCCTACGTAACCGGTGGCGCTTCCTTTGTGGCAGGCCTTATGAGACAGATCCATCGCACCTGCGTTCTTACTCGGCGCACACGCTTCGCGAGGCTCTCTCAGCGGAGTTTCACATCGTCGAGATTATACCGGTTTCTGGACACCTGCTCGGTGGCGGCAGGCACGGCGTTCCGGTGTTCCAGTGGTTGCCCCATCGAGTCCGCTGCTTGTTCTGTTTGGATTTGGTATTTGTTTGCAGAGGGCGACGGGATGCCGAACACAATCAAGGAATGTAGATAACCCGGAGTGGGGCGGGAGGGGAGCTTGAAGAGCTCTGTGGTCGTGGACCTGCTTCACTCCGGGTCATTTGCATTCCCGGGTTGAACAAAGCCGAGGGCCGCGGGCGTCAGAAGGTTAGTTTTCCCTGGTGAAGCGTGAGGCCAAGGAGATGGGTGAGGCCCCTTTGCGGAATGTGTTTGAGGGTGGAAAGCCTGGGCGGCACGGAAGCATCCGTAAACGGGTCAGAAACGGGGTCAATTTCATCCCGGCACCAGCGACGGCTGCGGCGTCTCCACCACCAGGTGAAAACCTGTCTGCCGTGCTCGGCACAGGCAGGTGAATTGGGCATCAGACTATCCGCAGGCACTTGCCAACCATTGCGGACACACGACTCCCCAAAGGTTTCCACAAACCGTTGCCGGTCGGCATCGTCCTTGAAGATGGGCTCGCGCCGATCACCCCGGTTCATCAGATGTTGAATTGCTGGGGCTTATCGGCTTCGTTCCGAGTTGTCCCAGGCCTGGACGGAAAACGGCGGTTCGGTCGAGAAGAGAAAGCGATCTCGATCCCACTGGATTTTCAGCCCGGTGGTGGACTCCGTGGCTGAGGCATCACTGGCCGGTGGAGGCGATGCTCCGTCGCCGGTTTCGAGCAAGTGGACGAGGGTCAATCTCTCCCCTCCCGCATAGCGGAGACGGGCGCGATAGCCGTTGACGGAGTTTGGCTCTGATTGGAGAGTTGGATTTCCTGGCATCAAGGGGCGGCATCGCAGCCAACTGTTTTCGTTTGTCACCCAGAATCCGCGCTCTTCCAGGTTCGGTGTTTGAGGCAGTTGGAGGAGCCATTGCACGTCGGAGAGTGTTCCGTTGGCCGGAGCGGTGAGTTGGTCCACGATGGCGATTCGATGGGGGCGAAGGAAGAGCATTTGGCGCACGCAACTTTTCACCACGGAAGGCGAGTAGGCTTGGGCGAATTGCGCGGCGGCTGCGGCCCACGTCCCGCCTTCGTGGGAAAAGAGCATATCTCCTGTTTCCAATTGCCGGCCCGCCGTGAGATTGCGCTGAAATTCCTGGACGGTCTTGAACCATTGTCCGCGCACGGGACGCTGGCCTTGTCCGCCGATCAAGAGGGTATTGTGAACGTCGGTGGGCTGTTGCGGGCCGCGCACGGTGCGGTAAACCGGTGGGTCCATCGCGAGCAGACCGTGGCGATAAAGGATGATGCTGCCTTGATCGTAATGATGATGATCGCCGAAATGATCCGTCGAGCGCAGTGTCACGATGGTCGCGTCGTCGTCCCAACCGCTGCGGGCGATGAAATGACCGCTCGCCCGATTTCCCGCGAGGAAGCTTAATGGCGAAGCGGCGGGTCGGGTCTTGAGTTGACGCGTGTAGAGGAAATAGAAGAGAGCGGAATCGCCTTGAAACCTTGCCAGGCCGCGTCGCTTGGCCAGCCACTCGCTGAAATGTGCGCCGGCGGCGGATTGGGTGGCCCACGTCAAGGCATCCATGATTCCAGCCATTTCGCGAGTCACGCCGCCATTCGGTCCGCTTTGCAGATCGCCCCACGGGATGTAACGGAGATCGGGGAGAGTGCTCTGGATGACATTCTCGAAATGTCGGATCAGCCAATCGCCATCGGATCGGCGGACCACACCAACCAAGTCCTGTTCGAATGCGCTTTGCGCCGCCAGCAAGGTGAGCATGCCCGGTGTAAAAACATAGAGCGCCCAATAGCCCATCGGTTCGCTCGGCAATCCATCCAAATATTTCCAGGCGGGGAAGAGGCCGGTGTTGAAGCGGCTCCGAATACTCTCGAAAAATCGGTCCGATTCGGCATCGTCCCCCGCCGTGGCCAACGCCCACAGCGCCACTCCGCCCGCCGACATCCAGATGTAATTGTGAAAGACATGGTCATCGGTGAACTGCCAGCCGCGGCGAGCGAGGGGCAGGACTTGGGATCGGACCTCGGTCTTGATCGACTCGGAGAATTCGGCGCATCCATGCAGCCAGTCGTAGGCGAGCGCGAATTGCGTGAGGTTGAAGAAAACGTGAAAGGTGTCCACCTCGCCGGGAAAGCGATATGAGCGCAAGATTGCGATGGCTTGGTGGGCGGCGTTGGTGTCGCCCGTTAAGCGCCAGCGCAGAGCCTGCGCGGCGGCGCTCTTCTGCTTGCTGAGTTGGGCGGCCATCTGCATGAACTCGGCGTCTCGCGGAATTTCCTGCAGCGCGGTTAGTGAGATGGCCCACGGCGTCGGGCGGGGCCTCAGCAGCAGGCGCGGATGATCGTGTTTCAATTCCGCCCGGGGCGGGATGAGATCTGTGGCGAAAGACTGATGCCAGAATAGGAGGATGAAGAAGCAGGCGAAGATGAACCATGACAGGGCGGACCGCCGTGCCGTCGTGACGAAGGATAGTCTGGCGTTGCGGAAATCGAGTCCGCCAAGCAGGAGGAATTCAGTCGGAATTGGGGAGCACACGCGCTCTCGCGTGTTCTGATCGGCGCCTCGCCGGTCGGAACGGAATCCCGATTCAGTCACAGAACGGTGACTCGCTCGAACACGCCCATGTGGTCGGCGAAGGCGCCGACCACGGCACGGGAGGGCGCGTGCGCTCCCCATCGCAACTGGATAGATTCGTTCAAACCGGACCATGAATACGTCGATGGGTGGGGCGAGACCCGGTCGAGCCGTGAAATCAAGGCCGACAGGAAAGTCAGGACTCGACGGAGTCTCGCCCCATCCCAGGTGATGAAAAAGCACTTTCGGTTTCTCCGTTTTACGTTCAAGTCATCGCTTGGCGGGGCGGGGACAGCCTGGCCCTGCGCGACGGGGACGAGCCGTCTCCACCCCAAGGTGAGGAGACGGCTGGGAGCGCTGGTGAGCTTCAGATGCTCCAGCCGGTCCGATAGGGCGGGTTGATCAATTGATTGGCCGCATCGGAATTGGTGAAGCGCAAGTTGGGTCCGTCCCAGAGCAACTTCTCTTTGGTCCGGATGGCGATATTGCCGAGCAGCACGACCTCAGCCAGGTGCGCGGCGTGATCGACGAAGTTGGAACCGGCCGCGGTCCCGCCTTTGCAGGCTTTGATCCACTCGACGTAATGCCCCGGAGAACGCGGCAGGACTTGCGCCGGCCGACCCACTTCTTGAGCTCGGGCGGAGGGGATAATTCGATCACCGTAGATGCGGCCCTTGTCGCCGACGATCATGAGCCAGTCGCCCTCGGCGAATTTCGCGCTCGGCTCGAATTCGTCTGGACACGGTGGCTTGAGGCCGCCGTCCCACCAGGTGATCGTGACCGGGGCGCGAGCGCCTTCGGCCGGGAATGACCAGCGGGTGATGGACGATTGGGGCGCCGTCTCATTCGCAATCTCGGGTGGGCATTGATGATTGGAGGACGACGCTTCGATGGACGTCGGATGCCCGAGCTTGAGGGCCTTGAAGACGGCCGACAATTGATGGCAGCCGATATCACCCAGAACCCCGGTGCCAAAATCCCACCAACCGCGCCAGGCGAACGGATGATAGGACGGGTGATAAGGACGCTCCGGAGCCGGGCCGAGCCAGAGATCCCAGTTCAAGTTCTTGGGCACGGGCGGCGTTTCTTTCGGGCGACGAATGCCGCGGGACGAGATGGCTGGATAGCGGTTCGAGCCGGCATGAACTTCGCGCACGGTCCCGATCGCCCCCGACCAGATGGTTTCGGCCAGCACCCGGGCCGAGTCGCTGGCCTGTCCTTGATTTCCCATTTGCGTGGCCACTTTCGATGCTTTGGCGACCAGGCCCATTTGACGCGCTTCATGGACGGAATGCGTGAGCGGCTTTTGACAGTGGACGTGCTTGCCCATCTTCATGGCCATGATGCTGACGACCGCATGGCCGTGGTCCGGCGTGGCGATGACCACCGCATCGATGTCCTTCTGGGTCTCGAGCATTTTCCGGAAATCCGAATGAAGCTTGGCGTTCGGATAGAGCTTGGCGTTCCGGGCGAGGGCGTTCTCGTCCACGTCACACAAGGCGACGATGTTGTCGGTGGCCACGGCTCGGATATCGCCTGAGCCCATGCCACCGACGCCGACGCCGGCGATGTTGAGTTTCTCGCTTGGGGGCGTTTGTCCGGCGCCGCCGAGGACATGGCGGGGCACGATGGTGAAGGCGGCGACGGTGGCGCCGGTCTTGAAGGCCTGGCGGCGGCTGATGAGTTGGTTGAATTTCATACGGTGTGTTCCTTTCGGTTCATGGAATACTGAAGCATGCGAGACCGGTCGATTCCCAGCCTTGATTTGAATCAAGGCGGGCCGTTCATCGGGCAAGCCGGGTGCGGCAGCAGTTCTCATTTTGACTCAGGACACGGTCCGTTCCACGCATGTAGTCCCG
>CAYHFE010000424.1:0-7163 GCA_964355375.1 uncultured Verrucomicrobiota bacterium
GGTGCAGCCGGGACGGCCGCGCTCCCCATTCAAACAACCACGGTTCATGGGTAGGGTCCTGGACCGGCAACTTCCCCGATCGGCTTAACCCGCGCTCGACGCGGGTCTGGCGAATCCGTTAGGTTGAGCGGGTCTGCGGTCTGCGACATGTTATGAATCGACATTTTGGAGTTGGGTTGGGAATTTCGTTGCTCGTGTGCAACTGGGTTTGTGAGCGGGCCTGGGCGGTGAACGCCTCCGCGGAATTGAAGGTTAGCGAGAACAAACATTTCCTCGTTCGAGCCGATGGCTCGCCGTTCTTCTACCTGGGCGACACGGCTTGGGAGCTATTTCACCGCTTAAAGCGCGAGGAGGCGGACTTGTATCTCGCCAAACGCGCCGCTCAAGGGTTCACGGTCATTCAAGCGGTGGTCTTGGCGGAGTTCGACGGGTTGACCGTGCCGAATGCCTACGGGAATCGCCCGCTCGAGAATAATGATCCGACCCAACCGATCGAAGCCTACTTCAAACACGTGGATGCGATCGTGAACCAAGCCGAAGCGCTGGGCCTGTATGTCGGCTTGCTGCCGACCTGGGGTGATAAATGGAACAAGAAGTGGGGCGTGGGACCCGAAATCTTCACTCCGGAAAATGCGGCCGTCTATGGCGCTTTCCTCGGCGCACGCTACAAAGACAAACCGGTCATTTGGATTCTGGGTGGCGACCGCAATC
Source organism: uncultured Verrucomicrobiota bacterium (assembly GCA_964355375.1). Lineage (GTDB taxonomy): Bacteria > Verrucomicrobiota > Verrucomicrobiia > Limisphaerales > SIBE01 > CAYHFE01. Next base: position 712 of record CAYHFE010000424.1, read on the forward strand.
CGGAGACAGACCGTCACCGCGAGATTGTTCGGGCGATGGCTCGAGGATTGAAGAAAGGCGACGGAGGCCGGCACCTCATCACCTATCATCCGCAGGGTCCGAACAATTCGGCCGAGTGGTTTCACCAGGACGACTGGCTCGACTTCAACATGATTCAGTCGGGCCACGCGGCGGCCAACCTGGCCAACGACGACACGATCTTCAAGAATTACGGCCTGACCCCGGCCAAGCCGACCCTCGATGGTGAACCCCGGTATGAAGACCATCCGATCAACTGGAAACCGACCGTGGGATGGTTTGACGATTGGGATGTCCGACAGGCCGCTTACTGGGCCTTGTTGGCGGGGGCCTGCGGCCACACCTACGGCAATCACAATATCTGGCAATTCTGGCAGCCGGGACGCCAGGCGATCTCATCGGCGCGCACGCCTTGGACGAAGGCGATCGATCATCCGGGGGCCGCTCAGATGGGCTATGCCCGCCGGCTCTTTGAGTCGCGGCCCTTTCAGAAGCTCGTGCCGGATCCAGCCGCGCTGGCCGATGATCCGGGGAGCGGCGCCGACCGGATCCGCTCGGCCCGGGCCGCCGACGGCAGTTTCAAGGTCTTCTACACCCCAATGGGCCGCGCGATTCACGCCAAGATGGGAGGATTTTCCGGGTCCAAAGTGAACGCCCATTGGTTCGATCCGCGAACGGGCCAGCCCAAGTTCATCGGCCTTTACCCAACCTTGGGGAATAGGAAATTCGAGCCGGAAACGCAGGGCCGGGGCCACGATTGGGTGTTGATCCTCGACGACTCTGGCCAGGACTTTCCCAAGCCGGGTGAGTCGCCGAAGAAGTGATCCGGGTGAGGCTGGCGGATTGGTCCGTTCTGACGGGCATGGCACACATTCACGAAAAAATTGATTGCACGGTCGCTCTCTTGGTCGCCCAAGAAGGCGGCGTCCTCATGATTCACCATCGTCAACTTGAGGCGATTGGGGAAATCTCCGCCCGTTCGGTTTGACCTTTCGACTCACTTGTCTCCCCGCCAACTCAAAGCCGGCTTCTTTGCGCTCGAAGGACTGAACTCTTTCGCGACGACTTATTTCTTTTTCTACTTCTTCTTTTTCATGGCCAAGGTCCATGGCTTCGGGGATCGGGAGAACCTGGCCGCGGCGGCGTTGAACGGCCTGATCTACGCGGTTGGCGTGTGGCAGGGCGGGCGGCTGGGCGCGCGGCTCGGTTCGTTCAAAGCGCTGGCTTGGGGGTTCTCGATCATGGCTGCGGCCCTCGGCATCGGGACGATGGTCGCGAGTGCGGGAGCGCACATCGGAGTTATGGTCGTTTGCACGTGTGGGATGTGCCTGACCTGGCCCAATCTCGAGGCTCTGGCTAGTGAGAAAGAAACGCCGGCGGGTCTGCAACGAATGGTCGGGATCTACAATGTCGTTTGGGCCGGGATGGGTTGCCTGGCGTTTTTCGCCGGCGGGGTGATGCTCGAGGCCTGGGGATTGCGCAGCATTTTTTGGGTCCCGACCTCGCTGCTCCTGCTCCAGTTGATCCTGTTGGCTTGGCTGGTTCGAGAGTCGCGAAGGCCCGCGGCCTCCGTCGCACCGTGTCTCGCGCGCCCGATGGAACGGCCGGCGCTGAACCCGCGGCCCATCGCGCGGGCCAAAGCGTTCTTGCGAATGGCCTGGCTGGCCAATCCGTTTGCTTACGTGGCCGTGAATACGGTGGTGGCGGTGGTGCCGAGCGTGGCCCGCGATCTCGGTCTCACCCCCGCCGGGGCGGGATTTTTTTGTTCGGTCTGGTTGTTTGCGCGATTGGCGACATTTGTCTGGTTGTGGCTTTGGCAGGGATGGCACTACCGGTTCCGCTGGCTCCTTTCAGCCTATCTTCTGTTGATTCTCGGTTTTGCCACCATTCTGCTCGGGCCGCGACTGGGCTGGATTGTGGTCGGACAAGTCGTGTTTGGCGTGGGCATCGGACTCATTTATTACTCGTCGCTTTACTACTCGATGGATGTGGGCGAGGCCAAGAGCGAACACGGCGGATTTCATGAGGCGGCGATCGGGGCCGGACTATTCGGCGGCCCAGCCGTGGGAGCGGCGGCGCTGCATTTATTTCCCGGCCAGGCCGGGGCCGGGGTCGCCGCCGTCGGCATTCTCTTGGTTTTGGGATTGATGGGCGTCTTGGTGGTTCGCGGAAGAAGCCCGCGATGAGACTCGCTCTCGAACCGGTCGCGAAGGCCATGGAGTCCCGCGCACGACCGCGAAATGTGAATAGACCGCCCAATAGCCGGAGAGTAACTTCGAATAAGTGGCCGTTGCGCGCGCGGGCAAAATTCATTTCTCTTGCTGCATGATTGATGTCATGGATTCGACTTCGGGGATTGCGGCGGTGGATTTGAAAAGAATGCCTCGCTCCAAGGCGAGCGGCGGGGTTCCCACCGATCGGTTGCCTCCCCATTCGCCGGAAGCCGAGCGGGGGGTTCTCGGATGTGTGCTGCTCTCGCCGCGGGACAGCATGGGAGTATGCATCGAGAAGTTCCGCCGTGGCAGCGAGCTTTTTTACGACCTCCGGCACCAGCACATCTTTGATTTGCTGGCGGAGATGTACGATCAAAAGGAAGCCGTCGATCTGATCACGGTCCAGCAGCGTCTCAAGGATCGAAACCAGCTCGAGGCGGTCGGAGGCATCGCTTACCTCTCGGCGCTGGTCGATTCGACACCCTCGGCCGCCAACCTGGAGTACTACGCGGACATCGTCCGGGAGAAGTACTTGTTGCGGCGGATGATTCAGACCTGCACCGGGGTGGTCAGCCGGGTTTACGGACACGAAGGCGAGGTCGATAGCCTCTTGGATGAAGTCGAGCGGGATGTCTTGCGGATTAGCGAGGAGCGGGTGGAGGCGACTTCGCGGACGATCAAGGACTTGGTCCACAAGGCGATCAATACGATCGAGGAGTTTCATCAACGGCAAGGGATGCTCACGGGGATCGCCACGGGCTTTCCGGACCTGGATAAGTTGACGAGTGGTTTACATGGCGGGGAGATGATCGTGATTGCGGCCCGGCCGAGCATGGGCAAGACTTCGCTGGCGATGAACATCGTGGAGCACGCGGCCGTTGATCAGCAATTGCCGGTGGGAGTCTTCAGTCTTGAAATGACCGCCGAGTCTCTTGTCCTGCGCATGCTCTGCTCCCGCTCGCGGGTCAACCTGCGGAGCATCCGGGATGGTTTTTTGGCGGAGCGCGATTTCCCGAAGCTGACCGGGTCGGCCGGGAAGTTGGCCGGCGCCCCCATTTTCATTGATGACACGTCCGGACTTTCCATCTTGCAGTTGCGGGCCAAAGCTCGGCGAATGTACCAGCAGTTTGGGATCAAGCTCTTTGTGATTGACTACTTACAGCTCCTCAATTCTACTTCGCGACGAGCTGAAAATCGGCAGCAGGAAATCGCGGACATTTCCAACGGCATCAAAGCGTTGGCCAAAGAGCTCGATGTTCCGGTCATCGTCTTGAGCCAGTTGAATCGCGAGTTGGAAAAAGACAAAAACCGCAAACCGCGGCTCTCTGATCTCCGGGAATCGGGCGCGATTGAACAAGATGCTGATTTGGTCGGTCTGCTCTACCGAGCCACCACCGGGGATGACGAAGACGGGGGTTCGCAGGAGATGGACGCGGTGCCTGTGAATCTGCTCATTGCCAAACAACGCAATGGGCCAACCGGGGACGTGAATCTGACCTTTTTGAAGTCATTCACCCGATTTGAGAGCGCGGCTCGGGTCAGCGCCGATGACGTGCCCCAGGATATCTAAATGACGACATTCGTGTTTCGACGACGCTGGCCGCTCTGGGCGTTCTTGCTCTGTTGGGTGCCAGCGGTGCTCGCTCAGATGGTCCAGAAAGTCGAGATCCGCCATATCGGGCCGCACGCGGCGAGCGATGATTTGGTCAAGGCGAATATCAAAGTCAAGGCGGGCGACACCTATAATCCCCGGGGCGTCGAAGATGACGTCCGAACCCTCTATGCGACCGGGCTCTTCTACAACATCCAATTCGCGGTCGAGCCGAACGCCCAGGGAATCAACCTGGTTTACGTCCTCCAAGGCAACCTGACCTTGGCCGACATCCGTTTCGAGGGCAACAAGACCTACAAGACCTCGAAGCTGATGAAGAAGGTGACGGCGAAAGTGGGGGAGCGTCTGGATGAACGCAAGCTCTTCGCCGATGCCCAGGAGATTCAGAAGTTTTATCAGAAGGGCGGCTACCAGAGATCCAAGGTCGAATACAAGCTGAGCAATATCGAAGAATCGACCGGCCGCGGATCGGTGATTTTCCAAGTCACCGAAAGCCCGAAGATCCGGATCGAACGAGTTGAGTTTGTCGGCGCCCAGGTCTTCGCGCAAAAGAAACTGCGGAAAATTCTCAAGACCCGGCGTCATTGGATGTTTTCCTGGCTGACCGGAAGCGGGGTTCTCAAGGATGAGCAGTTCGAGGATGACAAGGACAAGCTTGCGGCGTTCTATCGCAATGAAGGGTATATTGATTTCGAACTCAAAGACGTTCAATTGGAGACGACCGACCCCAAACACATGATCATTCGGTTCATGATCTCCGAGGGGACGCGGTACAAGGTCGGGGACGTGAAATTCAAAGGCAACACCCTGTTCACCGCCGAGCAGATCAGCAAGGCCGACCGAAGCTCCAAGGGCATCAAGATGGGGGTCGGACAGGTCTTCACCCCGAAAGGTCTGGATGCGGACATCGAAGCCATCCGGGATTTCTACGGCAGCCGGGGCTACATCGACACCTGGGTGCGGGCGATCAAGAGTCCCAACATCGAGAAGGGGACGATGGATTTGATTTACGAGGTTCGCGACGAGGACAAGGGCATGTCTTACATCGAGAAGATCGAGATCAAGGGCAATACCAAAACCAAAGACCGGGTCATCCGCCGGGAATTGGCGGTCGCTCCGGGCGAGGTCTTCGATATGGTGCGGGTCAAACGAAGCAAGGGGCGTCTCGAGCAGATGCAGTTCTTCGACAAGGTCGAAACCGAGGTCGATCCGACCGATATTCCGAACCGCAAGAACTTGGTGGTGGATGTCGAGGAAGCCAGCACCGGCAACATTGAACTGGGCGCGGGTTTCAGCTCGGTGGATAATCTGGTGGGTTTTATCGGCTTTCGGGAGGGCAACTTCGACCTGTTCAATCCCCCTTATTTCCGCGGCGGCGGTCAGAAATTCCGGATCAATGTGCAGCTCGGAACCTTGCGGAAAGATTTCCAGATCACCTTCATTGAACCGTGGTTTTTGAATCAACGGCTGGCGTTTCAGACTGACTTGTATCATCGCGAATTGGGCTTCTACAGCTCCCTTTACGACATCCGGCAGACGGGGGTGCGACTGGGATTAACCAAGGCGCTGGGGAGTGAGTATTTGATCGGGAGCGTCAACTATACGATCGAGAGCATCGGAATCAATAATGTCGATGCGAACGCACCCCTGATCATTAAGAATGAGCCGAGCAGCCGATTGGTCTCCAAGGTGGGCGCTTCGTTGGCTTACGACACTCGCAACAATGTCCAACTGCCGAATCGAGGTCAGCGCACGGAGTTGTCCAGCGAGGTCGCCGGTGGTCCGCTCGGGGGAGAGACGGACTTCTACAAGTTGGAGACGCGCACGTCGTGGTATTTCCCCGGCTTCTTTGAGGGCCATGTCTGGGAGGCTCGCGGGCGGGCCGGCGTGACGGAAACCTACGGTGGTTCGTCCGGTGAACCGGTTCCTCTTTTCGACCGTTTCTTTCTGGGGGGCGTGGGTTCGCTCCGCGGCTACAAATATCGGGCGGTGGGGCCCTACGCCGAGAGCGAGCCGATCGGAGGCAACACCTACTGGTTTGGCTCGCTCGAGTACAGCGTCCCCATTATTGAACGATTGCGGTTGGCGGTGTTCTATGACATTGGCAACGTTTACGAAGACGCCTACAGCTTTGACCCGAAAGGGCAGAAGACCTACAATGACAACTGGGGTGTCGGGATTCGACTGAATATCCCACGACTCGGCCCGTTGCGATTGGATTATGGCATTCCGATCTCACATGATGTGTACAGCCGCGGCAGTGGTCGTTTCCAGTTTAGCGTCAGTTACACCGCGGATTATTGAGAGAGAATTATGAGAAACTTGTTTCCTTGCTCTGGAACCTTTTGGAAGAAAGCGCTTGTCGCCTCGGCCTGCTTGACCCTGGTGTGCTCAGCGCAGGCTCAGCAGAAGATCGCCACGATTGATCTGAAAAAGGTTTTTGAGGGCTACTTCAAAACCAAACAGGCCGATTCCCTCTTGCAGGAACATGGCGCCGAAGCGGAGAAGGTTCTGAAAGGATGGCTCGATGACTACTCCAAGGCCAACGAAGATTACAAGAAACTGATCGAAGGCGACAATGATCAGGCCGTCTCCGCGGATGAACGGGG
>CAYHFE010000425.1:0-7162 GCA_964355375.1 uncultured Verrucomicrobiota bacterium
ATTCGTCGCGAGATTTCAAGGGTGCGTGATCCGGCGCCCGGCCAGGGCGTGAACCATCTGCTGGGCGGTCCAGGTGCCGCGCTCGTGAACTCGCTTGCACCTGGCTAATATCCATGGACCCTCCGGGGCTCAAGGGGACTCTCCCTGAACCGCGAGATCTTGGAGTGCAGCAGCCCTCGGCCGCTTTCAGGGCGGTCCTTTCTGCCGAATGACCGTCAAGCGGTCGATGGCGACATCGTTGACCTTCTCCATCGAGCCATCCGGCCAGACGACCTCGACCTCACCGACGCGATCGTAATGCCCCAAACCGACCGTCACGGGCAATTCGGATTGCGAGAGGTAACCCTTGGTGGGCATGACCTGTCGGGACAACGTCCGACCACCGGCGCGCACCTTGATCCAGGCGCCGATGGCGTCACGGTTGCTGCGGCTGCCGGTCAATTTCAATCGCACCCAGTGATGTCCCAAGGTTAGGTCATTGCGCAGCAACAAGGGCGGTCCGGAGATCTGGGTCAGGACGACATCGAGATCGCCATCTCCATCGATATCGGCGTAGGCCGATCCCCGGCCGACCATGGGCTGGAAGAGATCCGGACCGCATTTCTCGGGCGGGACCGGCACGAAGCGCGCCCCTTTTCCCGAGCCGGTGTTCCAAAACAACTGAGCTGGCTGGCGATACTGTTGAAGCGGATGAACTCGGTTGATTTGATCCTCGAGATGCCCGTTGGCCGTCAGCACATCCAGTCGTCCATCCAGGTCGTAGTCGAAGAAAAACAGACCGAATTTGAGCAAAAATTGACTGGCCGGTCCGACCCCTTCGGCGATTGCTTCATCGGCGAACACCACCGAATCGCGTTGCGCCACATAGAGCGCGTTCATTTCATTCGCAAAATTGCCGATGGCAATGCCGAGCGCGTCGTCCTGCCGAAAACGGGCCGCATCAATCCCCATCGCGCCCCGGGTCTGACCGAAAACATCGAACGCAATCCCGGTCCGGGCGCCAGCCTCGACGAACGTGCCATCATGCCGGTTGGTGAAGACGAAGTTCTGCACGGTGTCGTTGGCCACCACCAAATCAATCCAGTGATCGCCATTGATATCGACGGGTGCCACCCCGAGTGATTTGGCCATCGGCACCCCCGTGGCCGGGTGTTTGATTTGCATCCCGCTCTTCGCGGAGACATCGGTAAACCGTCCGCCCCCCTCATTGTGGTAAAGATACGGAAATGTTCCCGGAAAATTCATCGGTGGACCGTAGGCCCGTCCGAGGCCCGCGAGTTGATAATCCGCCTCCAGGTCAATGGCCCGCGACCACTGGACGTAATTGCAGACAAACAGATCGAGCCGCCCGTCCTGATCATAGTCAATCCAGGCCGCGCTCGTGCTCCACTCCGTTGGCGATCCGCCGACACCGGCCTGAGCCGTCACGTCGATAAACTTGCCGTGGCCCGCGTTGTGAAATAAGCGGTTTTCACCGACCGCGGTGATGAACACGTCCGGCCAACCATCATTATCGTAATCACCGATGGCCACCCCCATTCCGTAGAGGCTGACATCCAGGCCGGATCCGGGCGTGACGTCTTCGAAATGGCCTCGTCCGTCATTGCGGTAAAGGGCCAAGGTGGGCGGCTTGGTCCCGGCCGGCGCCTTCCCGGGCCAGAAGGTCGAGTTGACGAAGAGCACATCGGGATCGCCGTCGTCGTCAAAATCAAAGAACGCCACCCCGCCACCCATGGTTTCGGGAAGCAGTTTCTCGCCATAGGCCCCGTTGGTGTGGACGAATTTCAAGCCCGACGAAACCGTGATATCCGTGAATGGCGCCGCAGGGACCTCGGCCGGAGACGAATTCGTGCCGGACGATGTCAATGACGGTGTCACCAGCGGGAATCGTGATTCGGGACCTCGGGTTAGCGCCCATATCGCCCACCCCGCCAAAACCGCGAGCAGACCAACAGCCACGGCCCACCCGGACCCTTTGGGACGGACGGAATCATCGCCGGCTTGAGGCCGGCCCGGGCTCTCGTCGAAGTTATTCACGGCTGTCGCATGAGTCGGCTCGCGACCTTAATCATTTACTCTAGGCCAGAACAGCAGAAATCGTTAAGATGCCCGCCCGTGAACACTCGATCACCAGAGAGCGTCGATCCGGGTCCGGCGATTCCGCGAAGCCAACCGCGCGCGCGTTCATGAATCCGGAACCGATCCTGCGCCGGCGTTGGACGATCGAGTTCCTGCTCTTCGGGGTTTGGACGTTAATCGGGTTGTCCTTCGCCCGGCAGTTCTACGTGTCGAGTTCCAGCTTTGGCAATCCGGTGAGCTGGCGGCACGCGCTCAGTCATTCGCTGGCCGATTGGTATCTCTTTGCCCTGCTCTCGATCCCGGCCATTCACCTCGCGCGCCGCTTTGTCTTCGCCCGTTCGAACTGGATCCGACCCGGCGTGCTCCACCTCGCGGCGGGTGCTTTGTTCTCCCTCGGTTGGATGGTATCGCGGGCCGGAGTCGCGCAGTTCCAGTCCTCGGATTTCGGCGAACCCATCTCCTTCTCCGCCGCGTTTCAGCCTCTCCTGGTCAAGACCTTTCATTTTAACTTCCTCATTTATGGCGTCATCGTCAGCATCTCCCACGCCTTTGGCTACTATCGGAAGTTTCACGAGCGGGAGTTGAACACCCTGGAGCTGGAGAAACACCTGACCGAAGCCCGGCTCCAGGCCCTGCAAATGCAATTGAATCCTCACTTTCTCTTCAACACCCTCCACGCCATCTCCGCCCTCATGCACAAGGACGTCGAAGCGGCGGATCGCATGATCACGCGGCTGAGCGATCTGCTCCGCTACACCCTGGCCAGCACCACCGCGCACGAGGTGCCGCTCCGACAGGAACTCGACTTCTTGGACCGCTATTTGGAGATTGAGCAAACCCGTTTTGGAAAACGGCTCACGGTCAGCCGGGAGATCGACCCAGCCGCGCTCCAGGCCCAAGTGCCCAACCTCTTGCTGCAACCTCTGGTGGAAAACGCCATCCGCCATGGTATCGAACCGCAAGCGAAACCCGGACGCGTCGAGCTGCGGGCCCGCCGAATCGACGGGCAACTCCAATTGCAGGTCTGCGACAACGGGGCCGGACTGGTCAATGGGCAGATCAAGCGCGAAGGCGTGGGCCTATCCAACACTCGCGCCCGCCTGCAACAACTCTACGGCGACGCCTCCCACCTGGGATTCAGTCAACCGGCCGAAGGCGGCCTGGTCGTCAGTGTGACCCTGCCCTTTCGCTCCGATCAGCAAGTGGATCGGCCGGCCCCCGTTCATTCAATCGCTGGAAGAGCCAAACCATGAAGATCCGCACCCTGATCGTCGATGACGAACCGTTGGCCCGGGAACGCTTGACCGAACTGCTGCGCGCCGAGCCGAATCTCGAAATCATCGGAGAATGCGTGGACGGGCGAGAAGCCCTCGAGACCATTCGGCGAGAATCCCCCGAGCTCGTCTTTCTGGATGTGCGCATGCCGGAATTGGATGGTTTCGACGTCTTGGCCGGGCTGACCGGGGCGCAGATGCCGGTCGTCATCTTTGTCACGGCCTACGATCAGTTTGCCCTGCGCGCCTTTGAGGTTCATGCCTTCGATTACCTGCTCAAGCCCTTTGACCGGGAGCGGTTGCGCACGGCCGTCGAGCGGGCGGTGGCGCAGATTAAGCGCCGCCAACCGGAGGAATTGAACTTGAAGCTGGCCGCGCTCCTGGCCGAGCTCAAGCCAGAATCCGCGGCCCTCTCCCGGCTCGCCATCAAGGCGGAAGGGCGAGTTCTGCTCATCCGAACCGACGAAATCGATTGGATCGAGGCGGCCGATAATTACGTCAACATTCACGTGGGAGAAGATTCCCATTTGCATCGGGAAACGATGACCGCTCTCGAAGCTCGCTTGGCCCCGGACAAGTTCATGCGGATCAGCCGCTCGGCCATCGTGAACGTCGATCGAGTCAAGGAAATGCAACCGATGTTTCACGGAGATTACGTTCTGATCTTGAGGAACGGCGCACGGCTCAACCTGAGCCGGAGCTACCGCGACAAGTTGCCGATCCTTCTCGGCCAAGGCGACTAGACTGCGGGCCGGCCCGGGGCGGGCGAATCCACCGCCGGAGACGCCCCCAAAAACCATGTTCCCGAGCGCTCGCGGGGCACTTTTCCGTTGACAGTTTCCAGCCGAATCTATGTCATTCAGCGCATTACCGTTGCCATGCACCGAGGGCGCAAGACGTGTGGGTAGCCGCTGGCTTGGCCGGTTCTATTTTGTGATTACGCCATGAGCGAACGAAAGATGAACATCGCGATTGTTGGGTTGGGTTTTGGCGCCGAGTTTATTCCCATCTATCAGCGCCATCCTCTCGCCACCATGTACGCCATCTGCCAGCGGACCTCGAAGAAGTTGGACGCGATCGGCGATGCCTTTGGAGTGGAGAAACGCTACACCGATTTCAACGAGCTCCTCCGAGACCCAAATGTGGACGCGGTCCACATCAACTCGCCCATTCCAGACCACGCCCCTCAATCCATCGCCGCGCTCCAAGCCGGCAAACACGTGGCCTGCACCGTTCCGATGGCCACGAGCATCGCGGATTGCCGCAAAATCGTCGATCTCGTCCGCAAGACCGGGAAGAAATACATGATGATGGAAACGGTCGTGTATGCGCGCGAGTTTCTCTATATCCAGGAGCTCTATGAGAAAGGCGCGCTGGGCAAAATCCAGTTCCTCCAGGCCAGTCATCAGCAGGATATGGACGGGTGGCCGAATTATTGGCCGGGGTTGCCGCCGATGTGGTACGCGACCCACTGTGTCGGGCCGATGCTCGCGCTGACGAAAGCCGCCGCCGAATACGTGTCCTGCTTCGGCTCCGGCACCATTCGTCCAGACCTCATCAAATGCTACGGCTCACCCTTCGCCGTCGAGACCACGCACATCAAGTTCAAGAACTCCGACTTGTCCGCCCGAATTTATCGCTCGCTCTTCGATGTCGCCCGACAGTACCGCGAGAGCATCGACGTCTACGGCTCGAAGAAATCATTCGAGTGGACCCTGATCGAGCACGAACCGCATGTCTTGCACACCGCGAAACAGCCGGAAGCGAAGATCCCCCAGAAAGTCAAAGTGCCGGATTACGCGCAGCGGCTGCCGAAGCCGATCCAACGCTTTACCACCCGGGGCGTCTATGACCTGGCCAAGAAGACCCATCTGAGTTTCGCTCAAGGCGCGGGGCACGGCGGTTCCCATCCGCACCTGTGTCACGAATTCTTGAGCGCTCTGGCGGAAGACCGCGAGCCCTTCCCGAACGCGAAGCAATCGGCGAATTGGACGTGCGTGGGCTTGTGCGCCCATCAATCGGCCTTGCAAGGCGGAGCGATCGTCAAGCTGCCGCCGTTTACCCTCTGAGTTCTGACGGACAACCAAACCAAACCACGACTAAACTATGAGTAACGGAAACGGCAATAGTATTGCACCCAACGCCAAGCGACTCCTCTGGGCGGGCTTCATGGCCATTCTGGCAGCGGGCGTCGGCTTCTCCATTCGCGCGGGCATTCTGGCCGATTGGGGATCTCAATTCGGTTTCACCCAGACCGATCTTGGCAACATCACAGGCGGCGGCTTGACCGGGTTTGGCATCATCATTTTGCTTGGCGCATTGATTGCGGACAAGGTCGGCTATGGTCGTCTGATGATCTTTGCCTTTCTCATGCATTTTCTTTCAGCCATTCTTACTTTGGCCGCGACGCCCTTGTTCAAAATGGGCGGCAAAGACGCCGCCTACCAGTGTCTTTACTGGGGCATGTTTCTTTTTGCGGTGGGCAATGGAACCGCCGAAGCCGTGGTCAATCCCCTCGTGGCCGCGCTCTTCCCGAAGAACAAGACGCATTATCTGAACATCCTGCATGCGGGCTGGCCTGGCGGGCTGGTTCTGGGCGGGCTGGCTTCCTATTTCCTGGTCGGAAAAGTGCGTTGGGAAATTCAAATGACTCTTTTCATGATTCCCGTCGTATTCTATGGGCTCATGTGTCTCGGACAGCAATTTCCGAAATCGGAGGCGAGCAAACACGGGGTTTCCTTCGGAGATATGCTGGCCGAATTCGCAGCGCCGGTCCTGCTCTTGCTTCTCTGCGTCCATGCCTTGCTGGGCTACGTGGAGTTGGGCACCGATAGCTGGATCGGCAACATCACGGGCAACATTCTGGCGAGCCGGGAGAACGGGCTCTTGCTCTTCGTATATACCTCGGGTTTGATGTTCGCGTTGCGCTTTTTTGCCGGACCCATCGTCGAGAAAATATCTCCGCTCGGATTGCTCTTCGTCGGAGCGTCGTGTGGTGCCATCGGATTGACGTTGCTCGGAAACGCAACCACGGGTCTTTTTGTGGTGGTGGCCGCCAGCATTTACGGCATCGGCAAGACCTTTCTCTGGCCGACGATGCTCGCGGTCGTCTCGGAGCGGTTCCCGAAAGGCGGCGCCATTACGATTGGCGCGATGGGCGGCATTGGGATGCTTTCGGCGGGTTTGCTGGGCGGCCCAGGAATCGGCTACAATCAAGATTATTACGCGTCCAATGATCTCAAGGAAAAAGCTCCGGCGGTTTACGACCAATATAAATCTGCAACCAAGAATCACTTCCTGGTCTTTCCGGAAATTCAAGGGTTGGATGGCTCCAAGGTCGGCGTGGTTCGGGGTAAAGATGCCAAGGATCGTTCACCCGAGGAAACGCAGGTCCACCACGCCGATCTGCATGGCGGCCGCATGGCCTTGAAGATCACCGCCGCCATTCCCGCGACGATGGCGGCACTCTATTTGTTGCTGATCGTTTATTTCAAGGCGAAGGGCGGCTACAAACAGGTCCATATCGAAGGGGCCGGCCATGAGGCCAAAGAAATAACTTAATCCGGGCTCATCTCAGTTTCAGGCGACCGAGGATGGCTTTCGCAGCCTTCCTCGGTTTCTTTTTGCGGTATCCCATTCGTCGCCCACGATCCCAACGTTTTTTGAGAAGAAGGGCCGTCCTCGCCTCGTTCAGCGGCCCAAACAGGGACGCGCGAGCCGCGCGTCCCTACCATCAGCGGTTCCTGGAGGGCCACCCAACCTTGCCGGCTCGCTTTGGGACCATGAACCTGAAGGTGCGATGGGGAGCG
>CAYHFE010000426.1:0-7153 GCA_964355375.1 uncultured Verrucomicrobiota bacterium
GACGCCCGCGCTCCCCATCGCACCTTCAGGTTCATGGCCATGATTCACGTCCCATCGGTGGAGGTTTTCCCTCTTTATGAATCTGCGGTGGGGTGAGACTCTGCCGAACCCTGACTTTTCTACCGACCGAGATTCCAGGGCTCGACGGAGTCTCGCCCCACCGTTGGATGGGTTCATGGCCGCCACGCACGCCGGAAGGGCTTGGAGGCTCTTTCTGAACCAATGTCGCGTGTGCAGGCGATACTCTGGGCGAACGGTCTCTCGAGGCCGACGCAATCCGGCACGATGGGCAGCGCGGCTTCAATTCGGGCTGAGCCCAAACAATTCCCCGATCTTCGCGGAGATGTCCGCGTGCCGCATCAAGGATTCGCCAACGAGGATGGCCTGAGCGCCAGCCCGGGCGACCCGCTCGACGTCGGCCCGAGTGTGAATGCCGCTTTCCGCGACCAAGAGCCTTGCCGGCCCTGGAGACGCGGCGTGCATGGTTCTGGCCAATCGCTCGGTCGTCGCTAAATCGATCTGGAAGGTTTTCAGATTCCGGTTGTTGACGCCGATGAGCCGGGCGTCGATGGCCAAGGCGCGCTCCAATTCGGCCTCGTCATGGACCTCGACGAGCGCGGCCAGACCGGCTTCGGTGGCGAGTGTGTGAAACGTCCGGAGTTGTTCATCCGTCAAAATTGCGGCGATGAGCAGGACGGCGTCTGCGCCCCAATCGATGGCTTCGCGAATCTGGCGGGCGTCAATGATGAAATCCTTGCGCAGCAGGGGCAGAGTCACCGCTTGGCGAATCTGTTTGAGGTACTCGAGCCGGCCCTGAAAAAACTTCTCGTCCGTCAAGACCGAAAGACAACTCGCGCCCGCCGCCTCGTAGGTGCGGGCAATTTGCACCGGATCAAAGTCCGCTCGAATCACGCCTGCGGAGGGCGACGCCTTCTTGATTTCCGCGATCAGCCCGACGGGACCGCGTTTCGGGTGGAGCAAGGCGCGATGGAAATCGCGGTCGGAGCCTCGGGCTTTGAGGGCGCGGGCGAGGTCCGCGCCCGACGCTTGAACTCCATCGAGCTTCTGGATTTCAAGCCGCTTCTGCGCGACGATCGTGTCGAGAATGTTCATGCGAGAGTGGGCGGCAGCTAAGCGCCTGTTGCAAAAGGAGGAGGGGACGTGAGGAGACTCACTTTTCTCCGGGTCAAGGCGGCAGATTTCATCGAAAAGCAGAGCTTCGTTACCTGACTCCTACCAGAGAAAGTATCATTAAAACGGGCTCACAGGGAAGTCCGATCCCGAGCGGGGCCGGTTAACCGTTCACTTCGTCGTCTTTGACGCCGGCCATGCGCTTGGCCGGACAACCGGCCCGGAGCCAGCCGTTCACGAACGGATCGAGATCGCCGTCCATGACGTTTTGCACATCGCTGGTTTGAATGCCGGTGCGAAGATCTTTGACCATGCGGTAGGGTTGGAGGACGTAGCTCCGAATCTGATTGCCCCAGGATACGCTGCCTTTCTCTCCATAGAATCGTTCCATTTCGGCTTTTTGCGCGTCGGTGCGCTGGGCGTAGATCTTGGACAGGAGCAAGCGCATGGCGGTGGCCCGGTTTTGGTGTTGGGAACGCTGACTTTGCGACGCGGCCACGAGGCCGGTCGGAAGGTGGGTGATCCGGACGGCGGTTTCGACTTTGTTCACGTTCTGTCCGCCTTTGCCGCCGGACCGGAAAGTGTCCACTTGCAGTTCGCTGGGCGGAACGGCGATTTCGGTGTTCTCTTCAATCTCGGCGATGGCATCGACGCTGGCGAAGCTCGTGTGTCGGCGTTTGTTGGAATCAAACGGGGAAATGCGCACGAGCCGATGCACGCCGCGTTCGGCTTTGGCGAAACCGTAGGCATTTTCTCCGGTGATAAACAAGGTGGCGCTCTTGATTCCGGCGACGTCTCCCGTCAGGGCATCGGTGACCTCCGCCGCCCAGCCGCGCACTTCGCACCATCGTTGGTACATCCGCAGGAGCATGTTGGCCCAATCGCAGGATTCTGTGCCGCCGGCCCCGGCATTGATGCTGAGGATGCAGTTGTTTTGGTCGTGCGGACCGTTGAGGAAGACGCGCAGTTCGAACAGCTCCAGATCGCGCGCGAACTTGCCCAGATCGCGCTCCAAGTCGCGCTGGTGTTTGGCCTGTTCCGTCTCGGGTTCGGCTTCGCTGAGTTCGACCAGGACCCGGAAATCCCCGAGTTGTTGTTCGGCGGCGAAGAGAGGATCGATTTTCTTGCGGAGGATTCCGGCTTCGTCGATCAGTTTTTGGGCTTGTTCGCGATTGTTCCAAAAGCTCTCGCCCGCCATGACGACGTCGAGTTCCGCCAGTCGTTTCTGCGCGCTCGGGACGTCAAAGAAACCTCCGGAGATGCGCAAGTTTCTCGGCGATGACGGTCAACTGATCCTTAATCGATTCAAACATAATCTGGGCGAACCTAACGGCGAAACACGTCCTTTGGCCAGTTCAAAAACCAAGGGGTCAGTCAATGGTATTGGCTGATCTCCTGTCTGATTCAGGGCGTGGAGTCGGAGGGCTCGGGGCGGCGAGAAGAAATCTGGTAGATCAACCACCGCCCGACGGTGAGGCCGACGCACAGCCAGCCGAACCAGTCCCCGTAGCGGCGGTAGAAGGTGGGACTCCGCTCTTGTCCTGCGGCGAGGAGGGGAATTTTCGCGGTCTTGATTCCGGGTTGGTGAATGTTCGGCGAGTTCTGGAAGTAAAGCTCATGCAGGCCTCCGAGGGCGTCGATCCAGCAGGTGAGTCCGTTGTTGGCGCAGCGCACCAAAGGCAACCTGTTCTCCACGGCGCGGAAGACGGCATTCGCCGCGTGCTGCCATTGGGCGGCGCTTTGGCCAAACCAGCCGTCGTTGGTCAGGTTCAGCAGGAAATCAGTGTCGGCCTCGACATGATGTCGGGCCAAATGGGGAAACGCGTCCTCGAAGCAGATGAGGACCGACGTGGTGAACTTGGGCTCCGGGGTTCTGAAAGAAACCGGCCGGTCGCCCGGAGTGAAGCCGTCTCCGATTGGCGCCAGATGCTTCAAGAAGGGCAGCCAGCGCACCCACGGGATGTATTCCCCAAAAATCACGAGGCGTTGTTTGCGATAAGTGGCCGCAATCTCCCCGCCCGGACTGATGAGAAAGCTGCTGTTGAAGAAATCGTATTTTTCTCCCGGAACCGAAGGCGTGCGGGGCGCGGCGTCATCCGCTCCCAGAATGAGCCAGACGCGGTGATCGGTGACCAACTTGCGGACGGCTGCCAAGGTGTCCGCGTCGTGGCGCAGCATGTTGGGCAGGGCGGCTTCGGGCCAGACGAGCAAATCCGGCTGATGAATGAGCGCTTGCTCGGAGAGCTGAAGTAATTGCCGGAAGCGATGGGTGTTTTCTTTGGGATCCCAGATCAGCGTTTGGGGAATGCTGGGTTGGACCAGGGCGACGGTCAGGGTTCGGTCGGTGATTGGGCCGGGCCCGATTTGCCGGACGCCCCAGGCGGCGCAAACCGCCACGGCCAACAGCGGCGGGGTCAGGTCACCCGACCAAAGCCGCACGGTCCTCGGATGGGCGACCAGGCCGAGGGCGCTGCAGGCGAGAGCCACCGAGAACCAGGCGATCAAGAAAGAGAGGCCATAGATGCCGGTCACGGAGGTGATTTGAATGAGGGGAAGAATCTGAAACTGGCTGACTCCAAGAAAATTCCACGGGAATCCTGTCAAGAATCGGCCTTGCACGACCTCCAAGGCTGCCCAGACCGCCGCGCAAAGGAAGGCCCAGAGGAGACGTTGGAAGATCGAGACGGAAAGGAATCGAGCGATGAGCTCGAACGGATTTCCTGAAGGATCGCTGCTCGCCGCGCGGCCGGGCAGCAGATGCCACGAGAGCCGGATCCACAGGGCCGGGTAGAGCGCCAGATACGCGCTCAAGGCGAGCCAGCCTGCCACGGCTCCGGCCGGAAACGGAATGAAGAGGAGCCAATGCAGTGAAATCAGGTAATGAACCAGACCCGCGACATACCCGATGCGAAAGGCCTCTCGGCCTCGACAGCCCAGCGCGGACATGAGCATGAACCCGGGGGCGACCCAAGCGAGACCGGCGAGGTTGGTGTTGGGAAACGAGAGAGTCCACGTCACACCAGCGGCCGCTGCGAGGGCGTAGCGGGTGCGCAGCGGACTTTGGATTCCAGGTAATTTCAACCGGTGCGGTCCCCTCACGCCTCAGCGGCTTGCGTAGTAGGCATCGACTTTGGACGCGACATCCCGATAGCCAATGTCCATTTCGTAGATGTGTTTGAACTGTTCGATGGCCTCTTCCGTCTTTCCCATCTTCTCGAGGGTGCAGCCGAGCAGATAGATGAGCTCTTTTTTCTCGTCATCGAAGACGGGTTTCTCCTTGATCGCGTTTTGGAAGGTGCGCGCGGCCAAGTCGTTCATTCCGCGTTGCCCAAAGCATTGCCCGAGGTAATTCATCGCGGCCAGGCGACGGTGGGGATTGTTCTGGGCGCGCTGGAATTCCTGGATCGCCTCATTCAATCGGCCCATGCGAAAGGAGATCTGGCCCAGGTCGAAACGAATCTGGAGGTCGTTGGGATAGCGTTCGGCCCGTCGTCGGCACTCGGCCAACTCATAGGCATCCCGCTCACTTTGGAGACGCGCGGATTCGGCGGCGGAGTCGGGGGCCTCGGGCGATAGTTGCGCCAGGGTGTGATCGAATTTCTTCAGCGTGGTCTCGGTGATGGCTTTCTCCAAAGACGGATCGCTGGAGCCAGCGTGGGTCTGGATTTGCCCATAGTAGGACAGAGCGCGGTCGAATTCCTTGCGGTGGGTGCAGAGCTCCGCCAGGTTTCGGAGCAGCTTGAAATTGTGCGGATCGCTGGCCAGTTGCGTTTCGTACTCCTGGATGAGCTGGGCGGAGATATCTTCGGCTTTGACCTGGCGATTCTCTCGTTCCAAGGAGATGGCTTCTGCTTTGTCTTTGAGAATATCGCGGTAGGAGCCTTGACCATCGGCCAACGAGTCGTAGCCGCCCTCGCTCATGGTTCGGTTGGCGGAGACGTTCTTCAGAGCTTGGGTGATTGAGGAGTCGGCGGGGTAGGCGCGCTGAAGTTCGGTATAGATGGCCTCCGCCCGCGCGGGATCGCCCGCCCGCATGAGCGCCTCTCCGAGACGCAGTCCAATTTCCTTATCCTTGGGTGAATTCCTCAAGGCGATTTCCAGGGAGAGCACCGCGGTTCTTGGAAAATCGGCCTCGAGCGCGGCTTCCGCGAGGAGCTTGTGCGCGGCGTTGTTGTTGGGATCGGCGTTGAGAATTTGTTCCGCTTGATAGAGGGCTTCGACCGGGTTGGTGCGGAGCAGGATTTGCCCTTTGGCCAGGAGCGGAGAGTGGCCGGCGGCCCCGAGCATTTTCATGAAGAAACTGGTGCCGGAGCCGGCCTTTTTCAACTGGGTCGCTCGCAAGGCTTCGCGGCAGGCGTAGAAGCCCGGTTCCTTCTGCAGGATGTCATTGAAAATCGTGATCGCGTAATCCAGGTTTTGCCGCTGCAGGGCGGTGTTGCCCTTCTCAAAGAGCTCGCGCCGCGCTGGCGGAATTTCGTTTAGATTCTTTTCAGGCATAAATCGTCGCTCATCGGTTCGTGTCAACCTCTACTCCAGTTTAGCGCATCTCTTTCCCTGAGACAATTCCGCCCTTCAATCGTGTCAGGCGCCGTGCGAGGGTTCCCGGTCGCTCCGGCCTGGTTCGGGTCACTTTTAGGAACGTTCCGGCAAATCCGAGCCTCGGGCGAGTCTGGGGAGGCACCTGTTACCCGAATGGATCAGGCTTGAATCGGAACCCTAAACCGAGGGACGGCGAGCTGTTTCGACCCGGCCCGGGAGGTTGAAAACATTTGAGAGGATTTTGCCCAAGGATCGGCGATCGCGCCCTTCCCGAGGTGGTGGCGTTCGGCGTCGCGTGACCGTCAGTGGCCAGAGAAGCGACCTGGCTGGGCCGTGTCCGTGCAGTGGACGAGTCTGCTCACCGACTTGAATGGCATAGATGCCTTAGGTCTTGAGCATCGCCAAGAACTGCTTCATCGCCGGCGAGAGCACTTTGTTCTTTTTGTACAGAGCGGCCAGGGGACGATGGAATTCGCCGTCCTGAATCTCGATCTGGGAGAGGGTCTGCTTGCTGACTTCCTGAAGGATCGTGCCCTGCGGGACGATGGAGATCCCCGCCTCAATCTCAACCGCTCGTTTGACGGTTTCGATGTTGTCGAATTCCATGGCAGTCTGGACGGCCACACCGTGATCCTTGAGGATCTTGTCGATGGCCTTGCGGGTGGGGATGTCGGGTTCGAAGGCGATGAATTTCTGACCCGCGATCTCGCTCAAGCGCACCGATTTGTGCTTGGCGAGCGGATGCTGCGGATCGCAGATCAGGACCAGCCGGTCCTTGCGCAAGGGGATGATCTCGAGCCGGCTTTCCTTGACGGGATAGGCGACCAAGCCCATATCGACCACATTGCCGAGCACGTCTTCGTAAACCTGGTTCGAGCGCCGGTACTCGACGTGGATGTTGACCGTGGGATAGCTCTTGAGGAATTTCTTGATGTAGGGCGGGAGATCATGCAGGCCGACGCTGTAAATCGTGGCCACTCGGATGGTTCCCGAAATGATGTCTTTGATCTCCTGCAGCTTGCTGTGCAACCCGTCGTAGGTTTGGATGATTTGCTTGCTGAAATCATAGAGAACCTGTCCTTCCCGAGTCAGCCGGAACTTCTTTTTGCTCCGTTCGATGAGCAGGGATTTGAACTGTTTCTCAAGCGAACTAATTTGTTGGCTGACGGCCGACTGGGTGACCTGATTGATCTGGGCAGCTTTGGTGAAGCTTTCCGTTTCGGCGAGATCACAGAATACTTTGAGGCTTTCGATTTGCATTGGCAAAATGAAATCAGAATTCTTAATTAAGTCAATCTACGTTGATTGAATGGTGGCGGCTCTCATTTTGGCCCGGGACACGGTCCGTTCGACGGATGGAGTCCCGGCTTGAGCCGGTTTTCGCGTGGCGACCTGCTCAAACTGGGACTCTGAACCAGGTTGAGACGAGCCGCGTTCAGCGGCGCCCACAGGGACACGCGAGCCGCGCGTCCCTGTCATCAAC
>CAYHFE010000427.1:0-7152 GCA_964355375.1 uncultured Verrucomicrobiota bacterium
ATTGCGACTCTGCGAAAAAACGAGGGGTTGCGGGAAGTCATTCAAATCGCCAGCGGCATCGTCGAACCTCTCGAGGCCGGGACCGATTATCGGGTCGATGCGCGTCACCGCGAAATTGAACTGACCAAGGCGGGTCTCCTCCGGATCGAAAACGCGTGTTCGAGTCTTCCCGGATTATGGCGAGGGGAACAACGGCGGGGCGAATTGATCCGGCAAGCCCTGACCGCGCGCGAGTTCTATGAGAACGGAAAACAATACGTGCTGGCCGAGGATCGCGTCCTGATTATCGACGAATTCACGGGGCGTCCGATGCCCCAGCGCTCGTGGCGTCAGGGAATCCACCAAGCGATTGAAGCCAAGGAGAAACTGCCTCTGACCGACCCGACGGAGACCATGGCTCGTCTCAGTTTTCAGAGGTATTTTCGCCTGTATTACCGGCTTTCCGGAATGACGGGAACCGCCCGCGAAGCGGCTGGCGAATTGTGGCAGATTTATCGTCTGCCGGTTGTCTCTATTCCGACGAATAAGCCGTGTGTTCGCAGAGAGTTTCCAGATCGCGTTTGCGCCACCCAAGAGGCCAAATGGCGGACCATTGTCCAGGAAGTGCGTGCCATGCATCGGACCGGCCGTCCGATTCTAATCGGTACACGGAGCGTTTCGGCCAGCGAAAAACTGGCGGAAGGCCTCACGGCTGAGGGGTTGACCTACCGGCTTCTGAACGCGGTGCGGCATCAGGAGGAGGCGCAAATTATCGCGGAGGCCGGTGCGAAAGGACGAATCACCATCGCCACGAATATGGCGGGACGCGGCACGGACATCAAACTTGGATCCGGCGTTGCCGAACTCGGCGGATTGCATGTCATCGCCACCGAACGGCATGAATCCAAGCGAGTGGACCGTCAGCTCTTCGGCCGCGCGGCGCGTCAAGGCGATCCTGGAAGCGCCCAGGCCTTTATTAGCCTCGAGGATGAATTGCTCCGTCGCTTTCTTCCGGAAACGGTCCGAAATCTTCTTCTGAGACGGCTCAATCAGACTTCTCAGATCTCGCAAGTTCTGGCGGCGGCGGCGATCGCTTGGGCTCAACACACCAGCCAGCGAGAAGCGTTCCGACGCCGGCATGAAGTCCTGCGAATGGATGATTGGCTGGGCGAGACGCTCTCGTTTGCCGGATCGGAGCTGGAGACGCGTTAGGGTGACTTTTGCAGCCGTTATTTGAGGCGCCGAATCGAGGTCAATTCGCGAACATCGCCGGCCTGCAATTCTCATCTTGGCAGGTATGTCGTCCCGGCTTTGGCCGGTCGCTGCGTGAAAGCCGGCTAAAGCCGGGACTACATGCGTCGAACGGACAGTGTCTTGAGCCAAAATGCGAAGAGCTGGTCGCCAGCGCGATGGGGCAACGGGTCAGCCCCAGGCCGAGCCACTGCTTCACTCCTGGAGGTGGCGTCCAAGCTGCGCCGCCGCCGAACCGCCAAATGTTCGGCCAATGATTTCTGCAAATGATTTCTTGCGCAGGGAAGGGGATTGGCCGAGGATGAAGTGGTTCTTGACCTTCGCTAATCAAGGTTGCCTGCGGGCGACTTTCCTTAATTGGGGTTACGAAAGAGATCCCAACGAATCCGGAAGTATTGCGCTCTGAAAATGAAAGTGGACCGCCCATGAGGGTTCTGATCCAGCATCGCGCGCATTTGCTTTATCTGACGGAAGACGGGCATTGGACTGGCAACCTGCAAACGGCTCGCTGCTTTGACAGTTCCATCGCCGCGCTCGACCGGTGTTTGCACGGTGGGCTTGGCGACGTGCGGATTTTATTGAAGTTCTCCGAGGCTCGTTACGACGTGGCCCTGGACGCTCCGAGTCGATGAGAATCAGAACTCAATGTCCAAGTGGGCTGAAACCAAAGATTTATGTCTGATGAGAGAAAAAAAGTTGTCTATAAGGTCTTCCGCGGTTCGGGAGATATGACATGGGATCGACTGTTGTCGGCCACGGCTGAGTTCGTGGAAACGCTGATGCCAGAGCGCATTATCAGCATTAGTCATTCATCTGACCAAGGGCGTGGAACCGTGGTCGTCTGGTATATGGAGGGGGCGATATGACCGAAATCAAACTTAGGCGCGGTGAAGACGTGGGCAAGGCTTTGCGCAGATTGAAGAAACAGCTTGGGCGTGAGGATCTGTTTGGCCAGTTGCGCAAGCGGCGGCATTTCCAGAAACCGAGCACGGAACGGAGGGCCAAGGCCAAGGCCGCGCGCTTTAATGCGATGCTTCGGCAGCGTTATGCGGACAACTAGAAGACGCGATCCGCCCAAGAACAGGACCCGCCGCAAGGACTTCAAAGCAAGTTCCGGCCAGGGTCAGGGTCAGGGCAATGTGGTGGCAGGGGATGGTCCTGGACGTATTTCTCTGCTCAAGCACAAATTGGAAGCCCTCCGCCAACGCGCCTTGGTGGCCGTTCAAAGCGGCGACGTTCGAACCAAATCCTGGTTGGATGCGGAAGTCGCTCAGCTCAACGCCACGATCTTGCGCGCTGAAACAGTCGTCGCGCGTCTGTTCAAGTGAGGGTTTGACCCGGCGGACTCGGGCACGCTTGGCCAAGTCCGCATTTGCGTCCAGCGGAGTCGAGGAAGCCCTCACCCTTTCGCGCGCAGCGTCTTCCAGGCCTCCAGAGAACGCTGGGCCGTTTCCAATTCGGAAAACCGGCTCCCCTCCTGTTCCAGCAGGTAATACTCCACTCCGCCGATCGATTCGACGGTCGCGAGAATCTCTTTCCACGGCGCGATGCCTTCACCAAAGAGGACGCGATAGCCTTTTTCCTCGGCTCGATTGCCCGGCGCCCAATCCTTGAGGTGAACGCTTTTGAGCCGGCCCGGATTTGCCTTGATCCAGGCGATCGGATCGACGCCGGCTTCGAGGCAAGTCCCGACATCAAACTGCAACACGAACTCCTTCGGGGTGTTGGCCGCGATAACGTCCATGATGCGCTGGCCGCCCTCCAGGGCTGTCCATTCCGTTTGGTGGTTGTGGAATCCAGCGGACAAGCCGTGTGGTTTGAGTTGTTCCACGGCGGTGGAGAGTTGCTCGCAGAGTTTCTTCCAGGCCTCAATTCCCTTGGGGCGGCCCGGAGCCGACGCCAGCACGAGGTGCCGGGTGCCGAGGATTTGATTGAGTTCAATCGCCTTGGCCATGGTGTCACCGGGCGTGAGCGATTGCATCGAGTTATGAGTCGAGTAGCACCGCATCCCGAGGTCGTCGATCTGAGAGCGAACCTCTTTGGCATAGGGAATCGTCCAACTGAAATACGGAGCATAGAACTCGACCGCTTCGTATCCCATCTTCGCTACTGCCTTCAGGGTGCTCGCAAGGTCTCGCGTCAATTCGGTTCGAACCGAATAGAGTTCGAGTCCGATGGGGGGCTTCTTCGCGCTCTTCACGGAAGCGGCCGGGTCGGAAGCCGCGGTTGCGGCGGAGGCGCTGTTCTTGAGAGTGTGAGCGGCCATGACCGCGGGGATGGCACCGGAGATGGCCAGGAAACTTCGACGAGAGATGGAATCGAGGGTGGTTTTGGATTTGATCATGAGCTTCATAATAATCCTCTGGGGAATCTGGGAACAAGCGGCAAATTACCACCCCAACGACTTCAATCAGAAACCGACTGATCGTCCGGCGCGTGCTTTGGCGAATTTGACTTGTATCATGTCCGGAAGAGTTCGCGGGGCACAGACTTCACCGCATGACTCCAACTCCTGTTATCTCCCGTTCGCTCACGCTGTCCAATGTCCGGACTCCGCTCGCCCGAGTCGGGGCCGCCTGCTTCGTGTTGTTCGGGCTCTTGTCCGCCAGCATCGCGGCGGCGAACGCGGCGGAAGCCACGGCGTTGCTCTGGCAAATCGGACAGCCCGACCATGAAGATCGGGAATTTGCCCTGGCTCCGGGCCGTTATCGAGAATTCCGCGAGGACGGTTTTTTTGTTGTGGGCCGCTCCGAGGCCAAGCGCGACTGGCCCTATGTTCATCCGGGTCCGGCCGACGGTTGGGCGGGTGGTCGAGCTCACACGTTCACGATCTTCTTTGGCTTGAAATCATCGCCGAAATCGGGCGACGGCAAGCTGCGGATTGATTTGGTGGACACCCAGAGCAAAGCGCCGCCGGAGTTGCGGATCGTGATCAATGGCCGGACCTTTCGCCAGCGTCTGCCCGGCGGTGGGGGCGATGAATCGGTTTCGGGGAAGCCGGCTCAGGGCAAGGAACATAAGTTCGACATTTCTTTCAACGCCGAGCTTCTCCGAGCCGGGCCCAATGAAATCGCCATCACGACCGCTTCCGGCAGTTGGATGCTTTACGATTGGATTGGGCTCGAAACGCCGGTTGGTCTGGAGTTGGCGGATGTTACGGGGACGACCATTTCCTCGATCCAATCGCCGCCGGTCTTGATCGAAGGCGAGGGTCGGCTGCGGCAGGTCGTCCAGCTCGCCGTCCGCCATTTCGGAGATCCTCAAGCAGCGCTGGTCCGCATCAATGGGGCGGAGGCGACCAATCTGACCTTGCGCTTGGCGTCGCAGAGTTTCGAGTTGCCGATTTCGGCCGTGGACAAAGAAACCGCGGTCACCGTCCAGGTCGAGTCGGCGGGACAGACCCTCGCTTCGCAGACGCTCACCGTCAAACCAGTCCGCCGATGGGTTGTTTACCTGCTGCCTCATTCCCACGTGGATATTGGCTATACGCATGTGCAGACGGAAGTGGAACGAGCGCAGTGGAAATACCTGGAATTGGCGATGGCAACGGCACGCAAGACGGCCCACTACCCTCCCGGATCTCGCTTCAAATGGAACGTCGAAGTGCTCTGGGCGGTCGATGGCTACCTGCAACAAGCGACTCGCGAACAGCGCCAGGCCTTCTTCGAGGCCGTTCGCGCTGGGCAGATCGGTTTGGATGCGCTCTACGGCAATATGCTCACGGGTTTGTGCCGGCCCGAGGAATTGCTCCGAATGCTCCGGCTGGGACCCGAGCTGGCGAAACGGACGGGCGTGCCCGTGGAATCGGCCATGATTACCGACGTCCCGGGCTACACCTGGGGCACGGTTTCCGCCTTCGCCCACACTGGCGTGAAGTATTTTTCGATTGGGCCTAATGGCGGCGACCGCATCGGCCACACCATTGCGGCGCGCGGCGACAAACCGTTCTGGTGGATCGGACCCAACGGCCGGGACAAACTGCTCGTGTGGATGACCGGGACCGGATATTACCGGGTTTTCAGTTCCGGCGAAAACCTGCTGAATTACCTCACCCGCCTCGAGCAAGGCGGCTACGCCTACGACTTCGTGCAGGTCCGCCATTGCCTCGGCGACAACGGCGCGCCGGACGTGAACTTCGCCGACACCGTCAAGCAATGGAACGAGACGCACGCGTTCCCGAAACTGGTCATCGCCACCACGGCGGAAATGTTCCGCGATTTCGAGAAACGCTACGGTGATCAACTGCCGACGGCCCAGGGAGATTTCACGCCCTATTGGGAAGATGGCGCCGCTTCCAGCGCGCGCGAAACCGCGCTCAACCGGGCGTCGGCGGAACGCCTGGTTCAGGCCGAGACCTTGTTCGCTCTCTTCAATCCCCAAGCCTATCCGGTCGGGGATTTTTATCGGGCCTGGCGCAATGTCGTGCTCTACGACGAACACACCTGGGGCGCGCACAATAGCATCAGTCAACCCGACGATCCGTTCGTGAAAAGCCAATGGGCGATCAAGCAAGCATTCGCCTTGGATGGCGACCAGCAGTCGCGACAACTGGTCGAAAAGGCCAGCACGGCTCGCGGCGAAAGACCAGCGCCGGCGGCCAACCAGAAACGGGACGTCATCGACGTGGTCAATACGACCTCGTCGAGCTATGCCGACGCCTTGGTGGTGGTGCCGAAAGAGCTTTCGCGGTCCGGCGACGTTGTCCGGGACTCGCTCACGAGCGAGACGGTGATTCCGGCCCAAAGGATCGCTTCGGGTGAGTTGATTTTCCGCGCCGGCTGGCAAGGCTACGGCGTCCATCGGTATTACGTCACCGAAGGCCCGGCGGTTCAGGCCCGATTCATGGGCGCCCGCACCGAGGGGAATACACTAATCACCGCGGATTCAAGCATCAGCCGGGGTTTGACCTTGCGCGTGGATCCCCAGAGCGGAGCCATCGTCAGTCTGATTTGGGCCGGACGAGAGTTGGTCAAGACAAACGCCGCGCCAGCGTTGAACGAGTATCTTTATCTCCCGGGCAGCGACCTCAAGGGACTTCAGCGCAGCGGTCCGGTGCGAATCTCCGTCAAAGAGCGTGGACCGCTGGTCGCGTCGCTGCTTGTCGAATCCGCTGCGCCCGGCTGCAACCAACTGAGTCGCGAAATTCGTGTGCATGCGCTGCGCAATTACGTCGAGATCATCAACCTCGTGGACAAGAAGGCGGTGCGAACTAAGGAAGGGGTTCACTTTGGCTTTGGCTTCCAGGTTCCGGACGGCGAGGTGCGAATGGATGTGCCGTGGGGCGTGGTGCGTCCCGAGAAGGATCAAATCGCCGGTTCGTGCAAGAATTGGTTCACCGTGCAACGGTGGGTCGATATTTCCAACCAAGACTTCGGCGTGACTTGGCTGACGCCCGATGCTCCGCTCGTTGAGGTCGGCGGAGTGACCGCGAATTTGATCGGTTCACTCTCGAACCCGAGCGCCTGGCTCAATCGCCTCGAGCCATCGCAGACGATTTATTCGTGGGCGATGAACAATCATTGGCATACCAATTACCGAGCCGAGCAGGATGGTCCCACCCTCTTCCGGTATTTCATCTTTCCTCACGACGGTGCTTTCGACGCCGCGCAAGCTTCGCGCGTTGGGTTGGAGTGCGGTCAAGCACTCGTCGTCGCGCCCGCTCGCGGGGAAGTGCCCAGCCAACCGCGATTGCAAGTCTCGCCCGCCTCCGTGCAGGTCACGGCCTTCAAACCGAGCGACGATGGCAAAGCCTGGATCATCCGGCTGTTCGGGGCTTCGGGCAAAACGGAATCCGTCAAACTGGAGTGGGCTGCGCCCGCACCCACGTCGGTGTTTATGAGCGACAATTCGGAGACGGCCGGAAAGCCAGTCACGGCTTCGGTTGAAGTTCCGGCGTGGAGCCTGGTGACGTTACGAGCCGAG